>QGUN01000034.1 GCA_003242475.1 Pseudomonadota bacterium
AGCCGCGGGTGGGGACGATCCCCCGGCCCTGTCCAGCCCTGTCGTGGCAAACGGCGCAATAGATGTCGTAGCGCTCCCGGCCCCGCTCGACGAGCTCCAAGGTCACCTCGACGGGATACTGCGTGACCGGCTTGCCATCGGCGTCGACGCCGCGGAAGAAGGCGGAATCGAGCTTCAGCCCGTTGCGCGGGATGGTGCCCTCGGGGGGAAGCCGCTGCGCCATCCCGTCCGGCCAGAACTCCGAGGCCGCCTGCGCCTTGGCCTTGGGCTGGTAGGTCATGTTGGTGACGGGCACGATGTGGTGCTCCACGATCTTGGAGATCGGGATCACGGGCGGATCCTCGCTGGGCCCGCCGCGGCAGCCCGCCAGGGCGAAGAGGCCGACGAAAATCCAGGACAACCGCTTTGGCATCACTTACGCCTCCAGGATGGCGATGCGCTTGCCGCCCACCCTCTCGAGCAGTTCGCGCGTGCGCGTTTCGTCGAACTGCGGATCGCGCGCCTCGACGGAGATGTAGAACTTGTCGTCCGTCATCCGCGCGGTGTGGCGGCTGTTGAGCATGGGGTGGTTCCACCGCGGCAGGCCGTTGAGGAAGAGCATGCCGAAGACCGCCCCGAACGCCGACAGCAGGATGGTCAGCGCGAAGGTCACCGGCACGAAGGCCTGGAAGCTGAAGTAGGGCTTACCGCCGATGACCATCGGATAGGCCACGGTGCTCGACCACGTCTGGAGGGCAAAGCCGCCGATGGCGCCGACGAGGCCGTGGGCGAGGACGATCCAGCCGAGCTTCGAGTGCGGGATCCTCATCGCCTTGTCCAGGCCGTGCACGGGGAAGGGAGTGTGGGCGTCGAAACGCCGGTAACCCGCATCCGCCAGGGCCTTGGCCGCGGCGACGATCTCCGCGGGGGTATCGAATTCCGCGACGAGAAGCCTTTCCTTAGCCATCTCAGCTTGCCTCCGCGGTGCGCAGCGGCGCCTTCTCCTCGACCTCCTCGTGCGCGTGGTGGTGCGGATCGGCCTCCGGCATCACACCCTTGACCTCCGAGACCGCGATCACGGGCAGGAAGCGGAGGAAGAGGACGAAGAGCGTGAAGAAGAGGCCGAACGAACCGACGAAGAGGCCGATGTCCCAGATCGTGGGCATGAAGTAACCCCACGACCCCGGCAGGTAATCGCGGTGCAGCGACGTGACGATGATCACGAAGCGCTCGAACCACATCCCGATGTTCACCACGATGGAGAGGACGAACATCACCGGGATGCTCCGCCGGAACTTACGGAACCAGAAGAACTGCGGCGAGATCACGTTGCACGTGATCATCGTCCAGTAGGCCCAGGCGTAGGGACCGAAGGCGCGGTTGATGAAGGCGTACCGCTCGTAAAGCGATCCGGAGTACCACGCGATGAAGAACTCCATCGCGTAGGCGTAACCGACCATCGTGCCGGTCAGGAGGATGATCTTGTTCATCTTCTCCAGGTGATCGAGCGTCACCAGGTCCTTGAAGCCGAAGACCTGGCGCGTGATCACCATCAGGCTCACCACCATGGCGAAGCCGGAGAAGATGGCGCCGGCGACGAAGTAGGGCGGGAAGATGGTCGTGTGCCAGCCGGGGATCACCGACGTGGCGAAGTCGAACGACACGATGGTGTGCACCGAGAGCACCAGCGGGGTCGAGATGCCGGCCAGGATCAGGTACGCCTTCTCGTAGTTGATCCAATGCCGCATCGAGCCCCGCCACCCGAGGCTGAGCAGCCCGTAGACCAGCGCCCGGGTCCTGGTCTTGGCGCGGTCGCGCAGCGTCGCCAGGT
The DNA here is from genome assembly GCA_003242475.1 of Pseudomonadota bacterium. Lineage (GTDB taxonomy): Bacteria > Myxococcota > Myxococcia > Myxococcales > Vulgatibacteraceae > ZC4RG40. Next base: position 1,811 of record QGUN01000034.1, read on the forward strand.
CGGGGACGAGGCCCACGTACCAGAAGAGCAGCGAGACGGTGAAGTAGGTGCCGACCGCAAAGACGTCCCAGAGCAGCGGGCTGCGGAAGTTCGGCCACATGCCCATCTGGTTGGGCAGCGGGAAGAGATAGTAGGCCATCCAGATCCGGCCCACGTGCAGCCCCGGGAACATCAGGGCGCAGATGACTGCGAAGATGGTCATCGCCTCGGCGGCGCGGTTCACCGAGGTCCGCCACTTCTGCCGAAAGAGAAAGAGGATGGCGGAGATCAGGGTGCCGGCGTGGCCGATGCCGACCCAGAACACGAAGTTGGTGATGTCCCAGGCCCAGCCGACGGGCTGCTGCAGACCCCAGACGCCGGTGCCCTCCCACAGCAGCCAGAGGACCGAGACGCCGAAGACGCCGAGCAGCGCCAAAGAGAACGCGAAGGCGAGGTACCAGTTCCTCGGCGTCTTCTGCTCCGTCACCTGGCTGACGAGGTTGGTGACGTCCGAGAAGGTGAGCCCGCCCGTGACGAGCTTTTCGTCCGGGGGCGTGGGCGGAATCGGGATCTTCGTCGTTGCGATGCTGGGCGCGCTCACGAGACGAGCTCCGGGTTCGGGTTGCGGACGCGGGCCAGGTAGGAGGTCCTCGGCTGCGTGTTGAGCTCGCCGAGGAGCTCGTAGTTCCGGGCCTCCTTCTTGCGCTTGCTCACGCGGCTGGCCGGATCCGTGATGTCACCAAAAACGATGGCCTCGGTCGGGCAAGCCTGGGCGCAGGCCGGCGTGATCACGCCGTCCGGCACCCGGTCCAGGCCCGCCACCTTGGCGTCGCGGCGCGCGGCGTTGATGCGCTGGACGCAGTAGGTGCACTTCTCCATGACGCCGCGGGTGCGAACCGTGACGTCCGGGTTGAAGGCGAGCTGGCGGACCTTGGGAAGCCCGGCCTTCTGGTGGAAGTCCAGGAAGTTGAACCGCCGCACCTTGTAGGGGCAGTTGTTGGCGCAGTACCGCGTACCGATGCAGCGGTTGTAGACCATGTCGTTGAGGCCGCCCTCCAGCGAGTGCACGGTCGCCGCCACGGGGCAGACGTTCTCGCAGGGGGCATGCTCGCACTGCTGGCAGCTGACCGGCTGGTGGACCACCTCGGGTTCGGAGAGGTCGGTGGGATCCGCCGGGTTGGTGCTGGCGTAGTAGCGGTCGATGCGGAGCCAGTGCATGGCGCGGCCCATTCGCACCTGCTCCGGGCCGACGATCGGGATGTTGTTCTCGGCCTGGCAGGCGACCACGCAGCCGTTGCAGCCGATGCAGCGGTTGAGGTCGATGGCCATGCCCCACTGCTGGCCGATCCACTCGTGCTCCGGCCACAGCGGGATGAGGGGCGGATGCTCGACCATCTTCTTGGCGAACTCGGGGTCCGCCTTGTACTCGGTGAGCGAAGCCTCGCGGACGATGGGCCGACCCTCCATGAATCCATGCGACTGGGTGGTCGGCATCAGCTCCTTGCCGGAGAGCGGGGTCAGGCGCGCACCAGACGCGAGCCAGAGCGCATCGCCGGTGCGCAGCGCGTAGGCGTTGGCGCCGCGGCCGTTGCCGACGCGACCGGCATGGGTACGGCCGTACCCCAGGGCGATGGCGACGGTGTCGTCCGCCTGGCCGGGCTGGATCCAGACGCCGAGTTCGAGGGAGCGACCGCCCACCTCGACGCGGACGCGCTGGGTGTTCTGCAGGCCAAGCCGCTTCGCGGTGGCCGGGCTGACCAGGGCGCCGTTGGTCCAGGTCAGCTTGGTGAGCGGCTCCGGCATCTCCTGCAGCCAGCCGTTGTTGGCGAAGCGGCCGTCGTACACCTTGGAGTCGACGCGGAAGACGACCTTGAGCGACTCGCGGTCGGGCCGCGCGACCTTCGAGGCGGCCTGCGCGACGGCAGCCTCGTCGAGCTCGACCTCGACGAAGCGCGCGGAGCCCTCCAGCACGCCGTCGTGCAGGACGCGCTGCCAGAGCTCCTCGCCGCCGCGGGTGGCGAGGAAGTTCTCGCGCACGATGTCGTAGCCCTTCCGCGGCCGGCCGGCGATGTGCGAGAGCACCTCGAGCTTGGAGCGGCCATACCAGATGGGCCGGATCAGCGGCTGCACCAGCGAGAAGGTCCCGTCGATGGCGACCGCGTCGCCCCACTCCTCCAGGAAGTGGGTCTCGGGGATCACCCACTCGCAGAGGGCAGAGGTCTCGTTCGGCGCCCAGGTCAGGTGGAAGCGGTGCTTCGCCTTGCCGAGCGCCTCGCCGAAGTTCAGGTCGGAGGGGGCGTCGTAGGCGGGGTTTCCGCCGAGGAGGATGACGGTGTCGACCTCGCCCTTGGTGAGCTTCTCCGCCGCCAGGCGGATGCCTGCGTCGGGGCGGCCCTCCACCGGCTGGAAGGCGGGCGAGTAACGGACGGTGCGGTCGGTGTTGCCGAGCGCGTGGTTGAGGGCGAAGGCGATCGCCTGGACCTCGGCGGGCTCGTGGCGTCCGACGACGATCAGCGTGCGGCCACGGCGCCGCTCGAGGAGCTCCTTGGCGAGCGCATCGGTCACCTTCGCATCGAAATCACCGCGCTGAGCGATGCCGGCGGGAAGCTGGAGGCCGCGCTGCTCGAGCGCCGCGGCCAGGTGCCGAAGGAAGGCGCCCGCCTCGCCGGCTCCGATGCGGAAGCGGTGATCGGCCGCCGCGCCGGTGGGGGTGAAGACGGCCTCGAAGGCCCACAGCCGGTTCATGCCCTCGGGCGAATCGGGCTCGCGACGGCTGGCCCACTCGCGGGAGTAGCGCAGCGAGTGCGGGCCGGAGCCGAGGAGGTCGGCCTCCACGGCGACGATGGTATCGGCCTGGGCCACCGAGTAGACGGGCTCGACCGCCTTGCCGAAGGCGATGCGCGCGCCCTCGGTGGTGCCGTTGTGGGCGACGGGATCCCAGGAGACGATGGTCGCCTCGGGGTACTGCCGCCTCACCCGCTCCAGGAGGGCGTGGAAGGATGGCGAGCGCGAGGGCTCGTGAACGATGAGCAGACCGCGGCCGCGCTGCCGCGCCAGCGCCTCCAGGCGCTCGTTGAAGGCGGCGTCCAGGCTCGGGAAATCGCTCTCCTTCCCCTCGTGCAGGACGCGGACGGTCCGGTCCGGATCGTAGAGGGAAAGGATGGCGCCCTGGTGGATGGCGGAAGTACCACCGAGCGAGCCGGGGTGAAGGGGGTTGCCCTCGACCTTGGTGGGGCGACCCTCGTGCGCCTCGACGACCAGGCCGACGACCTCGTCGCCGAGGACCATGGTGGTGGCGTAGAACTGCGGCAGGCCCGGAACCAGGTCCTCCGGCCGCTTGCCGTAGGGGACGATCTTCTCCTCGGGCCGCCGCACGCAGCCGGTGCCCAGCCCGGCGAGGGCGAAGGAGGCGCCCATCAGCCCGAGGAAGCTGCGGCGGGTGACCGGATCGGTGAGCTCGGAGGCGCCCGCCGGGAACTCGCGGTGGACGAACTCCTGGAACTCCTCGGTCTGAGCGATGTGCTCGAGGCTACGCCAGTAGGTCTTCCCGTTCTCCTGGATGGGCAGGAGGTCGGTGGACTCGATCTTCTTCTGCTCGCTCATCGATGACACCCGGCACAGTCGGTGGGGGGCTGGACGTGATACGCCTGCATCAGCTGCTCGCCGATCGCGCGGCGATCGCCCTCGGGCTCCCACGCCATGTTCGTGACCTGATCCTTCGGCCGCAGGTAGGGAGCGGGATCGCGGTGGCATTCGAGGCACCAGTCCATGCTCAGAGGCTGCGTCACCCGCACCACCTCCATCTGGTCCACTCGGCCGTGGCACTCCACGCAGCCGACACCCTTGTTCACGTGCTGGGCGTGGCTGAAGTAGGCGTAGTCGGCCACGCGGTGGACCCTCACCCACTCGATCGGCTTACCGGTCTGGAAGGCCTCGCGGACCGGCGCCAGAAGCTCCGAGTCGTGCTTGATCACCGTGTGGCAGTTCATGCACGTCTCGGCGGAGGGAACCGATGCGATCGGGCCCTTCTCGACGGCCGTGTGGCAGTAGCGGCAGTCGAGGCCGAGCTCGCCCACGTGGAGCTTGTGGCTGTAGGGGACGGGCTGCTTGGGGGCGTACCCGACCTCCGTGTGCTTCGGCGAGAACCAGAACCAGATCACGAAGACGATCGCCGCCAGGCCCAAGACGAAAGCCGGCGGGACCAGGCCCGGGATCCGGTTCGTCCACTTCGGAAAGACGTAGGGCGCTTCGTTCAGACCGTCCGAGCGCTTCTCAGGTGCATCCACAGAACTCGCCTACCTGTTAGCTGGCCGATCGGCACACGTCAGCGCCAGGCCCGTGTGCCGGATCGCCATGGTTGCCAGAAGACGCGGTTGATAAAGCCGATCCGGCTCGATTCCGCAAGCGTCTCGCGTGGAGGCGGTCGCCCAGGCAACGATCGTGCCCGCGCACTCCTTCCCCAACCGGCTTCCCATGCGCAAGTGCCGCGCCGAAGTGCGGAAAAATGCCGCGGCGACTTGCCGCAGACTGCGGCCGAATTGCATCCAGCCGAGGGCGGGAAGCGGGACGCAAAAGAACGCTGGCGGATGCGAGACGATCCACGTACACGTCACTTCCTTTGCCGACGCGGCGGCGGCTTTGTATCCGATCGGCGAAACGAAAAGGAAGCGATTTCTCGTGCGTTCGCGAAAGCTCTTGATCGCACTCGCGGCTTTGGTGGCGGTGGTGGCGCTGGGCGCCTTCGTGGTGGGCTTCGCAGCCAAGAACCTGGTCGGCTCGGGCCAGGTGGCGGCGGAGAAGTCGGCGGTCGCCAGCCTGCGCGCCCTGCACTGGGCCCAGGGGATCTTCCGCCGCAAGGCCCACGTCGACGAGGACCGAAACGGCGAGGGCGAGTTCGGGACCTTCCGCCAGCTCGCCGCCCTCGATCCCTTGCCCTCCGGCGAGAAGCTCGCCACGCCGCTGGCGCAATTTCCGCCCGTCCGCGCCGATGCGGACGTCTTCGAGCGCAACGGCTACTGCTTCCGCATCGACCTCCCCGAGAGCACGTGGGAGCGCGAGCGCTTCTTCGTGGCCTGGGCCTGGCCGGCCATGGAGGGGATGGCCACGCGCATCTACTGCATCGACCAGGACGAGCAGATCTGGGAGGCGAAGGCCGGCCCCTTCGTGGGCTGCGAATCGGGGCCACCGCCCCAGAGCTGCCCGCCGGACGGAAGCTACGTGAGGTGGCGGAACAAGACGAACGTGCGTCCGGTCGGTGCGCACTGAAGCGATGAAAGCTCCCCTCCCGATCGACGCGGCGATCCCCCGGCTGGTCGAGGCCCTGCACCGCGACGGTGCGGCGGTGCTGTGCGCGCCGCCGGGCGCAGGGAAGACCACGCGCGTGCCGCCCGCGCTGCTGAAGGCCGGGATCGCCGGCGAGGGCGAGATCGTGGTGCTGCAACCGCGGCGGCTGCCGACGCGACTGGGCGCCGAGCGCGTGGCCGCCGAGCTGGGAGAAAGGCCCGGCGAGACGGTCGGCTACCAGATGCGCTTCGAGGCGATCGGGGGATCGCGGACGCGGATTCGCTTCCTCACCGAAGGCACGCTGATGCGGCGCCTCCTTTCCGACCCGGAGCTTTCCGGCGTGTCGGTGGTGGTCTTCGACGAGGTGCACGAGCGCAACCTCGCCACCGACGTGGCGCTGGCTCTGGCCGACCGACTCCGTCGCAGCACGCGCCCCGATCTCAAGCTCCTGGCGATGTCCGCCACGCTGGAGGCGGAGAAATTCGCCGAATATCTCGGGCCCTGCGAGGTGATCTCCACCGAGGGGAGGCCCCACCGAGTCGAGGTGGAACACCTAAAGCGGCCGGACGACCGGCCCCTTCACCTGCAGGTGACAGGGGCCGTCAAGCGCCTGCTCGGCGCCGGGGTGGAGGGGCATTTCCTCGTCTTTCTCCCGGGAGCGGCGGAGATCCGCCGCGCGGCGCAGGCCCTCGAGGAATTCGCGAGGGAGAAGGATCTGCGGGTTCTCCCCCTGCACGGCGCTCTTCCCTCGAACCTGCAGCAGGCGGCACTCGCCCCGAGCGAGAAGCGCAAGATCGTGCTCGCGACCAACGTGGCCGAGACCTCGGTGACCATCGAGGGGATCGGCGCGGTGATCGATTCGGGCCTGGCGCGGGTGGCCGGGTACTCCCCCTTCGGCGGGCTGCCGACGCTCCGTCTGGCGAAGGTCTCGCAGGCCTCGGCCGTTCAGCGCGCGGGCCGCGCGGGCCGGACGCAAGCCGGCGTGGCGCTTCGCCTCTACACCCGGGAGGACTTCCTCGCGCGGCCCGCCCACGACGCTCCGGAGATCCTGCGGACGGACCTGGTCGAGACGGCGCTGCAGCTTTTCGGCATCGGGGTGGATCCCGAAGAACTCCGCTGGCTCGACCCGCCGCCGCCCTCGGCGTGGGAAGGCGCGCGCAACCTGCTCGGCCGCCTGGGCGCCCTGCATCACGGTGCGCTGACGGAGCTGGGGCGGCGAATGCTCGCCTTGCCGGTTCATCCGCGCCTCGCCCGATGGATCGTCGAGGGGGAAGCGCGAGGGGTGGCGCGAGAGGCGGCCCTGCTCGCAGCGCTGGCGTCGGAACGCGACATCCGCGCGCGGACCCTGGAAGGCGCGGGCGCGGCGATGCGATCGGGGCCCTCCGACTTGCTCGCATTGCGGGACCTCTTGCGCGAGGCAGAGCGAGGCGGGCGGCTGCGCGGCGTCGATCCCCACGCGGTGGAGGCGGTTCGGCGCGCGGCTCGGCAGCTCGGGCGACTGGCGCGCGATCGAGCGCCATCGCGCGAGGCGACGGAGGAGGAGCTGCTGGCCATCGTGTTCACGGGCTTTCCGGACCGCGTGGCGCGCAGGCGGGCTCCGCGCAGCCGCGAGCTCGTCCTCTCGACCGGCCAGACCGCCACCCTCGCCGAGGAGAGTGTTTGCACGGAGGCCGAGTTCCTGGTGGCGGTGGAAGCGGAGGCGCGCGCGGGGAACGTGGTGGTGCGGCTGGCCTCGGCCATCGAGCCGGAGTGGCTCCTCGAACGCGACGAGATCGAGGAAGAGGACGAGCTCGTCTTCGACGCGGAGCGCGAGCGCGTCCAGCGCGTGTCGCGCCTTTGCTACGGATCGCTGGTCCTCGACGAAAGCCGTCGCCCGGCCCCGCCTTCGCCCGAGGTCTCGGCGCTTCTCGCTCGCGAAGCCTTCCGCACCTTCGACCGCCTCGTGGAGCCCGAGGTCTGGCGCGAGACGCGGGCGCGCCTCGCGCTGGCGCGGCAGATCCTGCCCGAGATCCCGACCCCGGACGAGGCCTGGTTGCGGGAGGCGCTCGGGCGGCTCGCGCAGGGGATGACCGGCTTCGAGGAATTGCGCGCGCTGGACGTGAAAGAGGCGCTGCTTTCCGACCTCCTCGGCGAAAGCCGTGCGCGCTTCGAGCAGCTCCTTCCGCTGCGGGTGCGGCTCGGCGGCGGCCGGCAGGTGCAAGTCCGCTACGAGGAAGGCCGCCCGCCCTGGATCGAGGCGAGGATCCAGGATTTTTTCGGGATGGCCGAGGGACCCGCGATCGGAGGGGGAAGGATCCCGCTCACGCTCCACCTGCTCGCGCCCAACCAGCGCGCGGTGCAGGTGACGCAGGATCTGGCGGGGTTTTGGGAGCGCCACTATCCGGCGCTCCGCAAGGAGCTTTCGCGGCGCTATCCGCGCCACGCCTGGCCGGAGGACGGGCGGCGCGCGGCGCCGCCCCCTCCCGGCCGCACGCGATGAGTCCGGTTACTTGCCGAGCTCGCGCACCTTCTTGACGAGGGCCTGCACGACCTCGGGCTTGCCCGTGAGCTGCGGGTTCGCGGGCATCAGCGGGCTCTTGCCGATGGCGGCGCCACCCTCGACGATGACCTTGGCGATCGTCTCGTCGCTGGTCTGCGCCTGCCACTCCTTGTCCTTGAAGCTGCGAGGCTTGACGGGGAAGGAGGCGGCAACGGGGCCGTCACCCTCGCCGTTGGGACCATGGCAGGTGGAGCAGAGCGTGGTCCAGAGCTGGTCGGCCTCCGCCTGCGCCTCGGGGCTGATGGTGGGCTCGGCCGGGGCGCCGCCCTCGGGGGCCGCGTCCGCCGGAGCCTGCTCCGCCTGGGCGGCCGGCTCCTCGGGCTCGCCCTCGGGCGGGGGAAGGTTCGGGGCCGGAGGAGGAGGCGGGGCCTCCGCCGGCGGACGGGGGTCGGAAGCCGGTTCGGACTCGCGCTTGCACGCGAACAGGGCGAGGGAGGCGAGTCCGACGACGAGAACGAGACGCGACTTGATCATTTCAACCTCCTCGGTCGGTGCGTATGAGCACAGACCAAAGAGGTCGTCAAGCGCCGCTGGCGATCGTGTCGCGTTTGCAGAAGCCGATCTTCTCGCCCAGGGTATCGATCACGCGGAGGGATGCCGCGAGCGGCTCATCCCTCGTCGCCGGATCCCAGCTGGCCGGCGGGTGGATCCCGATCGGGAACGGTTTCGGCATCGGCCGGCGGAAGGTCCCCGGCCTCGGCGCGCAGCGCATCGGGTGGTGCGGGCGGTGGCGGCGGCCGCATTCGCACCAGCCTCGGAAGGGGCGCGCTCGGCGAGACGGGCATGCGCGCAGGCTCGGGATTCTTGGGTCGCGTGCGCTCTCCGCCGTAGCAGGCGAGAAGGCCCAGCGATGCCACGAGCCCGACGATGTGCGATTTCCTCATCTGGCAACCTCCGCCTCCGGCTGTTACTTTGGGCGAGGCGAAGTGGTGAATAGGCATGCCCGTATCGGCGTGCAGCGGTTCCCGGCGCCCGAGGGCGCCGCGTCGTGACGGTCATGGCAGCACCCCGAGGCGACGAACTGCCGAAGCGGGAAAGAGAGCTCCTCCGGGCCATCATTCAAGAGTTCATCGCCACCGGTGATCCGGTGGGCTCGCACGCGATCGCGCCGCGCTACGACCTCTCCTCGGCGACGGTTCGCGCGGTGATGGCCGACCTGGAGGCTCTCGGATACCTGCGAAAGCCCCATGCCTCGGCGGGGCGCGTCCCCACCGACAAGGGCTTCCGCCTCTACGTGGACTCGCTGCTGCGCCTCCGCGGGCCCAGGCAGAAGGAAAGGGAGCGCATCGAGCAGACGCTCGGCCCGGCTCCGCTCTCGGAACTGATGGAGGAGACGGGCAAGCTCTTGCACGAGCTCACCCACCACGCCGCGGTGGTGATCGCGCCCAATCCGGACCGAAGCATCTTCAAGCGGATCGAATTCGTCCGACTGCGAAACGACCGTCTCCTGGCGATCCTCGTCACCCACGAGGGGCTGGTGCAGAACCGCCTGATCCAGCTCGACTTCCCCATGGGGAATTCGGAGCTGGAGCACGCCACCAACTTCCTCAACGAACTTCTCGGAGAGCTCAGCCTGGAGCAGATCCACGAGCGGCTGCGCATCGAGCGCGAGGCGGAGCAGGCGCTCTACGACCGGCTCCGCCAGAAGGCGCTGGAGCTGGCCCGCCGCGCCTTCCCCGAGGCGGAGGTCGAGCCCGACGTCTTCGTCACCGGCGAGGCGAGCTTTCTGGACGAGCCGAGCTTCGCCGAGGACGTGGAGACGATGCGCAAGCTCTTCGCGGCGCTGGCCGAGAAGGACCGCATGCTCCACATCCTGCGCCGCACCATCGAGGGCCAGGGGATCAAGATCTTCATCGGCGCGGAGAGCGAGTTCTCGGACATCGCCAAGGTCTCGCTCATCGCCGCTCCCTATACCCAGGGCGATCGCGTCCTCGGCACGGTGGCGGTGATCGGTCCGACGCGGATGAACTACGGCGCGGTGATCCCCGTGGTCGACTACACCGCCAAGGCCATCTCCCGGATCCTCTCCGACGCAGTCTGATCGCCGCGGCGGGGGCAGCGGTTCCTGCGACAGATTTCTAGGTGCTCTTGGCCAGTTGCGGGGCCTCGGCGGCCGCCGGCTTCGGCCGCCAGAGCAAATAGAGCACGAGTGCCGTCACCAGCATGCCGATGCCGACGGTCTGCGAGGTCGAGAGGAGGAGCGGATCGTCGGCGGGCCAGCTGAAGAGCATCCCGCGCCCCCAGTCGCCGCGGAAGGTCTCGATGGAGAGACGCAGAACGGCGTAGAGCGCCAACCAGGCGATGAGGACCTGGCCGTGAAAGCGCTTTCGCTTGTGGAAGGCGAGCAGGAGGAAGAAGAGCAGAAGCTCGCCCATGCCCTCGTAGAGCTGCGTGGGATGAAGCGGCGGCGTATGCCCGTGCGCCAGCAGGTAGTCCTGGTGAGCCGGGTCCGAGAGCATCTCCTTGTATGCCAGCGCGCCCTCGGGGAAGCGGATGCCGAGGAAGAAATTTTCGCTGCAGACCTTTCCCCAACAGCAGCCCGCGGAGATGCAGCCCATGCGGCCGAAGAAATGGCCCAGGGCCACGCCGGGGATGGCGATGTCTCCGATGGCGCGGAAGTTCAGCCGATGCTTGCGCGCGTACAGGACGGAGGCGAGAGCGGCGCCGATGAAGCCGCCGTAAAAGACCAGGCCTCCCCTCCACACCTGGAAGATCCGCGCGGGATTGGCGCCGTAGCCGTCGGGGCCGGACCAGTTCACGACGATGAAGAGGACGCGCGCCCCGATCATCGCTCCGACGAAGATCCACAGCACCAGGTCGAGGAAGTGCTGGCGGGCGGCTCGCCCCACCGCGTCGGCGCCCTCCTTGCGCGTGCGCGCGAGGACTGGCGAGTCGGGCAGGAAGAAGGCGGTGCCGTCGACGGCGGCCAGGCGCTGCGACTGACGACCGGCGAGGTGGGCGGCGGTCAGAAAGCCGAGCGCGATCATGAGCCCGTAAGTGTGGAGCGGGAGGGGTTGCGGCTCGAAGGGCGCGTTCCTCTTCACGATGGTCGCGCCCACGCCGGCCAATACGAGGAAAGGGACGAAAAAGCGCGGCCAGAACCCCGGCTTCTTTCGCGGGCCCGCAACCCACGAGGCGACAAGCGCCGCGACCGCAATCGCCGCCAGATAGGCGAGCGCTTCGAGCACGCCGGACGGCAGGACCCAGGGGAAGAGATAGGGATGCATCACTCGCTCCTTGGGCGATCGATCTCGGGGTCCGCGGGCAGAACCTCGAATTCGGAACTTGCCGATTCTCCATCGGCCGGGGGCTGGCTTTCAACGCGGGCCGCGGCCTGCCGCTTCTTTCGGCGACGCGCGGCCAGCATCCCCTCCAGGACGACGCCCGCGATGCCCAGGGAAATGAAGACGTCGGCAACGTTGAAGGTGGGCCAGTGGTAGCCGGCGATCTGCCAGTCCACGAAGTCGATCACGTAGCCGTGCAGCCAGCGATCGACGAAGTTCCCCAGGGCGCCGCCGACGACGCACGCCAGCGAAAGACGGAGCAGGCGCTGGAAGCGTGCGGCTCGAAAATAGAACCAGCCGAGCAGCCCGATGGCGAAAAGGGGGGCGAAGCGGAAGAAGGGAAGGCGATAGCGCGGATCCAGGCCGCCGAGAAGGCCCCAGGCAGCGCCGGGATTCTCCAGGTAGCGGAAGCGCCAAAAGCCCTCCACGACGGTGATCGGCGCGCGCCGCAAGGGCTCCAAATGCTTCATCACCCGGTAGGAGCGGAGTTTCTCGAGCCACGTGGCAGCTTGCTCCACCTCGAAGGCCCGGGTGAGGCTTTCCACTGCCCAGAACTTCGTCGCCTGGTCGAGGGCGAGCGCCAGCAGACAGATGCCGGCGAGCAAGGGGATCTTCTTCGCGTAGGCCACTTCAGGTCGATGCCGCCACGGCGTCGGCGCAACGCCGGCAAAGCTGCGGATGGGCCGGGTCGACGCCCAGATCCTCGTAGTAGATCCAGCAGCGCACGCATTTTTCGCCGGCCGCCGGTAGGACCTTCACGAAGAGGTCGATCCCTTCGGCCCGAGTGCCCTCGCTCCCTCCCTTCCGGAGCTCCACCTGAGAGACGATGAGGAAGGCGGCGAGCTCGTCTTTCGCCTCCTCGAGGAGCGCATGAAGCTCGCCCTCGGCACCGAGCACCACCTTCGCCTCGAGGCTCTTTCCGATCCGCTTTTCGCGCCGCTCCGCCTCCAGCTCCCGGGCCACCGCCGAGCGCACCGCCAGGAGCTTCTCGAAGCGCGCCTCCAGCTCGGCATCCACGGAATCGGGCTCGGGCAGCTCGGCGAGGAAGACCGAATCCTCGCGCGTGCCGGGAAGGTGCGACCAGGCCTCCTCCATGGTGAAGGAGAGGATGGGGGCCAGACAGAGGCAGAGGTCGCGGGCGATGCGGTAGAGCACGGTCTGCGTCGAGCGCCTCGCGTGCGAGTCGGGGCGATCGCAGTAGAGGACGTCCTTGCGGATGTCGGCGAGGATGGCGCTGACCTCGTTGGCGCAGAAGTCCAGCGCCGCCTTGTAGACGAGGTGGAACTCGTAGTCGTCGTAGGCGCGGCGCACCTTCGAGACGAAAGCGCCCCGCCGCCCGTCCACCCAGCGCTCGAGCGCGGGCAGCTTCTCGGTCGGCACCGCATCCTTCGCGGGATCGAAGTCGTAGAGGTTGGAGAGGCAGTAGCGCAGGGTGTTGCGGATGCGGAAATAGGCCTCGCCGAGCTGCCGGAAGATCTCCGGCGAGGAGCGGATGTCGCCGCGGAAATCCTCCGAGGCCACCCAGAGCCGGACGATCTCGGCGCCGTACTGGGCGATGAGCTTGTGGGGATCGATGTAGTTGCCGAGCCGCTTGCTGAGCTTTCGGCCCTCCCCGTCGACCACGAAACCGTGCGTGAGCACGGCGCGATAGGGCGCGTGCCCGCGCGTGCCGACGGAGCAGAGCAGCGAGGAATGGAACCAGCCGCGGTGCTGGTCCGAACCTTCCAGGTAGAGGTCGGCCGGTAGGCCGAGCCGCGGCTCGAGCACGGCGGCGAAGGAGACGCCCGAGTCGAACCAGACGTCGAGGATGTCCTCCTCCTTGCGGAAGCGGGTGCCGCCACAGGCGCAGCGCGTCCCCTCGGGGAGGAAATCCTCGACCGGCCGCTCGAACCAGGTATTGCCGCCCTCCTTCTCGATGAAGTCGGCCACGCGGTTCATGAGCTCGGCGCTGACGAGGGGCTCGCCGCAGTCCTCGCAAAAGACGATGGGGATCGGCGTTCCCCAGGCGCGCTGGCGGGAGATGCACCAGTCGGGACGGTTCTCCAGCATGCCGCGGATCCGCTCCCGGCCCCAGCGCGGGATCCACTGGACGCGGTCCACCTCCTCCAGGGCGATCTTGCGGAGGTCGTTGGCCTCCATGGAGATGAACCACTGACTGGTGGCGCGGAAGACGACCGGGTTGGAACAGCGCCAGCAATGCGGATAGGAGTGCTGGATCTGGCCGTCCTTGAGCAGGTGGCCGCTCGCGCGGAGCATCTCGACGATGCGCGGATTGGCGTCGAAGATGCGCTGGCCGGAAAGCTCCGCCCCCGCCTCCGCGGTGAAGTAGCCGCCGTCGTCGACGGGGTTGAGGATCGGAAGGCCGTAGACCAAACCGACCTCGTAGTCCTCCTGGCCGTGGCCGGGCGCGGTATGGACCAGGCCGCTACCCTGCTCCAGGGTGACGTGCTCGCCGAGGATCACCGGCGACTCGCGATCGAGGAAGGGGTGCCGGTAACGAAGGCCCTCGAGCGACCGTCCCGAAACCGTGGCGACGATGCGCGCAGGATCGGGCTCACCGTCGCGCAGATGATCGGGGAAGACCTCCTTCAGGAAGGGAACGAGGCGCTCCTTGGCGAGGACGAGGACGGAATCGTCGAGCCGGTAGCCGACGTACTCGAAATCCGGGTGGACGGCGATGGCGAGGTTGGCCGGAAGCGTCCAGGGCGTGGTCGTCCAGATGACGAGGCGGACCCTCTCCCCCACCCCCTCGACCGGTCCGACCGCGTCCATGGCCACCCAGATCGAGGGCGAGACGTGGTCGTCGTACTCCACCTCGGCCTCGGCCAGGGCGGTGCGGTCGTGGATGCACCAGAAGACGGGCTTCTTGCCGCGATAGAGCCCGCCGCTCGCCGCGAACTTGGCCAGTTCCCGGACCGTGGCCGCCTCGTAGGCGTAGTCCATGGTCAGGTAGGGCTGCTCCCACCGCCCGAAGACCCCGAGCCGGCGAAATTCCTGCCGCTGGACCTCGATCCACTCCTCGGCGTAGGCCCGGCAGGCGTCGCGGATCTGATTGCGGGTCATCTCCCGCTTCTTCGGGCCGAGCCTCCGGTCCACCTGCAGCTCGATGGGAAGGCCGTGGCAGTCCCAGCCCGGGATGAAGTCGACGTACCGCCCCGCCATGGACCGGCTCTTGAGCACGATGTCCTTGAGGATGCGGTTGAGCATGTGGCCCTGGTGGATGTGGCCGTTGGCGTAGGGCGGGCCGTCGTGGAACCGGAAGGGCGGGCAGTTCCGGTTCTTCTCGAGGAGGCGCTCGTAGATCCGCTGATCCTTCCACCACGAGAGGCGCTCCGGCTCCCGCTGGGGGAGGTTCGCCTTCATGGGGAACTCGGTCCGCGGAAGGTTCAGGGTCTTCTTGTAGTCAGGGGGATTTTCCATGGGGATCTTTGGCAAGTCGGAGATCGGGACTGGTACCTCTTCCCTCTCCGACGGGTCAAGGCGGCCAAAACCGGTCTTCGACCGGCCAGGCAGGCCCATGCCCCCTCGGTGCTGGTACGCATCGAGCGCTGCGGGTAGATTCCCGGCCGTTCGACCGGGAGCACCATGCGCGACGCCCTTCCTTCCGAGCCGAGCAGCGACTGGCCGGTGCGTACGACCCGCCGGCCGACGGCCGACCGCAAACGGATCGCCGTCCTTTCGCGCAAGCCGAACCTCTACTCCACGCGGCGGCTTTGCGAAGCGATCGAAGCCTTCGGCCACGAAGCCGTGGTCCTCGACACGCTTCGCTGCGAGCTGCAGGTGGAGAATGGCCGGCAAGCGCTGCTGTACGAGGGCTCTGCCATCCCGCACCTCGATCTGGTGATCCCGCGCATCGGGGCGTCGATCACCCGCTACGGGCTCGCGGTGGTCAACCAGCTCCAGGCGATGGGGATTCCCGTCCTCAACGACGCGGAGGCCATCGGCCGGTCGCGGGACAAGCTGCGCTGCTTGCAGATCCTCGCCGGTGCGGGCATCCAGGTGCCCCGCACGGTGATGATGCGCCGGCGCGGGCATCTGGACGGCGCCGTGGAGCGGATCGGCGGACTTCCCGTGATCGTGAAGCTCCTGCAGGGAACCCAGGGAGTCGGGGTGATGATCGCCCACTCGATGAAGGAGCTCGAAACACTGCTCGACACGATGTGGGACCTCGATCAGGAGATCCTGCTGCAGGAATTCGTTTCCGAGGCTCGAGGCCGGGACATCCGGGCGCTGGTGGTGGGAGGCCGGGTCGTGGGAGCGATGCGGCGCATCGCCTCCGGCGCCGGCGAGTTTCGCTCCAACCTGCACCGCGGCGGCCGCGGCGAGCCCGTGAAGCTTTCGCCGGATTACGAGCGGGAGGCGATCCGCGCCGCGTGCGCGGTGGGACTCGAGGTGGCTGGAGTCGACCTTCTGGAGTCCGATTCCGGCCCGAAGATCACCGAGGTCAACTCCAGTCCGGGGCTGCGAGGGATCGAACGCGCGCTCCGGATCGACGTCGCGGCCGAGATCGTCGCGCACGGCCTTCGGGGCTGCGGCGTCGCGACCTCCGAGAGGGCGGACTGAGATGCATCGCTCGATCGACCCGATCGAACTGACGCTGTACCACGACGTGCTCTGCGGATGGTCCTTCCTCGCGCACGAGCGGCTCTCCCAATTGTGCGAGGAATTCGAGCCCCTGGTCCGCCTGCGCCTCCGCCCCTTCGCCGTCCGAGTCGAGCCGAGGATCCCCTCGCGCTGGGAGTGTGCGAGCGAGGCGTCGGCGTTGCGAAAGGTTGCCCGCGAGACGGAAGGACGCGGCATCGTCCCGGATCTCTGGCGCTCTACCGATCCGCCGCGCACCTCGCTTCCGCCGCTGTTGGCCCTCCACGCCGCCACCATCGTCGCCGGGCAGAAGGGCATGCGGCGCCTTCTTGCAGAGCTTCGCCGCGCTGCGCTCTTTCACGGGATCAACATCAGCCGCGAGGACGTCATCCTCGAAGTGGCGGGAAGCTGCGGCCTGGACATGCACCGCTTCGCCAACGCCTTTTTCAGCGACCACACCCGCCGCGCGGTGCTCGATCAACACGAAGAGGCGCTGGCACGAGGCATCGATTCCGTCCCCACCTTGATCGTCGGCGACGAGTGGATGCTCTCCGGCGCCCGCTCGCTGGGTGAGTATCGTTCGACGATTCGCCGCTTCATTCGGCAGCAGGGACTGCGCATGCCGGAGCGGATCGTTCACTGATACACATTTTCACGCGACGACGGCTGTGCCTTCACGATTTACCGGCGGCATTCTTGCTCTCCGGTAGGGCAGGCGCTATCCTTGTCGACTCGACTCGGAGGAGGAGTTCCCCCTCGGGGTGTGATCGCCAAGGAGAACGACATGAGGCATGTTTTGAAACTGTGGCTGGTACCGCTCGCCTGTCTCGCATTGGGACTGGGAGCGGTCGCTTGCGGAGACGACGACGACGGCGACGGCAACGGTGGAACCGGCGGCACGGCCGGCACCGGTGGAACCGGTGGAACTGGCGGCACCGGTGGGACCGGTGGAACCGGCGGGACCGGTGGCACCGCGCAGCAGGTGATCGACGTCTCCGGCACCGTGCTGCCTCACCCGCTCTTCCAGGACCTCGGGCAGGATGCACCTTCCACCGAGGGCCTGACCGTCCGCCTCGTCGACGCAGGGCGCGCCATCAGCGATCCCGCGAGCGCGGTCCTCGCCCAGACCGAGGTCGGTAGCGACGGTAGCTTCTCGCTGGAGAACGTCGACATCGGCGATGCGCAGGTCGGGATCGTGCTGACCGTGGCCGCCGGGGACGATCGCGACGACGTGGTCACCTCCTCGCTCGGTCTCTGCCAGATCGGCGACGACGTCCACCCCTCCTTGGTTTGCCGTGACGACGACAACGTGGCGGCCTTCTTCGTTCCGACCGCTCTTGCGGACGCGATCGCGAACGGAGTGGGGAACGAGAACCTGGTCGCCGACGGCTTCGTCCTCGGCATGACCATCGACAACGCTGGAAACCGCCTCCGCGACGTGACCGTCACCTCCAACGTGGGTGAGGTGGCGGCGCTCAACCCGGACTTCAGCACCACGGGGAACAACACGACCACCGACCTCGGCACCTTCATCGTGACGGGCACTCCCGGATCGATCGTCAACATCACCCCCTCGCAGACGGGGACCACCTTCGTCCCGCCCAGCCAGCCGGTGGGGATCGTCCGGGACGTCGTCTTCCAGGTCTTCTTCCGCGGCTCGGACGAGGGCGGAACGGGCGGCACCGGTGGCACTGGTGGCATGGGCGGCACCGGCGGCGACGGCGGTACCGGTGGCGGTGGCGACGGCGGCGATGACGGCGCCTGATCGCCGCGGTCCGTTCGAGCCCTGAGGATGGGAGCGGTCCTTCGGACCGCTCCTTTTTTGTTTCGTGGAGAGCAGACGGACGGGCGATCGGCCCCCGGAACCTCGGTTGCGGGCACGGGCGGACGGCGCTAGGGTGCCTCCGAACGTCGCTCGGTATCTTCACCCATGCAGGTGGCGACCATGGAAGCACCGATCAACCTGACCGCCGTCTTCATGCTCTGCCTGATCGTCCTGGCGCTCGGCATCTTCGGGATGACCATGTCCTCGCGGATCCAGATCCTGCGGAGGCTGGCGGCCGAGGATCGCTTCGAGGACGCGGGGGAGCGACTCAAGCGCCTCCTGCGATTCGGCCTGGGACAGAAGCGACTGGTCGATCCCGAGGAATTCAAGCCGGGCCTGGCGCACGTGCTGATCTTCGCCGCCTTCATGGTGCTGGCGCTTCGCACCATCACCCTCTTCGGCATGGCCTTCGGCGGCTGGGATTTCCACCTCCCCCTCCTGGGCGCCAACAGCGCCACCGGCCGGGTCTACCTGCTGCTCAAGGACCTGGTGGTCTTCGGCGCCCTGATCGGCGTCGGCTACTTCCTCTACCTGCGCCTGGTGGTGAAGCCGGAGCGGATGACGTACTCGGGCGAGGCGATCTTCATCCTGGCGATGATCGCCGGCTTGATGATCACCGAGATCCTCTTCGATTCGGCGCACATCTACCGCTTCGAGGACGGCCAGACCTCCTGGTACACGCCCGCCGGCGCGGTGGGCTTGGCCCTCTACCGCGCCCTCGGCATCTCGCCGGAGACCGCCTGGGTGGTGGGGCGCGTGGCGTGGTGGACGCACCTCGTCCAGGTGCTCGTGTTTCTGAATTTCCTCCCCCTCGGCAAGCATTTCCACGTCATCACCGGCCTGCCGAACGTCTACTTCCAGCGCCTCGAGCCGCAGTATCGGCCCTCGAAGATGGACCTGGAGAATTCCGAGACCTTCGGCGTGCAGAAGGCGGACGAGCTGACGTGGAAGATGGCGCTCGACGTCTTCTCCTGCACCGAGTGCGGACGCTGCCAGACGCATTGCCCCACCTACGTGACGGGCAAGCCCCTCGCGCACAAGGCCCTCAACATGGCGATCAAGCAGCACCTGCTCGAGCAGGTGGACGTGCTGGCGAAGGGGCCCGAGCACCGCGAGGAGCTTCCCGACCTCGTTCCCACGGTGATCGAGCCGGAGACGATCTGGGCCTGCACCACCTGCGGCTGGTGCGAAACCGCATGCCCCGTCTTCATCGAAAACCTTCCGCGCATCGTGGAGATGCGGCGGCACCAGGTCCTGGTGCAGAGCGAGTTTCCGCAGGAGGCCACGCGCGTCTTCCGTGGGATGGAGACGCAGGGAAATCCGTGGGGCCTCGGCGCCTCCTCGCGCGCGGACTGGGCCGAGGGACACGACGTTCCGACCGTCGACGAGAACCCCGAGTTCGAATACCTCTGGTTCGTCGGCTGTGCGGGCGCCTACGACGAGCGACAGAAGAAGGTCAGCCAGGCGCTGGCCAGGGTTCTCAACGCGGCGGGCGTCAACTACGCAATCCTCGGAAAGAAGGAAACCTGCACCGGGGACTCCGCCCGCCGCATGGGCAACGAGTATCTCTTCCAGATCCTCGCGCAGCAGAACATCGAGACCTTCAAGGAATACAACGTCAAGAAGATCTTCACGCAGTGCCCCCACTGCTTCAACGCGCTCAAGAACGAGTATCCGCAATTCGGGGGCAACTACGAGGTGCTGCACCACACGCAGCTCATCGAGACCCTCCTGAAGGACAAGAGGATCCAGCTCGACGAGGCCTTCCAGGAACTCGTCACCTACCACGACGCCTGCTACCTCGGCCGGCACAACCAGGAGTACGAGGCGCCGCGAAAGGCGCTCCAGAGCGTGCCCGGTCTGCAGCTGGTGGAGATGGGCCGGAACCGGCGGCAGAGCTTCTGCTGCGGTGCCGGTGGCGGGCGCATGTGGATGGAGGAGACGATCGGCACGCGGATCAATCAGAACCGCGTGCAGGAGGCGGTGGCCACCGGTGCGAAGACCATCGCCGCCAACTGCCCCTTCTGTATCACCATGCTGCGCGACGGGCTCAACGAGCTCGGCGTCGAAGGCGTGGAGGTCAAGGACGTGGCCGAGATCGTGGCCGCCTCGATCAAGCTCCCCGTGGTCCGCGACGAGCCCCGGCAGGCGGCAGAGGAGGCCTGAGGTCGAGCTCGGGCGGCGCCTCCCGCCCCGCGGCGAGGACGATGCGGGCGCAAGCTTCCGCGTCCGAGAGGGCCTGGTGGTGGCGCAAGGGGATGCCGAGGAAACGGCACACGTCCGGCAGGCGCGTGGGGAAGAGCCCCCAGGTGGCGCGCGCGAGCCGCACCGTGCAGACGAAGGGAAGGTCGGGCGGCTCGAATCCGGCAGCCCGGCAGCAGGCCTCGAGGACGCCGCGGTCGAATCCGGCGTTGTGAGCGGCGAGGAAGGCCGCGCCCTCGAGGAATTCTCGCATCGCCGGCCAGACGGCGGCGAAGTTGGGCGCGTCCTGCAGATCCTCCCAGCGTAGGCCGTGGATGTGGGTGAAGTGGACCTCGGGGCGCGGCGGCCGGATCAGCGTCTCGAAGCGGTCCCGGATCTCGCCCTCCTCCACCCGGACCAGGGCCACGGCACATGCGCTATCCGGCAAGGGGTCGGCCGTCTCGAAATCGATGGCCACGAAGGGGCGGTCGAGCCGAGGCGAGTGCCTGGCGCGACGGCGGGGGGTGGGTCGGCCGAATCTCTGCATGGGCAGCTCCTCCGCCGACCATAGCGCATCGCCCCGACAAGAAAACCTGGCGCTTGCATACCGCGGCTGCGGAAGCCGCAGGCGGTCGGCGAGGACGGCAGCGCAGCGAGCGCGAGCGGAGGCGTACTGAAATCGTACGTCGGAGCGAGCGCGATGCGAGTACGCCGGCCGCAGCCCCGCATGCGGCTTCCGCCCTACCGGGCCCAGGCTCGGTCCCCTTTGCTATACGCCACCTCGCAGCTCTGGCAGAGCTTTCCAGACCGCCGGTCGAGGGTATCCGGCTGGCTGATGGTGGCCATTCCACAGCGTGGGTCGTGGCATTCCCGCAGGCCGAGGGCCTTGCCGACCGCGACCACGGCGGCGTGTGAGGCGCGTTCCAGCGTGCGGGCCGGATCTGGCGCCGTCAGTCGGGCCGTGCCCAGCACGGCCGTCCTCTCGTCTCGGTCGCCGTCCGCGATCACCGCGTCCTCGTCGGGGTCGAAGAGGTCGAAGGTCCCCACGCCGAGAACCAGTTCGCCATCCTCCCGAACGCGGGTCAGCTTCCGCAGGATGGCGGCGGCGTGGAATTTCCCCCGGGCCGCATTGAAGGCGTAGGAGGGCTCGGCGAGAACCTCCCCCAGCAGGGTCTCGAGGCCGAAGATGGTCGCTGCCCTGGACGCCGCGGCCTCCAGGAGCCCACGCGGCACATCCCCAAGCCCGACGACTTTCATCCTCCGGATCATGGCTGCACCTCCGGGCTCGCCTTCGTCCTGAAAAGAAGAGAGGCGGCCGGTCCCCAGGGACCGCCGCCCCTCATTTTGGCTGCGGTGGATGGATTCGAACCATCACTAGAAGATTCAAAGTCTTCCGTCCTACCATTAGACGACACCGCAACAAGCCGGGTCGCTGACCGAAGAGGATAGCATAGCCGCGCGGGTTGTCCGTGGGCCGGAACGGACCCCCTCAGATGTCGAGATTCTTCGCCTCCAGGGCATGGGTTTCGATGAACTCGCGCCGCGGCTCGACGGCATCTCCCATCAGGATGGTGAAGATCTGGTCGGCCTCCACGGCGTCCTGAACGCGGACCTGCAGCAGCGAGCGGGTCTCCGGGTTCATGGTGGTCTCCCAGAGCTGCTCCGGGTTCATCTCGCCGAGACCCTTGTAGCGCTGGATGGTAAAGCCCCTCGCCGCTTCCCGGGTGATCGTCTCCTCGATCTCCTGGACCGTCCGCAGCTCGTGGACGGTGCTGCCCAGGTGCAGGCGGTAGGGCGGCTGGCCGAGCCGACGGAAGGCCTCGGCGTGGCGCAGAAGCTCGCCGTACTCGACCCCGGTCAAGAAGTCGTGGTCGACGACGGTGTCCCGCCCGATGCCCGAAGCGCCCGACCGGATCACGACGCGACGGGTGCCGTGCTCCGGATCCTCCTCGATCGCGAGGGCGAGCGGGAGGGCGTCGGGATGGACGTGGGATAGCCACGCCTCCACCCGTGCGAGTTGCTCGCGAATCTTCCCCTCGTCGGCGAGGGTGGAGCGATCGAATTCCGCAGCCTGCACGAGGGCATCGACGACGCGGGCATCGCGCCGACGATCGATGGCCGAAAGCGCGGCGCGATAGTCGATGACGGCGCGAGCGAGCTCCTTGAGCGCCTCGCCCTCGACGACACCTCGTGCGGACTCCAGCCGAGCGGACTCGAGGCCGGCCTCGAGGAGGAATTCCTCCAGGGCGCGGTCGTCCTTGAGATAGACCTCCTTCTTCCCCTTGGCGACGCGGAAGAGCGGCGGCTGCGCGATGTAGAGGTAGCCGCGCTCGATGAGCTCCGGCATCTGGCGGAAGAAGAAGGTCAGAAGGAGGGTGCGGATGTGGGAGCCGTCCACGTCCGCGTCGGTCATCAGGATGATCCGGTGATAGCGGACCTTGTCCGGGTTGTAGTCGTCCCGCCCGATGCCGGTGCCCAGGGCGGTGATCAGGGTGACCACCTCCTGGGAGCTGAGCATGCGGTCGAAGCGGGCCTTCTCTACGTTGAGGATCTTGCCGCGAAGCGGCAGGACGGCCTGGGTGCGCCGGTCGCGCCCCTGCTTGGCAGAGCCACCCGCGGAATCGCCCTCGACGATGAAGAGCTCGCTGTTGGCCGGGTCGCGCTCCTGGCAGTCGGCGAGCTTTCCGGGCAGGGAGGCGGAATCGAGCGCGCCCTTGCGGCGCACGACCTCGCGGGCACGGCGCGCGGCGATGCGCGCCCGCGCCGCATCGCCCACCTTGGCGGCGATCCGGCGAGCGACGGTGGGATTCTCCTCGAAGAACTGGCCGAGCTTGTCGTTGAGAACGGTCTCGACCAGCCCGCGGATCTCCGGATTGATCAGCTTGCCCTTGGTCTGGGAGTCGAACTGCGGATTGGGCAGCTTGACGCTGATCACGGCGACGAGGCCCTCGCGGGTATCCTCGCCGGTCGGGCTCTCCTTGAGATCCTTCCAGAGGTTGTTGCGCTGGGCGTAGGAGTTGATGGAGCGCGTCAGCGCGGCCCGGAAGCCCATCAGGTGCGAGCCGCCGTCGCGGTTGTTGATGTTGTTGGCAAAGCAGAAGACGAGCTCGTCGTAGGTGTCCACGTACTGGAGGGCGACCTCCAGAAGCACCTTGCGCCCTTCGAGCTCCGCCTCGCTGGAGACGTAGATGGGCTTGTCGAAGAGGGCCTGCTTGTTGCGGCTCAGGTGCTCGACGAAGGAGGCGATTCCGCCCTCGTAGAGGAAGTCGTGGCTCTTGCCCGTCCGCTCGTCCAGCAGCGTGATCTGCAGGCCGGCGTTGAGGAAGGCGAGCTCTCGCAGTCGCTGCGCCAGCGTCTCGAAGTTCAGCTTCCGGTCGCCGAAGATCTCCGGATCGGGTTTGAAGCGGATCTTGGTCCCTGTCCGGTTGGTCTCGCCGATCACCTCGAGCGGGGTCTGGGGAACACCGCGGGCGTAGCGCTGGCGGTGGACCTTCCCCCCGCGGGCGATCTCCAGCTCCAGGTATTCGGAAAGCGCGTTGGTGCAGGAGACGCCCACGCCGTGCAGACCGCCGGAGACCTGGTAGGAGGAGTTGTCGAATTTCCCGCCGGCGTGCAGCACGGTCATCACCACCTCGGGGGTGGGTCGCCCCTCGGTGGGATGGATGTCGGTGGGGATGCCCCGGCCGTTGTCCGCCACGGTGATCGAGTTGTCGGGGTGGATCACCACGTCGATGCGGGTGCAGTAGCCCGCGAGAGCCTCGTCCACCGAGTTGTCCACCACCTCCCAGACGATGTGGTGCATGCCCGTCTCGTCCGGGGGGCCGATGTACATTCCGGGACGCTTGCGAACCGCCTCGAGGCCCTCGAGAACCGTGATGGAAGCGGCCGAATAGCCGTCATCCGGCCTTTCTTCCACGCGATCGATCGCCACGGCGGCCGTCTCCTTGGTTCCTTCCGTCAACGCTTTCCTCGATCGTGCCTGGCCTGGCTGCCGGACCTGGAATCGTTCGTTGATACCACGCCGCTTCAGCCCGCCTCAAGCCTTTTCTGAACGGTCAAAGGGTCGAAATCATTCGGGATTTTGCCCTTTCGGGGCCGCCCCGGAGAGCCCGTCGGGATCGACCTGCGCAAAGCTTCCCTCCCAGACGGAGAAGTAACGGGTTTGGCCCGAGGGCGCCTGCAGAAGATGAGAGGGATCGGTGGTGGTGAGGATCACCTGGCCGTGGAAGGCGTCGAGATAGGCGAGAAGCTGCCGATTTCGCTCGGGATCGAGCTCGGAGGAGACGTCGTCGAGCAACAGGAGGGGCTGATGGCCGAGGTGATCCTCGAGGTTTTCGATCTCGGCGATCTTCCAGGCGAGGATGATGGCCCGCTGCTGGCCTTGCGAGGCGAACGTGCGGGCTGTGCGGCCCGAGAGTTCGAAGTCGAGGCGATCGGCATGCGGCCCGACGCCCGTATGCTTGCGACCTCGGTCGCGGGCGAGCCCGTCGCGAAGCGCCTTGGCGAGGGCGTCGCGAACTGCGCCCTCGTCCTGGCCGGGCGGGGCGAAACTGCTCCGGTACCGCAGGCTGCCCTGAAGCTGCCCGCGCGTGAGGGAGGAGAGGACCTGGCGAAAACGCGGCTCGAGCTCTTCGAGGAGCCGCCGGCGGCGGACGACGATCCGTGCCCCGGCCTCGACCAGCGGGCCGTCGAAGGCCTCCAAGAGCTCCGTCGGGGCCTCCTCGCGGAGGAGGCGGTTGCGAGCGCGCAGGGCTCGGCCATAGGCGCGGCTCTCGGCGAGGAAGGCGGGAAATCGATTGAAGACGGCTCGGTCGAGGTGGCGGCGACGAAGCTCCGGCTCTCCTTTGACCACGAGGAGGTCGTCCGGGGTGAAAGAGACCACCGAGATGCCGCCGAAGTAGGCCTCGAGGTCCTGAACGCGCTTTCCGTCGAGGAAGGCCTGCCGGGTTCCCCCTTCCACCCGCACCGCGATCCTTCGCTCGATGCCGGCCACCTCCCAGTCGCCCTCGACCTCGCAATTCGCCTCCCCGAAGCGCGGAAGCTCGGCGAAGCGCGAGGCGCGCAAGGGTCGCAAGGTGGCCAGCAGGTAGATGGCCTCCAGGAGGTTGGTCTTTCCGTGGCCGTTGGGGCCGAAGACCACCGTAGCGCGGGGGCCCGGTTCGATCTCGGCCTGCGCGATGTTGCGAAAGTCGCGCAGCCTCAGGCGAAGGAGGCGCACGCCCTCAGATTCGGACCGGCATCACCACCGCCGTGTAGGAATCGTCCCCAACGGGGCGGAGAACGCCGGGGGAGAGCTCGTCGGAGAGCTCGAAGGCCACCTCCTCCGAGTCGAGAACGCCCAGGACGTCCATCAAGTAGCGCGCGTTGAAGCCGATCCGAAGGCCCGGTCGCGCGCCGTCGACGGCGACCTCCTCGTAGGCCTCGCCGAGCTCGGGGCTCTGGCTCGAGACCTTGAGCACGCCGTCACCGAGCTCGAGCTTGACGGTGTGCATCTGATCCTGGGAGAGGAGCGAGACACGGCGGAGCGTGTCGAGAAAGCCGGCGCGCCGCAGGACGAGGGGCTCCGGGTTCGGCGCCGGGATCACCTTCTCGTACTCCGGGAAGATCCCGTTGACGAGCTGCATGAGGAAGGTCAGGCCCGGCCGCCGGAAGACGCAGATCCTCTCGCCGATGCCCAGCTCCGCCCCCTCCGCATCGCTTTCGGAGAGGAGCTTGCGGAGCTCGGCCACGCCCTTGCGCGGCAGGATCACGCCGCGCTCCACGCGGAAATCGCCCTCCATCTTTCGCTCGGCCATGGAGAGCCGGTGTCCGTCGGTGGCCACGAGGCGCAGGCCGCCCGGGACGGGCTGGAAGAAGACGCCGTTGAGGTTGAGCCGGGTCTCGTCGGTGGAGACGGCGATCGAGGCCAGCTCCAACATCTCGAGGAGGAGGCCGGGCTGGACGGGGACGAAAGGAACCTCGGAGATCGGGAGGCGGGGGAAGTCCTGGGGGTCGGCGCCGACGATGCGGAAGCGGGAGGTTCCGCAGGTCAGCTCCACGAAGTGGTTGGGCTTGAGCCGCAGCACGAGGCTGGGCTCGGGAAGCATGCGCACGATGTCGAAGAGGCGGCGCGCCGAGACCGCCACTCGACCCTCCTTCGTCACCTCGGCCCGGTGTTCGCTGACCAGGCCGATCTCCATGTCGAAGGCGGTGACGGTGAGCTTGCCATCCGTGGCCTCGAGGAGGACGTGGGAGAGAAGAGGAAGCGTGGACTTCTTCTCGGCGATGCCCTGAGCCCGGTAAAGCGCCCGGTTGAGTTCATCGACCGCGATCTGGAGTTCCATCGTCGTCTCCTCGAACCCGCCCCGATCGATCACCGATCCTCATGGATCTCGTAGATCGGGATCGTAGCCGATCGTAGGCCCTGTCGATTTGTGGGCAAACTCGATAACCCCGCGAATTCCTTCGGGAAATTCGAGCCAGAGCCTCTGGATGAACCGTGGATGGCCGTGGCCTTCGGTGTGTAGCACCCGCCCGGGATCGCGTCAACGGCGGGCCGGGAGACCGAAGATCCGCAGGCTGCCGACAGCCGGGATCAGAGCTTTGCCGCAGTTGATCCACAGGGGCAGGCGCTCGAACGGCGGCCGCCGCCCGGGCGCCTCGGTGGACGTCGGCGCGTGATCCAGGAGATGGCTCGAAGGTGCGCGATCGGCGCCGGCGGAGTGCGCACGGAGGGCGGTACCGGCGGTGGTCAGTCCGGACGGAGAGCTGGCGCGGGCGCGGGCGAGGCGCGATCGCCGCGCAAAGGCAGGGCTCGGGCGAGGCGGAGGGGACGGAAAAGTATGGGGTTCGCTGGCGGATCGGAAAGGCGATCAGCCGGCGATCTGGCGCTCGATCTCCTCGAGCTCGCGCGCGAAGGCCGGATTGGAGGCGCGCTCGGCGCTGACCTTCTCCACGGCGCTCATCACGGTGGTGTGGTGCTTGCCGCCGAAACCCTGGCCGATGGCGGGGAAGGATGCGTCGGGGATGAGCTTGCGGCAGAAGTACATGGCCACCGCGCGCCCGCGCGCGATGGGCCGAAGTCGCTTGTTGCCGACGAGGTCCTCGGGGGTCAGGCCGTAGTAGCGGGCCACCACCTTCTGGATCTGCTCGATGGAGAGAGCCTGGCGCATGGGAAGGAGGTCCCGCAGGACCTCCTCCGCGTAGCGCACGGTGAGCGGACGACCGGTGAGCGAGGAATGGGCGACGAGCCGCGTGAGGGCGCCCTCCATCTCGCGGACGCTGCGCGTGATGTTGGAGGCGATGAACTGGGCCACGTCGTCCGGGAGAAAGACTCGGTCGAGCTCGGCCTTGCGCTTGATGATCGCGAGGCGAACCTCGTAGGGCGGCTCGTAGATGTCGGCGGTCAGGCCGGAGGCGAAGCGGGTCTTCAGCCGCGCCTCGATGTTGGGAAGCTCGTTGGGATGGATGTCGGAGGTCAGGACGATGGCCTTGCCGGCGTCGTGCAGGTCGTTGAAGGTGTGGAAGAACTCGTTCTGGGTCTCTTCCTTCTTCCGCAGGGTCTGGATGTCGTCGACCAGGAGGATGTCCAGCTCCTCGCGGTACTTGCGGCGGAACTCGTCCATTCGGCCCCGACGGAGCTGGTAGAGGAACTCGTTGAGGAACTGTTCGGCGGAGGTATAGACGACCCGCATCGTCGGATCGCGCTCGAGCACGCGATTGCCGATGGCATGAAGAAGGTGCGTCTTTCCCAGACCCGTTCCGCCGTAGATGAAGAGGGGGTTGTAGATCCGGCCGGGTTGGTCGGCCACGGCCATGGCCGCCGCGGCTGCGAGCTGATTGGAGGGACCCACGACGAAGGTCTCGAAGGTGAAGCGCTCGGAAAAGCGCGAGCTACGCCTCGGTAGCTCGCGCTTTTCCGAGCGCTTCACCTTCGAGACC
>QGUN01000094.1 GCA_003242475.1 Pseudomonadota bacterium
TTCCACACCCAGGACGTCTCCCAGGTCACGGGTCACCAGGGCTCCGGTCTGCGTTCGATCGTGATGTGGGATCCCGAGTCTGGCTTGCGCTTCGCCAACAACGAGCCGCTTCGGCCCCACTTCAAGGCCTCGCAGATCAACGTCTTCATCGAGGACCAGCACGGCGAGGGCGTTCAGCACCTGGCGCTGACCGTCCAGGACATCATCTCCGCGGTGCGGGGCCTGCGCGCGGCCGGCGCGGACTTCATGCCCACGCCGGGAACCTACTACGATGTCTTGCCCGAGCGCATCCGGCGGATGGGGATCAACCAGATCGACGAGGACGTCGACGTCCTGCGCGAACTGGAGATCCTGGTGGACGGCGACAAGGATCACTCGTATCTGCTTCAGATCTTCATGAAGGAAGGCGCCTCGCTCTTCAAGGACGTGCGCGGCGGGCCCTTCTTCTTCGAGATCATCCAGCGGAAGGGCGACCTGGGCTTCGGCGCCGGTAACTTCCGCGCGCTCTTCGAGAGCATCGAGCGGCAGCAGATCGCGGAAGGAAGGGTCTGATGCTCGATCGCATGCAGGCAGGGAAGGTGCCCGCCAAGCACCACATCGCTTTCCGCGACGAGTCGGGAAAGCTCCTCTTCGAGGAGTGCCTGACCCGCGAGGGCTTCGACGGCCCCTACACCATCGCCTATCATCTCCGTGAGCCGCACGCCCACCGGCGGGCCGAGGTGGAGGGGGGCTTTCGCATCCCCTCCGCCGTCGCTTCGCGGCGCCTGGCCCGCCGGCTCTTCCGCAGCCAGGACCTGCCGCGGGCCGGCGGCTCGCCCAGCTCGGCCCGCATCCCGCTGCTCTTCAACGAGGATCTCGCCATCTACGTGCTCTTTCCCGACCGCGCGGACGAGCATTACTTCTCCAACGGCGACGCCGACGACCTCTACTACATCCACCAGGGCGGGGGCTTGCTTCGCACCGTCCTCGGCGACCTTCGCTTCCAGGCGAAGGACTACGTGCTGGTGCCGAAGGGGATCCTTCACCGCTTCATCCCCGACCCCGGGGTTCCGCAGTACTGGCTCTCGGTGGAGCTCTACGGGGGCCTGCACCTGCCGCGGCAGTTCCGCAACGAGACGGGACAGCTCCGCATGGACGCGCCGTACTCGCACCGAGATTTCCGCCGGCCGGAGTTCGTCGGGCCCATGGACGAGGGGATTCGCACGCTCCTCGTCAAGCGGAGCAACGCCTTCCACGGCTTCGTCTTCGAGCAGTCGCCGCTGGACGTGGTCGGCTGGGACGGCACCGTCTACCCCTGGGCCTTCCCCATCCTGAACTTTCAGCCGCGGGTGGGCCTGGTGCACCTGCCGCCGACCTGGCATGGAACCTTCGCGGCGCGCGGAGCGCTCATCTGCTCCTTCGTTCCCCGCATGGTCGACTTCCACCCCGAGGCCATTCCCTGTCCCTATCCGCACGCCTCGGTCGACTGCGACGAATTCCTCTTCTACTGCGACGGCAACTTCACCTCGCGGCGGGGCGTCGGCCCTGGCGCCATCTCGCTCCATCCCGCCGGCGTCCCACACGGACCGCATCCCGGCGCCTACGAGGGGAGCATCGGTCAGCGCGAGACGCCGGAGCTGGCGGTGATGATCGATACCTTCAAGCCGCTGCGGGTCACCGAGGAGGCCCTGTCCATCGAGGACCCCGAGTACCACGAGAGCTTCATCCCCTGAGCCGCGGCGAGAATCTCGTGGGGACGGGGCCGCGGAATTCCCGCGGCCCTTTCTTCTGCGGCGAGCCTATCCTTTTGTAGACGATGGAACGGATGGACGCCTCTCATCGCTTCGAGGCGCATACCGGGGAGGTCCGACTGGTCCTTTCCGCCCCCGACCTGCCCGCGCTCTTCGCGCAGGCGGCACAGGGGCTCGCCGAGCTGATGGCCGAGGACGCGATGGCGATTCCCTTCGAGGACCGGCTGGATCTGGAGGTGGAAGGCCGGGACGTCGAGGCGCTTCTGGTCGGCTGGCTCGACGAGCTGATCTTCCAGACGGAGATCCGGGGAAAGGTCTATCCGCGGGTGGAGCAGATCGAGGTCGGGGAGGGCCGATTGCGCGCCCGGGTCGCGGGTGGCTCGCCCAAGGCCTTCAAGACCTCGGTGAAGGCCGCCACCTTCCACGACCTGAGGGTGCGAAGCGAAGGAGGAAGGCTGCACGCGGCCGTCGTGCTGGACGTCTGAGGGAGGAGGGTAGATGCATCCGGAGACTCGCCTGCCCGAGCCGCGCCCCGTGGGGCCGCGGATCTGGGAGATCCCGAAGAGCTTTCGCCCCGACATGCGGGTCCCCGCCCGCGTCTTCGCCAGCGAGGAGCTCCTGCAGCAGATCCGCCGGGATCGCAGCCTGGAGCAGCTCATCAACGTTGCCACGCTTCCGGGACTGGCGGCGCCGGTCATGGGCATGCCCGACATGCACGAGGGCTACGGCTTCCCCGTGGGCGGAGTGGCGGCCACGCGCTATCCCGACGGCGTGATCTCCCCGGGCGGGATCGGCTTCGACATCAACTGCGGCGTGCGGCTCTTGGCCTCGTCGCTTCGGCGCGAGGAGGTCGAGCCCTACGTCCATCCCCTTCTGCACGAGCTATCGCGTTCCGTGCCGACGGGCTACGGCCGCTCCTCGCGCGACCTCGCCTTCTCCGGCAAGAAGCTCGATCGCCTCCTGGAGGAGGGCGTGGCCCTCCTCGTCCGGCAGCACGGGATCGGCTGGGAAGCCGACCTCCCGTACATCGAATCGCGGGGAACGATCCCCGGCGCGCGCGCCGCGGAAGTCAGCGACCGCGCCAAGCAGCGCGGCGGCGACCAGCTCGGCACGCTGGGGGGCGGCAACCACTTCCTCGAGATCCAGTACGTCGAAACGATCTACGACCGGAGGCTCGCCAACGCCTTCGGGATCACGGAGGAGGGCCAGATCACCGTCCTCATCCACACCGGCTCGCGGGGCCTGGGGCATCAGGTCTGCACCGACTACGTGCGGCGCATGGACTCGGCGATGCACCAGTACGGGATTCGCGTCCCCGACCGCCAGCTCGCCTGTGCCCCGCTCGACTCGAGGGAGGGCAGGGCCTACTTCGCCGCGATGTGCGCCGCCGCCAACTTCGCCTTCTGCAACCGGCTCGTGATCGCGCACCGCGTTCGCCTGGCCTTCGAGCACATCCTCGGCAAGCAGTTCGGCGACCGCGCCGGCGATCTGCGCACCGTCTACGACGTGGCCCACAACATCGCCAAGCTGGAGCGCTACGGCGACGAGGTTCTCTGCGTGCACCGCAAGGGAGCGACGCGCGCATTCGGCCCCTCCGCCGAGGAGCTCCCGGACCGCTACCGGGGCTTTGGCCAGCCCGTCTTCATCCCCGGGAGCATGGGCACGCGTTCCTACGTCCTCGCCGGCCGCGACGAATCGCGCGAGCTCTCGCTCTCCAGCACCTGCCACGGCGCCGGCCGCGCCATGAGCCGGGCCGCCGCCAAGAAGCAGGTGCACGGAGGCGAGCTCCGCCGCGAGCTGGCCGAGCGCGGCATCGTCGTCCAGGGCGCCTCCAACCAGGAGCTCGCCGAGGAAGCCCCCCAGGCCTACAAGGACGTCGACCGGGTGGTCGACGTCGTGCACGAGGCGGGCATTGCCACCAAGGTGGCCCGCCTCCGTCCCATCGCCGTGATGAAGGGCTAGTCGGAACCGCCCTGGATGCCGTTTCCTTGGAGGCAGATGCGCAGGCCACTCAGGGGTGCGGCCCGATAGCCGCCGCCGTGGATCACCAGTTCGGCGCGGTGCTCCCCTGTCCAACGGGGACGTAAGCGCCAGGGGAGTTCGATCTCCTCCGCGCCGCGAGGGGTGACGTTCTTTCCCGCGGCGAACGAGGGCCCCTGGTACTCGAAGTCCGGGCTGTCAGCGGGGTCGAGCTGGACCGAGGTGATGGAGACCGAGTCCTCGCCCACGTTGCGTTTCCCCGCCGGGCCGTGGCCTGCCGTCGGGCCCGTTGGAATCGCATGCGCCGAGGGGCAGGAGGGAAGTCGGCGCGATGGCCACCAGCCGCGAGTCCATCCCTCCAAACCGAGCGATCATCGAGTGTCTCCCTGCGGGAAACTCGGCTGGCGTCCCCATGGTTCGCGGTTTCCACCCTCCCGAAACCATGCATCGCGGGCGACGAGTCGCCGGTCTTCCTCGTCGCCCGCGACTTCGAGCCTGGACATTCTTCGGGAGGAAGGTACGCGGCATCCCTCCCCACGAGCGACAGGCGGCGTCTCAGGGCTGGGTGCGGACGAGCGCGCCGTTCCCGGTCACGCCGTAGCCGAGGTAGAGGTTGCCGTCGGGACCGGCGGCCAGGGGCGTGGCCGGGATTTCACGTGGCGAGAGATAGGGAATCGTGATCCAGAGGCCCTCGAGCAGCTCCGCCACGGAGTAGTCCGCCGCCTGGCAGTAGATCCGACCCCCGCCGACGAAGATCCCGCGCGCGGAGCCGCCGCAGCTCCCCTCGCCCACGGGTACCAGCGCGCCGTCCTCCTCCCGGAGCACGCCCGCCTGGGTGGCGAGCCAGAGCGCGCCGTCCTCGTCGACCTCCATCTGCAGGATGGCGGCCCCGGCATCGAAAGCCAGGTCCCAGGAGCTCTTGTCCGACGAGAGCGCGAGGACCCGGTTCTCCGACGTGACGAGGATGCGACCGTCCTCGTGGATCAGAAGCCCGCCGACCGGGACCTCGGGCCCGAGCCGCTCCCATTCCGTGGCACCCGGGGCCAGGCGGAAGAGGCCATGCGCGTCGATCGCCACCACGGCCGAGCCGTCGTCGAGCCATCCCACGTCGACGAGGTTGACGGAGGTGGGCGCATCGCTCGGATTCCATGCAGGGAGTCCGTCGAGTGAAACAGGTTCGTAGCGCTCGCTCCCCGACTGCACGAGGTAGAGGAGGCCGCGGCCGCCCTCGCCGACGTCGAGTCGATGCGTGCCGAAGAGGAGGGTGCCGTCGCCGCCAGCCGCCATCGCGACCACGTTGTGGTAGCTGGGGAGCGCATCGTCGCCTTCGAGCCGCCTCCAGCCCTCGTCGCTCGGTCCGCGGCGGTAGAGCTGGTTGGAGTCGTCCGACGGGCTTCCCGTCGCGAAGACGATCGACCCGTCCGCGAGGAAGTCGACGATGAGCGGGAAGCTTCCGAAGGCGACGCCTCCCGGGGTGGAGAGCTCCCAGTCGCCGCTGCCCTCGCGGAAGCGCCAGATCCCCTCCGCCATGCCCAGATGGAGCTCGTCGTCCCGCACCGCGAGCGCGCCGACGAAGCTCCTGCCGGGATCGGTGGGTGGCAGGTCGGCGACCTTCTCGAAGGACCCGCCCTCGCGCCAGCGGAAAAGACCTTGCGTGTTCACGGCGAATACCTCGTCGCCGCGGAGCGCGAGGCTGCTGACGGCGCAGATGCCGCTCGCCGTCGCGCATCCCGTGGGCAGTCCTTCCGAGATGTCGAGCCACGCATCTCCCGCGCGGCGCCAGACGCGATCGCCGTAGAGGAAGAGCTCGTCGTCCGCGCGGACGAAGTTGCCGGGCCGGACTCCGTCCTCCACCTCCAAAGTCGGCGACCCGGGGCCGCTCCACGAGTAGAGCTTCCCGAGGTTGGTCGCGACCAGGAGGACGTCGTCATCGAAGGCGAGCGCCACGGCCTCCTGGTCATTGAGCGTCCCCAGGGTCGACCAGCTCCCACTTTCGGAAGCGCAGAGGATGGTGGCGCCAAGCGCCTGGTTGGCGCCGAAGCAGAATCGCCCGTCCGACCCGACGGCCGTCCCGCTCCAGCTGGCGGTATTCGCAACGGGAGGTGGGTTTCGCCGCTGCCACGCGGAATCCGTTGGCCCGCGACGGAAAAAGACGACCTCGGCGCCGGACCGGGCGAGGAGGTAGAGGGTGCCGTCGGCCCCCACGGTCACGGTGTGGAAGCGCAGCGCCGGAAGGTTTGGCTCGACCCGCCAGGTCGGCTCGCCGGGCGGGAGCCGCGTCGTCGCGTAGTAGCCGGGAAGCCAGAGGCTGCCATCGGGACCGACCGCGATCGCGGCTGGGAATTCCGTCGGTCCCGTTAGGCCTTCGAGCCAGCCCACGCGGCCGGAGGGCTCGTGACCGCCGGTGCCTCCGCTCCCTCCGTCACCGCCGGCGCCTCCGTCGCCACCCGCGCCGCCGTCGCCTCCGAAGCCGCCTTCACCCGAGCCGCCGTCACCGCCGCTCCCACCCGGCATGAGGTCCCCTCCCTGACCACCGGTTCCTCCCGGGCCTCCGCCAGCGCCCCCGTGGGAACCCTCCGGTGCG
>QGUN01000095.1 GCA_003242475.1 Pseudomonadota bacterium
CCTCGCCCTCCTCGGTCTGATACTCCTCGCGGAAGTGCCCGCCGCAGGATTCCTCCCGCGCCAGGGCGTCGCGGACCATCAGCTCGGCGAACTCCAGGAAGTCGGCCACGCGTCCCGCGCGCTCGAGCGCGACGTTGAGGCTCTCGTTGTCGCCGGTGACGTTGACGTTCTCCCAGAACTCCTCGCGCAGCGCGGGGATCTCCTGCAGGAGTTCGTTGAGCCCCTTCGCGTTGCGCGACATGCCGCACTTGTCCCAGAGCATGCGGCCGAGCTGCCGGTGAAAGGAGATGGGGCTGCGCTTACCCTTGACAGAGAGGAGCTTGCGGATGCGCCGCTCCACCGATTCCATCGCCTCCTTGAAGGCCGGGTGATCGGTGGAGGCCTTCCGACCGCCGTGCTCCGCCAGGTAGTGCGGCAGCGTAGCGGGGATGATGAAGTAGCCGTCCGCCAGGCCCTGCATCAGCGCCGAGGCGCCCAGTCGGTTGGCGCCGTGGTCCGAGAAGTTGGCCTCGCCGAGCACGTGCAGGCCGGGGATGGTGCTCATCAGGTTGTAGTCCACCCAGAGCCCGCCCATGGTGTAGTGTGGCGCCGGGTAGATCCGCATCGGGACCTCGTAGGGATCCTCGTTCGTGATCTCGCGATACATGTCGAAGAGGTTCCCGTAGCGGTCGCGGACCACGTCCTTGCCCAGGCGCTTGATGGCGTCGGAGAAGTCCAGGTAGACGCCGAGACCACCCGGCCCCACTCCCCTGCCCTCGTCGCAGACGCGCTTGGCGGCGCGGGAGGCGATGTCGCGGGGGCAGAGGTTGCCAAAGCTCGGATACATCCGCTCGAGGTAGTAGTCGCGCTCGTCCTCGGGAATCTCCCTGGGATCGCGCTTGTCGCCCGGCTTCTTCGGCACCCAGATGCGCCCGTCGTTGCGGAGGCTCTCCGACATCAGGGTGAGCTTGCTCTGGTGGTCACCCTGGGGCGGGATGCAGGTCGGGTGGATCTGGGTGAAGCAGGGATTGGCGAAGCCCGCGCCCCGCTTGTAGGCGCGGAAGGTCGCGGTGACGTTGCAGCCCGCGGCGTTGGTCGAGAGGAAGAAGACGTTCGAGTAGCCGCCGGTGCAGAGCAGGACGGCATCGCCCGCCCAGGCCTCGATCTTCCCGGTGACGAGGTCGCGGGTGATGATCCCCTTGGCGTGGCCGTCGACCACCACCAGGTCGAGCATCTCCGTGCGCGGATGCATCCTCACCCGGCCGGCGCCGATCTGGCGGGAGAGCGCGGAGTACGCGCCGAGGAGGAGCTGCTGGCCGGTCTGGCCGCGGGCGTAGAAGGTGCGCGAGACCTGCGCGCCGCCGAAGGAGCGGTTGGCGAGCTGGCCGCCGTACTCGCGGGCGAAGGGAACGCCCAGCGCCACGCACTGATCGATGATGTTGGCCGAGATCTGCGCGAGCCGATAGACGTTCGCCTCTCGGGCGCGGAAATCGCCGCCCTTGATGGTGTCGTAGAAGAGGCGAAACACGCTATCGCCGTCGTTCTGATAGT
This sequence comes from Pseudomonadota bacterium, assembly GCA_003242475.1. Lineage (GTDB taxonomy): Bacteria > Myxococcota > Myxococcia > Myxococcales > Vulgatibacteraceae > ZC4RG40. Next base: position 1,531 of record QGUN01000095.1, read on the forward strand.
TCTTGGCGGCGTTGATACCACCCTGGGCGGCGATCGAGTGGGCGCGGCGCGGGCTGTCCTGGTAGCAGAAGCAGTCCACGTTGTAGCCCTGCTCCGCCAGCGTCGCCGCCGCCGACGCCCCCGCGAGACCGCTTCCGACCACGATGATGCGGAACTTCCGCCGGTTCGCGGGGTTGACGAGCTTCATCTCGAAGCGGTGCCGGTCCCACTTCTCCGGCAGGGGGCCACTCGGAATCTTGGGGTCGAGCTTCATGAGACTTCCTCGTCGTCGTCGAAGACGGGCTCAGGAGATCCGAACGATCCCGAAGAGGACCGCCAGGGGGATGAAGAAGAAACCGAGCGCGATGAGGATGCCGATCCAGCGACCGATCCGCAGGGCGCGCGGCGTGAACCTGCGACCGTACAGGCCCATGGTCTGCATCGAGCTCCAGATGGCATGCGAGAGGTGCATGCCCACCGCGACCATGGCCACCATGTAGATCGCCGCCATCCAGGGGTGCGAGAAGCTGCGGACGAGCATCCCCCCCACGTCGTGCTGGCCCTTGCCGTCCACCAGCTGGAAGTACGAGGGGAAGATCCAGCCCCAGGTGAAGTGGGCCAGGTGGAAGAGGACGAAGGCGAGGATGATCACCCCGGTCCAGATCATGGACCGCGAGGCCCAGCTCGCCTTGCGGAAGCGGTAGCCCTCGTAGCGCTCCGGCCGAGCCTGCCGGTTGAGCGTCGCCAGACGGATCCCCGCCAGGACGTGCAGGACCACCACCACGACGAGGCCGATCCGCACGAGCCACAGCAGGGTGGGATTCGCCCGCAGGAAGGCCGCGTAGTCGTTGAGGATCTGCGCACCCGCGAAGATCTGGAGGTTGCCCACCAGATGGCCGATCAGCCACAGCAAAAAGAGGACGCCGGTGATCGCCATCACCCACTTCGCCCCGATCGACGAGCGGACGAAGTTTCCGAGAACGGACCGGCGAGCCCGGGGGGCCGTCGAATTCGTCGCTGGGTTCATCGCGTGTCTTCCCGTGAAGGGGCGGGGCCCGACCCCGCCGCGTTGCCAGTTGACCGGTCAGAGCTTGCAGGCGGCCACCACGGAGCGCACGGAGGCGAAGCTCTTGTCCAGCATCGCCTTCTCGTGGGGGAGAAGCTCGATCTCGTAGACCTTCTCCACACCGCCGGCGCCGATCCGGGCGGGCACGCCGAAGAAGTAGCCGTCGATGCCGTACTGGCCCGAGAGCCGCGCGGCCACGGGCAGCACGCGCTTGCGGTCGAGCAGATACGACTCGGCCATGGCAACCGCCGCTTCGGCCGGAGCGAAATAGGCCGAGCCGGTGCCGTAGAGCTGCACGAGCTCGCCACCGCCCTTGCGCGTCCGCTCGACGATGGCATCGAGCTGATCCCGCGGCAGCAGGCTCTCGAGAGGAACGCCGCCCACCGAGCAGAGCCTCGTGAGCGGAACCATGTCGTCGCCGTGGCCGCCGAGGACGATGGCGTGCACGTCCTCGATGGAGACGTCGAGCGCCTCGGCCACGAAGAAGCGGAAGCGCGACGTGTCGAGCACGCCCGCCATGCCGCAGATCATGTTGTCCGCCAGGCCCGCCAGCTTGTGCAGCGCGTAGACCATGGCGTCGAGCGGATTGGAGATCACGATCACGAAGGCGTCGGGCGTGTACGTCTTCACCTTCTCCGCCACGTCCCGGATGATCGCCAGGTTGACCTCCACCAGGTCCTCCCGGCTCATCCCCGGCTTGCGCGGGACGCCGGCCGTGACGATCACCACGTCGGCGCCGGCCGCATCGGCGAAGTCCGAGGTACCGATCAGGCGGGAGTCGAGCCCGCGGACCGCGGTGAGCTGGTTGATGTCGAGGGCCTTCCCCCGGGTCGGACCGAGCACCCGCTCGATGTCATAGAGGACGACGTCGCCCAGACGCCGTTCCGCGCAGAGAAGGCCGATGTTTCCGCCGATGTTTCCCGCTCCGACGACGGCGATCTTGTTTCTGCGTGCCATCTTCTCCTCCGAGCGGGGAGGCGCTCTCCCCGCCGCGCTCGGCTGCTACTCGATCCGAGATTGGGGCACTGTAGAAAAGCTCGAGTTCGGGTCGCAAGCCTTCACAAACAAACTGATGACTTGCATCGGCGGTCTACATGTGACGGCAGACCGCCTCCGCGAACTCCGACGTCTTGACGAGCGTGGCCCCCTCCATCTGCCGGTGGAAGTCGTAGGTCACCGTCTTGGCGGAAATGGCGCCTTCCATGCCCCGGATGACGAGGTCCGCGGCCTCGATCCACCCCAGGTGCCGCAGCATCATCTCGCCGGAGAGGATGAGCGAGCCGGGGTTGACCTTGTCCTGGCCGGCGTACTTGGGAGCGGTCCCGTGGGTCGCCTCGAAGACCGCCGCGCGGTCGCCCACGTTGCCACCGGGGGCGATGCCGAGACCGCCCACCTGCGCCGCTGCCGCGTCGGAGAGGTAGTCGCCGTTGAGGTTGGGCGTGGCGAGGATCTGGTACTCGTCCGGCCGGAGGAGGAGCTGCTGGAACATGTTGTCGGCGATCCGGTCGTTGACGAGGATCTTGCCCGCCGGCAGCTTGCCCTCGTACCGCGACCAGAGCTCCTCCTCGGTGACGACTCGGTCTCCGAATTTCTCCCTCGCCACCTCGTAGCCCCAGTCGCGGAAGGCGCCCTCGGTAAACTTCATGATGTTGCCCTTGTGCACGAGGGTCACCACCGTACGGCCGTTCTCGATGGCATAGCGGATGGCGGCCTCCACGAGGCGATGGGTGCCAAAGCGGGAGATGGGCTTGATGCCGATTCCGGAGCCCTCTCGGATCGGTTCCTTGGGCCGGAGCTCCTGGTTGATGAAGGTGCGGAGCTTCTCCGCCTCCTCCGTCCCGGCGCGGTACTCGATGCCCGAGTACACGTCCTCCGTATTCTCGCGGAAGATGACGACGTCGAGCTTCTGAGGCTCCCGCACCGGCGCCGGCACCCCGGGGAACCAGCGCACCGGCCGGATGCAGGCGTAGAGGTCCAGCTCCTGACGCAACGTCACGTTGATGGAGCGGAAGCCGCCCCCGACGGGGGTGGTCAGGGGGCCCTTGATCGCCACCACGTATTCGCGGATCGCCTTGAGCGTGTCCTCGGGTAGCCAGGTATTCGGGCCGTAGACCTCGTTGGCCTTTTCGCCTGCGTACACCTCGAACCAGTGGATCCGCCGCCGCCCGCCGTACGCCTTTTCCACCGCGGCGTCCAGCACCCGTCGCGTCGCCCGCCAGATGTCGGGACCGGTGCCGTCCCCCTCGATGAAGGGGATGATCGGGTCGTCGGGGACCACCAGCTTTCCGTCCGTTCCGATGGTGATCTTGGAGCCGGTTTTCGGATGCTCGAGCTTTTCGAACTGGACCATGGCCGCCGTCCTTTCGCCGTGTCGGGTGGGTTGCCCTTATACCACAGGCAATCGGGAAGCAGGCCCGCTCGATGAGGCTTGACCTGATTCCCGTCCGCTGGCTACCTAGCCGCCATGACGATCGAATTGAACTGCCAGGAGTGCGACGCCGCTTTCGAGCTCGAATTCGGCGAGCTGATGGAGGGGGAACCCATCGTCTGTCCGGAGTGCGGCCAGCGCGCGCCGGCGTCGGTGACCGAGGAGCTGGCCAACGCTCTCGACGACCTTCTCGCCCGCGTCTCGGACCTGCGCTCCCGGTTCCACATCTCGCTCTCGGTGGAGTCCGACGACCTTCCGCCTCCCTACGACGAGGAACCCTCCGAGGAGGAGGAAGACGAGGACGAGTCCTACGACGAGGACGAGGAGGAATACGAGGACGACTGACCGCTCCGTCCATCTTTGCTGCGAGGGCCGCCGTCCATGCGGAAGGCCAAGATCATCTGCACGCTGGGGCCTGCTACCGACACCGCCGAGACGATCGAGGCGCTGGTGCGGGCCGGGATGGACGTCGCGCGGCTGAATTTCTCCCACGGAACCCACGCCGACCACGAGCGGCGCCTGCGCTGGGTACGGGAGGCCTCCGAGCGCGTCGGCAAGCCGGTGGCGGTCCTGCTCGACCTGCAGGGCCCCAAGATCCGCACCGGCAAGATGATGGACGATCGCATCGTCCTGCACGAAGGCGCCGAGGTGAGCATCACCACCGAGGACGTCCTCGGCACGCCGGAGCGCTTCTCCACCACGTACCAGGGGCTTCCGACCGACGTTCACGTCGGCGACGAGATCCTCCTCGCCGACGGGCGGCTGAAGCTCGTGGTCACCCGAAAGGTCAAGAAGACCGAGATCCGCTGCCGCGTGGTGGTCGGCGGTGAGCTCGGCAGCAACAAGGGCATCAATCTCCCGGGTACCCGGGTCTCGGCGCCCTCCCTCACCGAAAAGGATCTGGCGGACCTGCACTTCGGCCTCTCGATCGGCATCGACTACGTGGCCCTCTCCTTCGTCCGCACGGCGGAGGACGTCCTGGAGATCAAGCGGATCGTCGGCGACGCGGTCCCGGTGATCGCCAAGATCGAAAAGCCGCAGGCGGTGGCCAACATCGACGCGATCGCGGAGATCGCCGACGGGGTGATGGTGGCCCGCGGCGACCTGGGGGTGGAACTGCCTCTCGAGCGCGTCCCGCTCATCCAGAAGATGCTCATCGAGCGGACGAACTCGGTGGGAAAGATCGCCATCGTCGCGACCGAGATGCTCGAGTCGATGGTACAGGCGCCCCGCCCCACCCGCGCCGAGGTCTCCGACGTGGCCAACGCCATCCTCGACGGCGCCGA
>QGUN01000125.1 GCA_003242475.1 Pseudomonadota bacterium
GCGTAGGCCTCGTCGAAGGTGGCGCCGGCGAGGACCACGCGGGCGCCGAAGTTGCGCGTCCGCGAGACCTTGATGAGCGGGGTGTGCTCCGGCATCACGATCGTCGCCGGGATGCCGAGACGCCCCGCGTGATAGGCGACGCCCTGGGCGTGGTTTCCGGCCGAAGCGGCGATCGCGCCCCGCCGCCGCTGCTCCGGGGAGAGGCTCTGCAGGATGTTGGCCGCACCGCGCTCCTTGAAGGAGCCGGTCATCTGGAGGTTCTCGAACTTGAAGTAGACCTCGGCCCCGGTCAGCTCGCTGAAGGTGGAAGAGCGGCAGCACGGCGTCTTGGCGACCAGGGCGCCGATCCGCTCGCGCGCCTCGAGGATGTCGTGCGTGGAGACCAAGCGAACCTCGGTTTTTGCGCCCTTCTAGCGCCGTTTCGAGGTGCTTGCAATCGCCCCGCAGCGGCCGGCTACTTTGGGGTCGGCGCATCCCCCGCGCGGGCCCTTTCGTCCAGGGTGCGCAGCAGCCGCTGGTAGGCGCTCGCCGTCTTACGCCTCACCTCCTCCGAGACCAGGTTGCCGCCCGACTCGATGGCGCACGACAAGCGGTCCGCGGCGGCCCGCACCGCTTCCGGCCGGAAGGCGGCGCCGCTCGAGGCCTGGCGGAAGGCTGCCGAGTGCAATCCCTCGTCGAGGTTGGCGCGAAGACGACGGGTTTCGGGAGCGTCAGGCGATCGTTCGGCCAGGCGGGCCGCCTCGGTCCAGGCCAGCGCCGCCAGCTTCCAGAGCAGGGCCTGCAGTTCGTTGTCCGGCGAGCTCCAGGCCGAAAAGGGGATGCCCATGGCCAGGTCCTCGCCGGTGGTGCGCCGGGAGGCGGGGATCGGTTCCACCCGCCGGCGCTCGGGAAAGAGGGGCAAGAGCGCCGAGACTGTCGCCGGCATGGGGCCGGGACGCGAGAGGAGCCAGCGGAGGTTCTGCAGCGCCTGCGAGCCCTCGGTGAAGGATTCGGCGGGAACCACGAGGACGCCGTATCCGTCGCCGAGGGTGGATTCGAGGTGCTTGCGCAGGGTTCGCCCGTTGGAGCGGAGGAAGGCGCTGGACAGGTCCCGGGAGCGGAAGAAGAGGCAGAGCTCGTGACCGTCGCCGAGCGTGGCGATGAAATGGGTGGGTGCCGCGCCGATCCGGCCCAGGGAGATCTCGTCGAGAAGGAGCCAGCGCAGGCCGCGCGCGGCGGCGGCCTCGGCCACTCGCCTCCCGTAGGCGAGCGCGGGAGGAAAGAGCCCCTTCGGCCTCCAAGACCAGCCGAGGAGCTCGCGCATCAATTCGTCGCCCTTTTCGAGCTGCCGGTCCACCTCGGCTCGTGGAAGACGGGGCAGGAGGGCATGGTTGCGGCTGCCGGCCGCGAACTCCACGGTGCCGCTCTCGGCCAGGGCGGCCGCCGCGTGGAGGACCCCCGATTGCCGGCAGGAGAGGAGGCGCAGGGCGAGGGCGGGGTCGAGGGCGACGGTGACGGCGGCGCTTTCGCGCTCCTCCTCCAGCGCCTGCAGAAGGGGGCGGTATGCCGTTTCGGCGACCCGGACCACGCCCTCGTCCGTCTCGCTGGGCGGCACGTAGAACTCGATCACGACAGCGACGAACGGGCCGGCGGTTGCCACGCGCTTGGCTCCAGTCTCCTGGCCAGGGCCTCCCGGTCGAACCAGAGTTTCTCTCCGAGCCGGAGCAGGAGGGGGATCTCGAGCTCGGGCGGCCGGCGCGCGCAGAGCTC
>QGUN01000035.1 GCA_003242475.1 Pseudomonadota bacterium
GGACTGGAGGCGACCGAATCGGAGCTCCACCGCCTGGGGGCGAGAGCTCTCGTCTTCCCGCTCGACGTATCGGATTTCGATGCCGTCCAATCCGCAGCCAACGAGGTGGTCGCCACCTGGGGCGGGACGGAACCCTCGCGGCCCTCCAGCGGCCGGCATCGATCGGCGCCGCCCCCTTCCCCGCTTCGCGCCCTTCACCTTCCGAGAGTGGTGGAGCGATCGTTCGCCCTCGCTCGAGGATGGGCGCCCTCGGGTCATCCTGTGGCCGGATACCTGGGGAAACCATTTCGAGCCCGAAATTCTCATCGCGGCCGTGAACGTCCTGGAAAGCGCGGGCTTCGCGGTCGTCGTCCCGCGCAGGCCGCTCTGCTGCGGCCGTCCTCTCTACGACTACGGGATGCTGGATCTCGCGCGAAAACTCCTGAGGGAGATCCTCGAGGAACTCCGCCCCGCGCTGCGCGCCGGCATCCCCATCGTGGGACTCGAGCCGAGTTGCATCTCCGTCTTCCGCGAGGAGCTGCCCCAGTTCTTCCCCGACGACCCGGACGCCACGAGGCTTCGGCAAGGCTCCCACCTCCTGAGCAGCTTTCTCCTCCGCCACGCCGAAGGCTGGCAGGCGCCGAGGCTCGAGGGCGAGGCCGTCGTCCACGGCCATTGTCATCATCGATCGGTTCTGAACTTCGACCGGGACGCCTCCCTTTACTCCCGGATGGGCCTGAAGGCCGCCATCCTGGACTCGGGCTGCTGCGGCATGGCGGGGGCTTTCGGCTACGAAAAGGGAAAGTACGCGGTGTCGCTGGCCTGCGCCGAGCGCATGCTCGCTCCAGCGGTCCGCCAGGCGGGCGAAGCCACGTGGGTCGTGGCCGACGGCTTCAGTTGCCGAAGCCAGATCGAGCAGCTGACGGGCCGACGGGCCGTCCACACGGCAGAGCTCGTCTGGGCGGCCATGCGGGGCGGAAAGCCATTGCGCGCAAACGAACTTCCCCTCCCCCGTCGGCGCAAGCGCACCAACGCGCTCCTGGCCCTGACCGGACTCGGCGCGCTGTATCTTTACACCCGCGGCCGACGTGCCTGATCACGTCTCCACCTGGACGTCGAGCTCCCCCTCCTGATTTTCGACGTTCACCCAAAGTCTGCCATCGGACTGCCGCGTAAAGACCAGGTCGACACGGGCGTCGGCCACGCGGAGCCCACGGAACTCGAGCCAGTCCACGAATCGGGGCAGGACCGGCCGGACCGTGAGCCGCCGACTGCATCCGTCGGGAACGAAACCGAGGAGGGACTGCAGCATGCAGGGGATGGCACCTGCCGCCCACGCCTGCGGATGGCACGCCACCGGATAGTGGACCGGAACCCCGAAAGCCTCTCGCGAAAAACCCGCGAATGCTTCCGGGAGCCGGCTGTTTGGAAAATACGTCGAGGCATCGACGAGCGATGAAAATAGCTTACAAGCCTCCTCCAGGTAGCCGTGTTTGACGAATCCCGCCGCGATGATCGAGTTGTCGTGGGGCCAAACGGTTCCGAGGTGATACCCGATCGGGTTGTATGCCTTTTCTCGACGACCGAGGGTGCGAATCCCCCAGCCGCTAAAAAGGTCGTCTTGCACGAGTCGGCGCACCACCGCGCGAGAAGCCGCAGCGTTTGCGCCGCGATCTCCGGCCGGTAGGCGAGCGTCTGTAGCGAGCAGACGAGGCTGTCACGGCCGAAGAGGGTGGCGAACCAGGGTACCCCTGCAGCGAAGAAGCGGTCTTGATCGAGGGTCGTGCGAAGGGTGCGCAAATCGCGCAGTCCGCGATCGACCGCGCGCTCGAGCAACGATTCCGAATCCCCGGCCACACGCCGGGCGCGCTTCCTCTCCTTCGCCGGGTGGTACTCCCGCACGACGTAGTCGAGGGAAATGCGGCAGGAATCGTGCGGTTCGAGAGCGATTCCGAAGGTGATGCTTGCCCCTTCCCTTCGCGCCAGCGTTCCCGAGATTTTGACCCTGAGTTCGCGGTGAACGCCGTCGCTCCCGTCGTAGGCGAAGACGAGCTCGTCGCCTTCCCACCGGAGGTCCGGCTTGCCCGGGCGGAGGCTCGCGAGTCCTCGGATGGCGAAGACGTCCGCCCCAGACGACGCGACCTTCCCCAAACATAGGTCCGGGGGCGAATTCCGTGCGAGGCGAGACGGCGTCGCGCCCTGCTTCCTCGGCTCAGGAGAGGCGCCGGTGGAAGTAGGGCGCCACGGTGTGGAGGAAAGTCTGGCGGAGGAAGGCGCCGCTCTCCGGATCGCCCTCGAGCACGGCCGAAAGGAAGGCCTTGGCCTGATCGAAGGTGATGTGAGGAGGAAGGGGCGGCACCTCGGGGTCGACCTTCGCCTGGATCACGCAGGGGCGATCCGCCGCCAGAGCCCGCTCCCAGGCCGAGGGGATGTCCTCTGGCCTCTCGATCGTCACCCCGAGAAGGCCCAGCGAGGCGGCAAATTGAGCGTAGGGGAACGGTCCGACGCGCTGGGAGGGCTCGAACCTCGGCTGGCCCGACATGGCGCGCATCTCCCACGTGACCATGTTGAGATCGCCGTTGTCGAGGACGCAGACGACCAGACGAGGATCCGTCCATTCCTTCCAGTAATCGGCGATGCTGATGAGCTGGTTGATGCCATTCATCTGCATGGCGCCGTCGCCCACGAAGGCGACGGCGAGCCGATCGGGGTAGGCGAACTTCGCGGCGGCGGCGTAGGGAACTCCCGGCCCCATGGTCGCCAGGTTGCCGGAGAGGCTCGCCATCATGCCCTCCCGGATCGACAGGTTCAGGGCGAACCAGCACGCCGCCGTGCCGGAATCCGCGGTGACGATGCAGTTGGAGGGTAGCCTGGCCGATGCCTCGGCAAAGACCAGCTGAGGGTTGACCGGGTTGGCGGGTACGCGCGCACGCGCCTCCACGGTCTGCCTCCAGTCCTGGATGCTCTTCTCCAGCTCCTGGCGGAACGAGCGATCCGTCTTGTACCTCAGACGCGGCAAAAGCTCCTGCAAGGTCGTTCGCGCATCGCCAATCCGATCGAGCCCGTCACCCCCGGCGCGTCGTCCGGACATACCGCTTTGCCGAGAAGAGCCTTGGCGATCCCCGCGCCGAGCCGATCGGCTACCTGCAGCACCAGATCGCCGGCACCGAGGCAGCCCGCACCGACGAGGATGGCGACGCGCTTCCCCTCGTTGAGGATCTCGGCGGCGCGATCGAGATCTTCTGCAACGGGAACGACTTTCGGAGCCACGTATCCGCTTCCGGTGAACACGGCCCCGTGCTTGTGGGGGGGCGCCTCCGCATCCATCTCCTGGACGTCTTTCGGGATGATCACGCAGGTGGGGGAACGCGTTGCAATCGCGATGCGCATCCCCCGGTCGATCGCCTGTCGCACGCCAGCGGGGGTCGAAACCTGTACCGTGTAGGCGCTGGCGACATCCGAGAAGAGGCTGACCAGGTTCACCTCCTGCTGGAAGTCCGTGCCCAGAGAGATCCGTGCGACCTGCCCGACGATGGCCAGGACCGGGACGTGATCCATCTTGGCGTCGTACAGGCCATTGAGCAGGTGGATGGCGCCCGGACCGCTGGTGGCCATGCACACGCCCACCTCGCCCGTGAACTTGGCATGCGCGGTCGCCATGAAGGCAGCCATCTCCTCGTGAGCCACCTGGGTCCAGCGCACCTCCTGCGTGCGCTGGAAGGCGCCGAGCAGGCCGTTGATTCCATCTCCCGGATATCCGTAAACGCGGCGCACACCCCATTGCCTGAGCCGCATCAGGACTGCGTCAGCGCACTTCATCGCCACCACCGGAACGGGCCCTCACCTGGCATCGAATGGAGCTGGGACACCCAGGTTGCGCCTGTCGGTCCGGATCTCCCATGCCCCGCGCGAGCGCGTCTTCAGGCTCCCCTCCGAAAGGGGCATCCGCCGATCGTCGCTCTCCCGGCTTCTCTCGAGGGGGAAATCCATGCGCGTGCCAGCTCGTCGCGTCGCGGACGTCGATGCGGGAGCGCGTCGAATGCGGGAAATGCGGAGGTAGAGTTCCACCAGGAAAGGCCGTCGCCTCTCCCCTCGACCCGCTACCTCGCCAGGCTCCCACGCTCGGCCGTCGATGCCGTGCAAATCGATGGGCTCGTGCGAGAGGAAGAAAACGTACGTTGGAGGATGGCCCAGCTCGGCCGTGGGACCGTTGCCGAGCCTGCAAAGCGAAGACAGCTGCCGCGGGGGGTATCAAATCGAGACAGCGCGGCGTCGGCTCGGGTCCTTTGCACGAGCCGGGCGAGCAGCCAGGCCCCCGGCCGGCGGCCCGCGGCCCGTCCGCTCGTTCAGCCGTGGAAGCGGGCGGCCCTCAGTCGCGCCGCTTGGCGAGGAGGCTGCCGTCCTCGGCCACCTTCAGCTCGTATTCCCGCCCCGAGGCGTCCCGATACTCGACCTCGTAGACGGTGCGCCCGGCTTCCACGTCCTTGTCGATCTCCTCGATGGTGCCGTCGGCCACGTGGTCCTGGATCGTCTTGCGGGCCGCGTCGGGCACCTGATCGAGCGGAATCTCGTCGTCGGCCCACGCCGGCGTGGAAAGCAGAACCGCGGCCAGAATCGCCCAGATGCGCCTCATCGGATGCCTCCTTCTCCCCAACGATATGCCCCGCTCCCAACCGAGTCGATGCGCGGGCGAAGGCCAGCTTGCAAACCGCTCTCCATCCAGGCGCGGCGGCGCCCGCGCGCCTCGAGCGCCGCACGCGCTGTAGTGCGCTCGATCGGGCGCCCGCGGCGATCGGATGCGCTTCCGCCAATCCTGGAGCGCCGCGACTCACGGCGCGCGGCGAAAAGGGCCTCAGAATAGGCCGACACTGAAGTGGGCGCCGATGGGCGCCTCGCCGATGGTGCGGTCGGGGGCGAGATTGAAGCCCAGGTCGAGGGCGATGGGGCCGACGGGCGTGGCGTAGCGCAGGCCGAAGCCGGCGGCGCTCCGAAGATCGGCGGGGGCGATGGATTCGGGCGCCTCGAGCCAGAGGTTGCCGGCGTCGAGGAAGAGGCCTCCCATCAGGTTCCCGTAGAGGGGAAAGCGAAGCTCCGCTCGCGCAAGCACGTAGAAATCGCCTCCCTCGGAAGGAACGGCGCGGCCCGCGTCGAGAAAGCGCGCCTGCTGGGTGCAACCGCTGCGGAAGAGCAAGGCGCGGCAGTCGGCCAGCTCCTGGCGGAGCGCGGCGCGCCGATCCTGCGGCACCAGCGCGTCTTCGGCCCAGCCGCGCATGGTGCCGGCACCGCCGAGGTAGAAGCGCTTGGGCGGGATGGTGACGGAATCCTCCTGCAGGTGGAAGACCTTGCCCCCGCTTCCGGAGAGGACGAGCACCGTGCGGCGCCCGATGGGTACGTAGCCGGTGAGCGTGCCGGAGACCTTGACGAAATCCACCTGGGTGCTGCCGCCCAGGTTTTGCGAAAAATCCGCGTCGAGTCGAGCCGAGATCCCCTTGCGCGGATTGGCCACGTCGTCGCGCAGGTCGAGAAAGAGCCCCGGCCGGACGGAGCCGAGCAAGACCTGCCCCTGAGGAAAGCGCAGGTTCTGAAGGTCACGCGTGGAGAGGGGCCCGTAGAGCGCGTCGAAGCGGCTCGATTTTTCGATGTCGTTGGACTCGATCTCGAAGCGCAAGGTCGCCGATAGCTCCGGAAACAACGGAAACTCGAAACCGGTGAGGGCCGAATTTCGAAACAAATTGTACGCCAGGCGGATGTCGCGCTGGTGGGTGAGGTCGAAATGCCACCCGATGGGCAGCCCCACCCCCCAGATGCGAGGGAAACGCAGGCCCGCCTGGATCTCGCGCTCGATGCCGTCCTCGAGGGGCATCTCACGCACGTCCTCGCGGAAGATCTGGTGGTTGACGCGCCCGCGCAAGACGAGCTGCAGGTTCCGTCCGAGGATGTTGCGGTCCCGGTACTCGGCGAAGGCGCGTGGCCCGTCCGCCACGGAGATTCCGCCGCCGACCTCCAGGGAGCGCGAGTTGCGCTCGCTGACGTCGACCACCAGGTCCTTGACGGGCTCGGGAAGGTCGGGGTCCAGCGGACGCACCGAGACCGCGCGGAAGAGCCCCAGCCGCATCAGCTCCTGCTGGCCACGGGAGATGCGGTCGCTGGTGAGCACGTCGCCCTCAAAGATGCCCAGCGTCTGGCGGATGACCCATGGCTGGGTGCGGCTCGTCCCCTGCACGAGGACCTCGCCCACGCGCACCTGCGGTCCTTCGTGGATGTGGTACCGCACGGTGGCGTCGTTGGGCCTTTCGGGCGGGCGGACGATCTCCGCCTGAACCACCGCGTAGAGGTAGCCATGGCGCGCGTAGCGCGACTGGATCTCCAGGCGGTGATCGCCGACGGCCCGCTCGGAAAGGGGCATCCCCTCGCGAACGCGCGCCGAGCCGAGTTCCGCCGGGCCGAGCGCCGCCGCGCCGACGAAGTCCACGCCGCGGATCCAGGTCCTCCGGCCCTCCTCGATCCGCAGTTCCACCGTCGCCAGCCGGGTGCGCTCGTCCACTCGAACGAAAGGCCCCTCGACCCGCGCCTCGAGAAACCCCTCGTCGCGATAGCGGGCGATCAGGCCGGAGACCGCGCTGGCGTAGGCCTCCTCGTCGAGGATCTCCCGCAGGTCGAGCCTGCGGGACACGTGGTGAGGCGATTTGCCGTAGGCGGCATCCACCTCCCCCCGGCCCGGCGATTCGATCGGTGGTCCGGGCGGCCGCAGCGCCCAAAATTCCTCCTCCACCCAGCGGCGGAGCGTGGCGTCCGAGATGGAGTGGTTGCCAACGAAGACGATCTGGTTCACGCGGAGCGGCAGGCCCTCGTCCACGTGGAAGGTGAGACGGGCGTGCCGGCCGTCCGGGGAAATCGTCTCCACCGGCACCACCCGAGCGTCGAAATAGCCGGCGCGCCGATAGGCCTCCTCCAACCGGCCGGCCAGGTCGGAGGCCATGGCGGCGTCGAGCCGCTCCTCGCCGCTGTAGGCGAGCGCCTCGCGTAGCTGCGCATCGCCGATGGCGCGGTTGCCCGCGAAGGTCAGAGCAAAGCGCGGTCCCGCGGAGACCGGGACCTCGACCACGACCGAGCCGCCCGGAAGGCGGCGCACCTCGGGGCGGCCCACCTCGGCCCGGTAGTAGCCCTCCCGCACGTAGCGGGTGCGCAGCGCGTCGAGTTCGCGCTCCAGCCGAGCCCGGTCGAAGACGTCCCCCTCCCGCAGCGAGACGACCTCCGCGAGGATCTGGCGATCGCCCGGCTCCCCCGAAAAGCGCAGCTCCGCCACGCGGGTGGGCTCGTGGGGGACGACACGAAAGTGCAGAACGACGCCGCCGTCGCCCGTGGCGGCGGCGGCCTCCACCTCGGCCTTCTCGTATCCGGCGCGGGCCAGTACCTCGCGCAGATGCAGCATCCCGTGCTCGAGCAGGTCCTCGGCGTACTCCATGCCCGCGGAGAGCCCCGTGAGCGCCTGGGAGTCCAGGGGCTGGAGGAAGGGCGCGCCGTCCACCCGCACTTCGCGGAGAAGCCGGCGGGGTACGAGGAGAAAGCGCAGGTGGACTCCGCCCACTCGCTCCTCGATCCAGGCCTCCACGTTGGCGAAGCGCCCGGAGCCGTAGAGCCGTTGAACCGAGCGCCGCACGCGCCGACGCGACAGAGGCTGGCCCTCGTCGATCACGACCAGGTGGCGAAGGTCGTCGTGGCTGCGGCCGTCGAGGCCGACGAGCTCCACGCGCAGCACGCGTGGAACCGCGGCCTCCGGCATCTCGCTCACCTCGTTCGGCGTGGCGGCGACCGCGTCCTCGGTCTCCCGCGCCGCGCCGGCGGCGGGGAGGAGCAAGGCGAAGAGGAGCAGGAGTCTGCCCACGATCCCTCTCACTCCCACTCCCAACGCAGCTTCAGGTCGAAGCCGAGGTCGCCCGAGCTGTAGCCCACCGCCTCGTTCTGCCAGGAGAGCTGGCTCGAAAGGTGGTCGCTGATCCGCATCTCGGCGCTGGCCCGCCGCCCCTTGGTGGTGGCGAAGGGGGTGGCCGCCTGCAGCCGGAGCCGGTCGGTGAGGACCTTGGCTTCGAAGACGGCCATCGGCTCCATCTGGCCGGTCAGCTCGGAATACTGGCTGGTGACGGAGATGTCGGGATCCATGAGCAGAGGTGTCTGCGGCAGCCAACGCTTCACGTGCTCGTCGAAGCCCGTCACCGTCAGCAGCGCATCCGCCGCCAGGCTCGCGCCGGAAAACGCCGTCCCGCCCCCCGAGTCCAGGTCCTGGGACGTGATCCCGAAGGTGAGCAGGGTGAGGATGTCCGCCTGTGCGAGCATGGGCTCGGAACGCAGATCTACCTGGAAGTTTTCGAGGCGACCGTAAGCGTGCGCGGTGATCCGGATGGAGCGAACCTCCGTCTCGGCGGTCACGTCGAAGACCGGGTCGATCCGGTCGCGGTTGCGGAAGTCCACCATGCCGTTGGTCACGCGGTACTCGTTGCCGCGAAAGAGCGCCGTGCCCTCCAGGACCTCGACCGAGCCCAGCAGCGCCGGGCTGACGTTGGTCCCCACGAGGCGCAGACGCCCGCGGTCCCGACCGGTGCCGCCGACGAAGCGCAGGCGCGCCCGGAGATGCTCCGTGTCCACCCGCATGTCGTCGCCGCCGAGCAGATCGATGTCGAAGCGGACCCACTCGCGCGCGTCGGTCGGCGTACTCGCCTCCACCCTGCGGCGGAAGTCGAGCATCATCTTTTCGATGTCCAGGTCCTGAAGCCAGCGCAGACGATCGATCGTCGCCTCTCCGGAAAGCGTGATGCGCTCGTCCCACCGGCCGGTGATCCCCAGGCGACCGCTGGCCACCACCGGCCATTCGGCCGGCATCCGCCACGACATCCCGCTGGCGGTGAAGACGAGGTCGAGCACGTCGGGCGAAAGCCCCTTCAAGGAGACCGTTCCGTACATGCGTGCACGACCACCGTTGGCGATCATGGTGGCTTCCTGGACCACGAGCTGGTTCTGCGAGAAGGCCAGCCGTGCATCCAACGCCTGGATGCTGAGAGGGAGGTCCCGCACGCGGAAGGAGGCACCCGCGATCTCGGCCGAGCCGACGACGAGCGCGCGCTCGGACGGCCCGGTGATGCTCGCCTTCATCGAGACCACGCCGGAAGGATGCTCGAGGTCGGGCAAGAAGGTACCGACCAGCCGGGCATCGAAGGTCCCCTGCGCGTCGAAATCCAGCGCGCCGTCGATCGAGCGATGGCCGTGGAGCGAAAACGCGGTGTTTTCGCCCTCGAGATCGAGGCCGTGGAGGACGAAGGCGGGGCCGGAGAAGTTCAAGCTGACCTCCCCGCGACTGGCCACCCGGTAGCTGCCCACGGAGAGCACCAGCTCGTCGAGGACCACGCTGCCCGACGAGGCGGCGACGTCCGACAGAAAGCCGCTGGCGATGGCCTGCCCGCGCAGCTCGCCCCCCAGCCGCGTCGACGCCGGGAGAAAGGCGGAAAGATCGGGGATCTCCAGAAGGAGCGAGGCATCGAAGGGCAGGTCCTCGGCCAGGCGGACGGCGGCCGAGAGCGCGCCCGCGCCGAGAAAACCGCCGCGGACGATGACCTGCTCGCCCTGGGTCTCGAGCGAAAGGTGGGTGTCGGCCAGCTTCACGCCGCGCGCGGCCAATCCCGTCCCCCGCAGCTCGCCGCGAAGGTCGAGTGCATCGATCGGGCCCTGAAGAGTGGCTCGCGCCGCCACCGCGCCCCGAAGCTCGGCCCATTCGCCGAACTCGCCGAGCAAATCCCGAATGGGCATGCCCCCGGCTTCCATCGAGGCGAGGACGGAGGGGGTCTCGCCGCCGGGGAAGCGCACCTCGCCGCTCGCCCTCGCCTCTCCCGCGCCGCGGGTCAGCCGAAGGTCCTGGACCTCGAGGCGGGTGATGTCGGGCACGACCAGCTGCGCCTCCAGCCAGTCGAAGGGCCGATCGAGGAAGCGGACGTGGCGCGCCGCCACCACGCCCTCGGCCGAGATGCGCGGCAGCTGGCCGCGGAAGCTCGCGCGGATCGACTCGGTGCGGCCGTCCAGATGCCGGTAGAGCCAGTCGATCGGTTGGAGCAGTTCCCGCGTGGCCCCGAAGATCTCGGCGAGCCGACCGCCCGCCTCCACCTGCGACTCCCCCTCGATTCGGTCCTCGCCGAGGAAGAGGTCGACGCGGCCGCGATAGCGCGTCGAGCCCAGCTCCCCCTCGATGTCGGAGAACTTCACGCTCTCCTCGGAGGGCCGCCCCAGGGCCCGGGATCGCACCCTCCCCAGCGCGGCGGAAAAGAGGCGGGCGCCGTCGAAGTCGAAGGTCCCCTCGATGACCGGATCCGGATAGGGCCCGCGGATGGTCGCCTCGATCACCCCGGCCCCGGCGATGGGGATGTTCGCCACGTGGCCGGCCACGTCGTCGAGGTCGAAGACCGGGGCCCGCACGGCGATGTTGAGGCCCTTGGCGTCCTCGAAGGCGAGCCGGGCATCGATCTCCATCCGGGTTTGCTGGCCGAACGAGGCCGTGGCAGGGCCGAAGTGCACGCCGTCGTCGGTGATGCGCACCCGGCCCTCGAGGGAGGCGGTTCCCGGGACCTCCACGATCACCGTGCCGCTCTCGGAATGCCAGGGCCGGTTGCGCACGGCGAAGCCATGCAGGCGCAGGCTGCTCCGCCCCGAGAGCGAGAGGCCTCCCAGGAGCTTTCCCTCGAGCTCGTGTCGGGAGTCGATGGTCATGATCACCGGCGTGTTCTTCACCGGCAGCCGCGCCAGCATGCGGTGGAAGGGCAGCGCCTCCGTCCGGACCACCAGGCGTGCGGGAAGGCTCGAGGCCAGCTCGATCTCCCCGTCGATCACCGCCCGGCCTTCCCCTACGGGCCAGACGAGCTCGTGGATCTCCAGGCGACCGCCGCCGAGCTCGAGCCGGGCGGAGAGATCTCCTGGTTCCATGTCTGCGATCGTCACCGAGGCGAGCCGAAGCACGGCGCTGGAGCGCAAGTCGCCCAGAGGCCCGAGGACCGAGGCGCTGAGCGCGGCGCGTCCGCCGACGTTGCGCACACCCGGCAAGAACCGCTCCGCGAGCTCGGCCAGCTCCGCCTGCAGCTCACCCCGCAGGGCGAGGCGCGGCGCGCAGACGTTCTGGATGCTTCCACGCAGGGAGATCACCGTGCCCAGGCCGCGAAGCTCCAGCGACTCGATCTCCGCCCGGTCCTCGGCGGGCCAGACCACGAGGTGCGCGGATGCCCCTTCCAGCGCGAAGGGCTCGCCGCCGGCGGGAACGAAGGCGCCCTCGCCGATGGACAGGCGCGCGCGCCGTGCCTCGCCCTCGGATCGCGCCTCCAGATCCACGGCGCCCAGCTGGACGAGGTGGCCCTGCGGCAGATGGATCGCGATGCTCGCGTTCTTCAGAACGGCCTCGCCGACGGGAAGGCTCTCCAGCACGTCGAGGCAGCCGCCGGCGGGAGGCGGAGCCGACTCCCTCTTTTCGCCCGCATCCCCGTCGAGTCGAATCACGAGGCGGGGAGAATCGAGCGCCACGCGCGAGACGGTGTGGCCCCCGAGCACGGACAGGAGTGAGAAGCGGACCTCGAGGCCGCGCGCCGAGAAGAGTCCGCCGTCCTCGCCGAGCCGGATCCCCCGGATGGCGATCTCCGTCCGCCAGGGATCGAAACGGCACTCGGAAAGGACGAGCGTCTGGCCGAGCAATCGCGAGGCGACCGAGGCTCCCTGGGCGCAGATGCGCTTGGCGGCCCACTCCGTGCGCAGCACCATCCCCACGGCCAGGTAGGAGCCGACGAGGAAGAAGAGGAAGCGGAGCGCCCAGCGAGTCTTCACGTGTCCATCCGATGGCCGACGCGGCCTTCCGCGTCCCCGGGGCGGCGTCCTCGCCCGAGCTACTTGGCGATCAACGCCTCGAGGATCCGATCCACCTCCGTGAGGTCGAAGGCGCGGGAGGGATCGGCGGGCTCGAGGCCCAGGCTACGCGCCACCTCCCGCACGCGCGAGGCGCTGACCACCCACTCGCCGTCCAGGTACGCCTCCAGGAGGCAATTGTCGCACAGCGTATTGATCACGCGCGGCGTGCCTCCGCTGTACTCGTGGACCGCGTCGAGCGCCTCCGCGTCGAAGGGATTGTGCATGGCGCCGGCGAGCTGCAGCCGGTGCACCACGTAGGCACGGGTGGAGTCGCGATCGAGGCGGTCGAGGCGGACCTTCAGCGCCACCCGCTGCGCCAGCGGGGGGTCGAGCTGGATCCAGTCCTCCACCTCGGGCAAGCCGAAGAAGACGAAATTGATGAGCTTCTGGCCGGGAACCTCGATGTTGAGCAGGCCGCGAAACTCCTCCATCAGCTCGCGCGACTGGAGCATCTGCGCCTCGTCCACCAGCACCACCGCCTTGCGCCCTTCGCGGTGGATCTCCAGCAGCCGCTCGTGGACCTGGCCGAGAAGCTCGAGCTTCTCCTCCGCAGGCTCGCGCACCCCGATCGAGGTGGCGATGCGGCGGAGCAGCCAGCCGGCGGTGATCCCCGAGTGGATCACCACCAGCATCGACGCCTCGAAGCGATCTTCCGGCAACCGATCGAGAAGCCGCCGCGCCAGGGTGGTCTTGCCCTGCCCGATCTCCCCGACGAGCACCGCCAGGCCCCGCATGCCCTCGATCACGTGCATCAGGCGGACCATCGCCCGCTCGTGCTGCGGGGAGCGGAAGTAGAAGCGATCCGTCGGGGTATTGGAGAACGGCTCGATCTGAAGGCCGAAGTGCTCGAGGTAGCTCACGTATGCCTCAGACGTAGCCGACCTTTCCCTTGTTCACCGGGGAAGGCCGGGCGGCGTTTTCCTCTCCCTTGCGGAGCCTCTCGACGGCGACGGCGACTTCCCGGTAGTTCGGATTGGCCCGGTGCACCTTCGCGAAGTGCTCCAGGGCCTTGTCGCGCTCGCCCAGCGCCTCGTAGGAGACTCCGATCTCGTAGTGGAGGGCGAGCGCCGATTCCGGCGTGACGGCCGCGGCGCCGAGCCCGGCCAGGTACCACTCGATGGCGCCCCGGTGATCGCCGAGGTCGGCCTTGCAAAGGCCGGCGGTGATCATGCAATCGACCTCCCGCTGCGTGCCCTTGCAGCCGAGCATGGCTTGCTGGAAGGCCTCGATCGCCTCCTGGAAGAGACCCATCTCCTTGTAGGCGATGCCCAGGTTGTAGAAGGTCTCCGAGTCCTGGGGGCTGACCGTCTGGGAGACGCCCTTCTTGAACTCGGCCAGGACCTCCTCGACCGAGTACTGGAAGTCGAGCGGCTCCTCCTTGGGGCCCTCCTGCAGGTCGAGGTCGGCGAGCAGCTCCTCCGCCAGGTCGAAGCTGGCCTCCTCGTCGGGAACGACGGTGAGGCTCTTGGCGAAGGCGGGAGGTGGCGGCCGCTTCGTCGGCTCGCCCGAGCGCGTCAGCTCGATCTCGGCGGCAGGCTCGACCGTGGGCGAAGGCGCGGGCGCCGTCGGCCGGCGGCGCGCCTCGAGCTCCTCCAGACGTGCGGTCGCCAGCGGATGACCGGGCGCCCGCGCGAGGATGGAGCGGAGGAGCTCCTCCGCCTCCTCGAACATCTCCTGCTGCCAGTAGAACTCCAGCTCCTCCAGGTCCGCATCGAGGGACGGATCGCCGCCCTGCGCAGGCGCACCGGACGCGGGCTTCCCCTCGGCCGCGGCGGCCGACGGGGCAGCCCTTTGAGCGGGCGCGGGCCGCTCCGCTGCCTTCGGCGCCGTTGCGGGCGCGGGTTCCGGCTCGGGTAGCTCGTCGAGCAGCGGTTCGTCGATGGTCTCTTCGCCGGCGTCGAGGATCGAGATCTCCAGGGCGGCCTGGAGCGCGGAGTCCTCCAGGTCCGGCGAGGTGAGGGAGATGGCCTCTCCTGCGCCGAGCTCGAGGGGCTCGTCGTCGAGGCTGACGGCCATGACGACCTCCTCGTCGCCACTGGCCGCCCCCTCGTCGACCACGATCATCTCCGAGACGGAGACCGGCTCGGCGACGCCCAGCGCCGCGACCTCCGGGTCGTCGGGGAATTCGGCCGCCAGGCGGGATAGCGCCTTCTGGGCCCTCTCCTCCTCCTTGGCCCGGCGCGCGAGCTCCACCACCCGGACGAGGGCCGCGCGCATGGCCTGGCGATCGCCGGTCCCCTCCGCGAGCTGGGCCGCGCGCTCCTGCACCTCGAGCCGGTCGGGGTCCAGAGCGAGAAGCGCGGCGAGGTGGTCCTTCGCCTTCGGATAGAGGCGGTACTTGAGGTAGACGTCGAGCTCGGCCAGAAGCCGCGGCACGTCCTCCGGTCGCGCCGAGGGAGGCTGCGCAGCTTCAGGCCGGCCGCCCGCCCGCTGCTGCGGCAGCGGCGGAGGCGTGGGCGTCCGCTCCCGCGGGGGCGGCGCGCCGCGGGAATCGGGAACGGGGATGGCGTCGTCCGCCGGCTGTGGCGACGCGGCCGGGCGCAAGGGCGGCGGCGAGGCGTTGCCCCCGCCCCGAGCGAGCGCCTCCCGGGCCTGGGCGTCGTTGGGCGCGAGGCGGAGAACCTGCTTCCACGCCTCGCGCTCCTCGCGTGCGCGACCCGCCTCGCGGTGCAGCCGCGCCATCTCCTTGTAGACCGAGACCGTCTTCTTGGTGTCGCCGATCTCCTGGAACGCCCGCGCCAGAAGCGTGAGCGTCTCGATCGAGGTGGGATCGGCCTTGAAGGCAGGCTGCAGCCTCGCCAGGGCGCGGCGCGCCTCACCCTTGTCCAGGTAGATGCGAGCGGCCTTGCGAGCGATCTCCGAATCGGCGTCCTCGCCGGAGAGGAGCCGCTCCGCCACGCGGACGTAGTCGTCGCTGCGGCCTTCCTTTTCCAGCTGCTCCAGGGCGCGCCGAAGCTCCTCCTTGCCTTCGTCCGCCTGCCCCGCACCGAGAAGGAGCTCGCCGAGCCGAGCCCGCGCCAGGGCGTTTTCCGGCTCGAGGTCGAGCATCTTGCGCAAGACGGCGATGGTGTCCTGGGTGCGGCCCTCGCGCTCGTAGGTGGCGATGACGATCTGCAGTTGCGACATCGCCTCGCGAAGCAGGCCGAGCTGCTGGTAGAGCTCCGCCAGCCGCTGATGAGCCTCCACCCGCGGGTCGAGCTTGAGGATCTGCTTGTAGACGGCGACGGCCTTGAGGAAGAAACCCTGGGTCGAGTAGAGCTCCGCCGCGCGCTCCAGCGCCCGCGCGGCCTGTTCGTTCTCCCCTTTTCGCTGCCTCAGCTCACCGATCTTGAGCAGCGCCCGGACCTCGTTGGGATCGTGCTCGAGCAGGCGCTCGTACTCCGCGATCGCCCGGTCGAGCTGGCCTTTCTGCGCCAATCGGGTCGCCGTCTGGAAGATCTTGTTCTTGTCCATGAGGGCGCTCGCGGTCGGCGTCGAGTCCCCGAAGGCAAGGCGAACAGCGGTATGGGGGAACCCCCGGGCCCTGGAGCAGGGGCCCGGCGTCGAACACTAGGAGAACGCACCCGGCCAGTCAAGGAACAGACTTCAGGGGGTCTGCTCGATGCCGCGCCGAAAGCCACCACCCTGCAGGATGCGCTCGACGATGCGAGTGTCGTAGCGGCCCTCGATGAACTCCGGCCAGGCGAGCACCTTGAGGTGGAAGCTGGCGTTGGTGCGGATGCCCTCGACCACCAGCTCCTCGAGCGCGCGCCGGCCCCGGATGATCGCCTCCTCGCGCGTGGTGCCGTAAACGATGAGCTTGGCGATCAGCGAGTCGTAATGCGGCTGCACCCGGTACTGCTCGTAGGCCGCCGAGTCGAATCGCACGCCGAACCCACCGGGTACGTGGAAACCCGTGATCTGGCCCGGCGAAGGGGCGAAGGTGACCGGGTCCTCGGCGTTGATGCGGAACTCGATGGCGTGCCCCCGGAAGACGATGTCCTTCTGCTCGAAGGAGAGGCGCTCCCCCATGGCGACGCGGATCTGCTCCTTGACCAGGTCGATGCCGGTCACCATCTCCGTGACCGGGTGCTCGACCTGGATCCGCGTGTTCATCTCCATGAAGTAGAAGTCGCCACGCTCGTCCAGGAGGAACTCCAGCGTCCCGACGCTGTCGTAGCCGATCTTCTTCATCGCCTGGACAGCCGCCTTGCCCATCCGCTCGCGGAGCTTGGCGTCGACCGCCGGCGAGGGCGCCTCCTCCACCAGCTTCTGGTGGCGCCGCTGGACGGAGCACTCGCGCTCACCCAGGTGCACGACGTTTCCGTGGCGGTCGCCCAGCACCTGGATCTCCACGTGCCGCGGCTTTTCCACGTATCGCTCGATGTACATCGAGCCGTCGCCGAAGGCCGCGACCGCCTCGGCGCTGGCCGTGTTGTAGGCCTGGGCGATCATCGAGGGGTCGCGGACGATCTTCATGCCGCGGCCGCCGCCGCCCGCAGCCGCCTTGAGGATGACGGGGTAGCCGATCTTCTTGGCCACCTCCTCCGCCTCCCTGGCATCCGCGAGCGCTCTCTTGCTGCCCGGCAAGAGCGGCAGCCCCGCCGACGCGGCGAACTCCCGCGCCTGCACCTTGTTGCCCATCAGCCGGATCAGCTCCGGCTTCGGCCCGATCCAGTGCAGGCCGCAGTTGATCACCACCTCGGCGAACTCGGCGTTCTCCGAGAGGAAGCCGTAACCGGGGTGGATGGCGTCGGCGCCCGAGATCTCGGCCGCGGAGAGGATGGCCGGGATGTTCAGATAGCTCTCCTTCGAGGGCGGCGGCCCCACGCAGATCGCCTGGTCGGCGAAGCGCACGTGCAGCGCCTCGGCGTCGGCGGTGGAGTGGATGGCCACCGTCTGCAGGCCGAGCTCCCGACACGCCCGGATGATCCGGAGCGCGATCTCTCCGCGATTCGCGATGAGGACCTTCTTGAACACGGGCCCCTTCCTACTCGATGCGGAAGAGAGGCTGACCGAACTCCACCGGCTCGCCGTTCTCCACGAAAATCTCGGCGATCCGGCCCGAGACCTCCGCCTCGATCTCGTTCATGAGCTTCATCGCCTCGACGATGCAGAGGACCTGGCCCTTCTGCACCGTCTGGCCGAGCTCCACGAAGGGCGGCGATTCCGGAGACGGCGCGCGGTAGAAGGTGCCGACGAAGGGCGAGCGCACGATGTGTCCGGGCTTCTCCTCCGGCTTCGGCGCCGCCTCGGCCGCCGGCGCCACCGGCGCGGCCACCGCAGCGGGGGCCGGAGCCACCACCGGCGCCACCGTCGCGGCAAAGCCGGCGCGGCCGCGGCGGATGACCAGCCGAACGTCGTCTCCCTCGTACTCGAAGCGCGTGATCTCGGTGCGCTCGAGGGCCTCGATGATCGCCTTGATCTTCTCGACGTCCAAGGGGGCCTCCTAGACGCGGGTCAGATACTCGCCGGTGCGCGTATCGACCTTGATGACGTCCCCCTCGTTGACGAAGAGAGGAACCTGGACCACGTAACCCGTCTCCAGCTCCGCCGGCTTCGTCGCGCCGGTGACCGTATCGCCGCGGACACCGGGATCGCACTTGACGATCTTGAGCTCCATCGTGTTCGGAAGCGTCACACCGATCGCCTTGCCCCGGTAGAAGAGGATGTGGACCTCGGTGTTCTCCTTGAGGAAGTTCTTGGAGTTGCCCAGCGCCTCTTCCGGAAGGAAGGTCTGGTCGTAGGTCTTCTGGTCCATGAAGTGGTAGTCCGTCCCTTCCTTGTAGAGGAACTGCATCGGCCGCTCCTCGAGCTCGGGACGGTTGAACTTCTCGCCGGACCGGAAGTTCTTCTCGAAGACGTGTCCCGTGATCAGGGACTTGTACTTGGTGCGAACGAAGGCGCTGCCCTTCCCCGGCTTGACGTGCTGGAACTCGACGATCTCGTAAGGGTGGTCGTCGATCTCGATCTTCAGACCGTTGCGGAACTGGCTGGTGTCGATGACGTCGGCCATAGCTCGAAATTCCTGCCGGAGGCACCGCCTCCGTCAAAGCTCCTCCAACAACTTCGGGGCCGTCACCCGGAGGAGGAAGCGGCCCTTGCCCGTGTTTCCGTTCGGCTCCAGGGCCAGGAAGAGAAAATAGTTCTCGTCGATGGGCCGCAGGATCGCCGTGAGATTCTCCGCGCGGACCACCACCTCC
The DNA here is from genome assembly GCA_003242475.1 of Pseudomonadota bacterium. GTDB lineage: Bacteria > Myxococcota > Myxococcia > Myxococcales > Vulgatibacteraceae > ZC4RG40. The sequence goes on from QGUN01000035.1 coordinate 18,090, forward strand.
TCGAGCTTGCCGTTCCCGAGGGAGGCGGCCGCCCTGCGCACCTGATCGAGAAGCGCCGAGTACTCGACGAGGAGCGTGTCGGTATCCAGCCCTTCGGCCTTCGGGGCATGGGTGTCCACGGCGATCCCGTCGAATCCCATGACGCACGCCAGGACGGCCCCCTCCACCTGGCACACGTTTTCGAGGTGCTCACGAAAGGCCACGACGAACCTCTCCTCCAGCGCTCGCGCAGGGCGGGCGCAACCTAGCGGAGCCCCCGGGGATCCGTCAACCCGGTCGGGAAAAGGCCCGCCCCGATCGGGGCGCGGACCGGCTCAGAGCTCGTCGTCCAGACAGCTCACCCCGTCGCCCTGCGCGCCCGCCATGGCGCAAACCTGGACGACCCCCAGTCCGCCGCAGAGCTGCGCGAAGCAGCCATTGCAGACGAAGACCTTGAAGGCGAGCGCGTTCGATTCCACCGTGGTCCCGTCCAGGGTCCGGCCCACGAAGGAGATGCGGACGCGGAGCTCTTTCGACAGCGGGCCGACCCTCTCGAAATTCGACTCCAGGAGCCCGGCGACCTCGGCGGGGATCGCCTCCACGAGCTTCCAGTGCTCGTCGGCCGGCTCGATGAGCGTGCCAGTGACCGGGATCTCCATCGGAGCCGGCAGGGTCGGCCATCCCTCCCCCTCGAAGACCAGGCGCATTCGCGTCACTTCGACGAGGTTCGAGTCCACCCGGCCGTTGGATTCGTCGCCGGTCGGAGCGAGGTCGTTTCGGAGGTGGGCATAGACCAGGTAGGGGAATCCGAACTCCTCGGCGACGGCCACGTCGTAGTGCCCGAAGCTGGTCATGTCGTCGGTCCGGGTGCAGCCGTCGTCCTCCGCCTTGAGCCCGTAGTAACCGAGAAGCCGCAGCCCGGAGACCTCCTCGTCCAGCGTGCAGCCGAACGAGCCGAGGAGCAGGAGGGGGATCAGCGCGCGGATACGCATCGTTCGATTTCCTCGGGCGATCAGCCGCCGGCGACGAGGGCGGCCTCGCGGTTGACGATGGTGGGGCTGATGAAGATGAGCAGCTCCGTCCGCTCGTCGCTGACCGAGCGGCTCTTGAAGAACCAGCCGAGGACCGGGATGTCGCCGAGCAGCGGGATCTGCCCGACCGATTCCGAGGTGCGGCGGGTGTAGATGCCGCCGATCACGGTGGTATCCCCGTCCTTGACGAGCACCTCGGTCTCCGCCTCGCGCTTGGTGATGGCCGGCTGGCCGTTGGCGCCGCGGATGTTTTCCGAGGGCTGGTTGTTGGAGGCTCGGATCTTCATGAGGATGGACCCGTCCGAGGTGACGTGAGGCGTCACCCGAAGTTCCAGCTTGGCCTCCACGAAGACCGTGTTCACACCCGCGGCGGAGACCTGGGAGAAGGGGATCGAGACGCCCTGCCCGATCACCGCCTCGCGGTTGTCCAGGGTGGTGACCTTCGGCGCGGAGACGGTCTTGAGCAGACCCCTGGACTCCAGCGCGGAGAGGCGGAGGTTGAGCTGGGCCGCGCCACCCGCCGAGCCGAAGGTGAAGCCCACTGCACCGCCGGAGCTCTCGCCCACGCCAGCCGGGAAGCTCACCGCCCAGTTCGGCTGCGCCGGAACGGCACCGCCGGCCCCCACGTTGCCCGGAACCGAACCCGATCCGCCGATGCTGTTGGGGAAGCCCAGGCCGGTGGCGTTCCCGGTCGCCTGGCTGGCCGAGAAGCTACCGCCCCACTGGATGCCGAGCTCGCGGCTGAAATTGGTCGAGGTCTCCACGATGCGCGAGGAGATCAGGACCTGCGGCGTCTGCGTGTCGAGGGTGCGCACCAGTGCCTGGGCTCGGCTGATCGCGTCGGCCACGTCCTTGACGATGATCGTGTTGGTCCGCTGGTCGACCGTCAGCGATCCGCGCTTGGTCAGGAGATCCTGCACCTTGGGGGCGATCTCGCTGGCGAGCGCGTAGTTGACCGGAATGATCCGGACGAAAAGCGGCTGGGCGATCTCCTTGGCTTCCTGCGCCTTGGCCGCGGCCTCGCGCTCGGCCTGCAGCCGCTCGAGCGGGGCGATGCGGATGATGTTGCCCTCCTCCTCCTTGCCGAGGCCCTTGGACCGAAGGATGAGATCGAGGGCCTGGTCCCAGGGCACGTTGCGCAGCCGGATGGTGACCGTCCCCTTCACGTCGTCGGCGACGACGAGATTCTTCTTCGAAACCTCGGCGAGGATGCGCAGGAGGTTGTGAATGTCGATGTCCTTGAACTCGAAGCTGACGCGCGTCCCGGTGTAGCGACGCGTGCCGGTATCCGCCGCGGCGCGGGTCACGCGTCCCGCCTCGTCCACGATGGTGGCCTCGACGGGCTCTCCCTTGAAGCGCCACGAGAGGCGGTTGCCGCGGACCTCGAGGTCGTCCTGCGCGTCTTCCCGCAGGGTCACGACCACGCGCACGGCGCCGTCGTCACGGTCCATGAAGGAGGCCACGGAGCGCACCGGCCCGGCGAAAGCGGTGGTATCCAGCGACCGGACCAGCTTCTGGGGCAGCTCGGCACCGCGCAGGGTGAGCACGCGCGTGCGCGTGTCGGGCCGTTCCACCTCGTGACGGACGCTGCCGGAGAGGACCACGTCCACGCGCTGCTCGGCGCCCTCGCCCTGGAAGGCCACGTCCAGCACGCGCGACCGATTGTCGGCCTTGGGCTCGTTCCTCGCCGGAGTGGGCGCCGAAGCCGGCGCCGCCTCGGCGAGCTTCGCCTCGGTCGACGGGAAAACGACCTCGAGGCCTTCCGCGACCGGGGAGATCCGGTAGGGAGGCAGTTTGGGGCCCTCCAGGTCGAAGACCACGCGGACCCGGTCGGCGTGGACGCCGAAGCGAACCGACGAGACACCCGGCGCCGAAACCGCCTGCGCCTTCGGCGCCCGCGAGACACCGAGGAGGTCGACGGCCAGGCGCGTGGGGTTCTTCAGCTCGATGCGTTCGTAGGCGCCGAGCTTTCCGTCGAGGGAGAGGACGATCCGCGTGCCCTCCTCTCCGCGGAAGACCTTCACACCGCGAACCTCGCTCGCGGACCCGGCGGCGTTCAGGCTGACGACCTCTCGGGCGACGAGATGAGGATCCGCAGCGCCGCTTCGCGCGCCGGCACCACCGAGCGGGGCCAGCGTCAAGGTCGCGGCCGTGCCGAGGGCGATCCACTTGCTCGCATTCATCCGGTTGCTCCGTACCGCGGGCTGCGCCGAGAAAAACGTTTCAATCCGAGGCAACGATCGGTTCGCCATCTTCCGTCACCAGGAGGTTCTCCGGTTCCTCCTCCTGCGCGCTCTTGCCGGCGCCGCGGAGGGGGAGCTCCGTTTCCACCGGGACGACCTCGCCGGTACCCAGGCGGCGATACTCGGTTACGATGATCCGATCGCGCAAGATTTCGGTCACTTTGCCGTTGCCCTTGCCGATCGAAGTGCCACGCCGAACGGTGTGTCCATTTCCCTTGGGGTCCTCGACCATGGCCACGGGGCTGGCGAGTCCCGAGACGATGCCGACCAGGCGGAGCTGGTCGAGATCCCACTGGCAGAGCGGCCCGCAGAGCGGGTCCGGAGCCACGGCCGGTCCCGGGACGAAACGATTCAGATAGGGGCGGAAGGGGTCGCGCTTGCCCACGGGCGAGTACACGTACTCCTCTTCCAGCTTCTCCTCTGGCTCGGGAGCCTCCTCCTTCGCCGCAGGCGCAGGTGTCTCGCGCGGCTTCTCCGCCCTCCTCTTGGGTTTGGGGCTGCCGCAGCCCACCACGAAGAACGCGATCAGGAGCAGGAGGATCCAGCGATTCATCTGCGCCCCCGCTTCGTCTGGGCGGACTGGCTCTTGTCGGGAGCCATCTCCTCCGGCGTGAGGAAACGGAAGGTCGTGGCGAGGAAATCCGACTCGAGCACGACCTTCTCGTTCTGGACGGTGGGTTTGCCGAGCTGAATGTCGTTGACGTTGACGATCCGCTTCATCCGGCTCACCTCGTCCAGAAAGGTGAGAATCTCGTGGTAGCTGCCCTTGACCCGCATGCGGACCGGAATGCGGGCGAAGAACTCTTCCTTGGCCTCCGCCTGTGGCTCGATCGAGGCGATCTGCAGCGCGGCGTTGGTGCCCAGCTCGTGAAGCTGACGCAGCAGCTCGTCGATCGCCGCTTCCTGCGGGAGCTCCAGCAAGGCGGCGGCGAGCTTTTCTTCGAGTTCGGCCTTTTCGCGCCGGTACTCGTTGAGGTTGTCGGCGATCTGCTGCTTGTCGATGTATTCGCCCTCGAGCTTGCGGCGCTCCTTCTCCAGCCGCTCGATCTGGTTCCGGGCCGGATGGATCGCGAAGTACCAGGTGCCCAGTGTCATCAGGGCGGAGAGGCCGGCAATCACCCCGATCTTGAGGGACCACGAGGCCTTCAGAATTTGGTGGATGAGCTTTTCCATCTCTCCTCGCCGGTACGGCGCCCCGGCCCTCCGGCCACACCGAGGGTCACGCCGTGTAATCCACGCCGCAGGTCAGCTCGAACTCGATGTAGCTGCCTTCCTTGGCATCCTTCTGCACGGAGCGCTTGAGCGCGGGGTTCTTGAAGAAGGAGCTCGACTTGAGCACCCGCAGGAAATCCGCCAGGTCCTCGTTGGTGACCGCGCCGCCGCGTACGACGAGCTGTCCCCCCTTCTCCTGGAAGGAGATCAACCAGACCCGCTCCGGAATCTTCTGCGCGAGGTCGTCGAGAGCGCGAACCGGGCCCGTCCTCGCCCGGCGCAAGTCATCCAGGACGCGTAGCTTGAGCTCGATCGCCTCCTTCTCCTTGGCGATGTTCTTGACCTCGGCGATCACCTTGTCGAGCTGGGCGATGTCGGCGCGCAGCCGCTCCACCTGCCGCCGCTTGGCCACCAGCTCGTCCGACACGCTCGAGGACCAGGACCAGTTCCCCACGCCGACGCCCACGAGAACGAGGACGAAGAGCATGATCTGCTTCTGGCCCAGTTCCCACTTCTTGGTCTGCTCGACCGGGAGTAGGTTGATGCGGATCATGCTCTCCTCCTAGACCTCCTCGCGGCGCAGGGCGAGACCGACCGCCACGGTGGCCATGGGCGCCACCTCCTCCAGGTAGTCGACGTCGAAGCGCTTGCGGTCGACCTCGACGGAGGCGAAGGGATTGATCACCTCCACCGGCGCACCCGAGCGGTCCGAGATCATCCGCTGCAGCGAGGGGATCTTCGCCGTGCCGCCCGCCAGGTAGATCTTCTCGTACTGCGTATTCGTCGGGCTGGCGAAGAAGTCGAGCGAACGCTGGATCTCGCCCGCGAGCTGGCCGGAGACCTGGGCGATGATCCGTTCGACTTCCTGGGGGACGATCGCGTCCACGTCCTCACCGAGCCGACCGCCGATCTTCAGGGCCTCCGCCTCCTCGTAGGAGATGCCGAGGTTCTTCTGGATCTCCTCGGTGATGAGGTTGCCGCCGATGGTGAGGTCGCGGACGAAGGCGGTCACGCCGCGCGAGACGATGGTCAGGTTGGTGACCGACGCACCCATGTTGATGATCGCCACCGTGGAGGACTCGTCGAATCCCACCGCCATCTCCACCGCGTTCTGCGCGGCGAGCGCGTCCACGTCCACGACCACCGCCTTCAGCCCCGCCTCGTTGAGGACCATCACGTAGTCGCTGACCAGGTCGCGCTTGGCGGCCACGAGGAGGACGTCCATCTGCCCGTCCTCGCCCTCGTAGAGGATCTCCGCGTCGGCGTAGACCTCGTCGGCGTGGTGGCTGATGTACTGCTCGAGGTCCCAGCGGATGTTCTCGGCCAGCTCCTGCCGGGTCATCTTCGGCACGGTGAGCTTCTTGACGTTCACCGAGCGGCCGCTGACGCTGGTGGCGACTTCCTTGCGGCGAATCTTTTGGGAGCGAACCAGATCCGAGATCGCCTGGACCACCACCGACGAGTCCATCAGGCTGCCGTCGACGATGGCCTCGGGCGGAAGGGGCGCCATGCCGAAGGCCTCGAGGCGATAGCCGCGCCTCGATTCCTTGAGCATGACCATCTTGATCGAGCTCGACCCGATGTCGATGCCGAGGGCCAGCTTTCCCCTACTCATGCGCGCCCCGTGATTGCTGAGTCGATACCGAGGCGCATCCTAGCACCGCACCCGAAGCCCGCAAATTTTCGGACAGATTCGCGTCGTGCCGCTGCCCGTCAGGTCAACGGAAGAGCCCGAGGTACCAGTCGAGGAGCGCGTCGCCGAAGAAGAGGAATTCGGCGGCCCCGAGCGAGAGGAAGGGACCGAAGGGAAGCGCGCCCGGCGGTGGCTCCCACGCGTCGAGCTCCTCGTCGCCGGTGGGCTTGGGCGGAGGCGCCGCCGTCCTCCTCCCCTCCCCTCGCGCTGCGGCGACGAGCACGATCCCTGCGATCGCCCCCTGCAGGGAGGCGAGGAGTGCAACCGGCAGGAGAGCCCGCAGCCCGAGCCAGGCGCCGATCATGGCAAAGAGCCAGACGTCGCCGCCGCCGATGGCCTCCTTCTTCAGGATCCGCTCCGCCACCGCGCCGATGAGCACGAAGCTGGCAAAGCCCGCCGCCGCGCCGAGCACCGATCCGACCAGACCGGGACCGCCGGGGATCCACGAAACGGCGACCCCCAGCACGACGAAGGGGATGGTGATCACCCGCGGAAGCAGCCAGTGGTCGAGATCGATGTAGGTGAGTGCGAGGAGCGCCGCGAGGAAGGCGAAGGCGCAAAGCGCCCAGGGCGCGAGCCCGAACTGCCGCAAACAGGCGAGCGCGAGCAAACCTCCCGCGAGTTCGACCAGCGGGTAGCGCAAGGAGATCCGCGCCTTGCAGCCCCGGCAGCGCCCCCGCAGGACGATCCACGAGAGGATGGGCACGTTCTCGTACCACCGGATCGGCCTCCGGCAGCCGGGGCAGCGAGAGCGCGGGCGCACCACCGACTCGCCGCGGGGCAGGCGATGGATCACCACGTTGAGAAAGGAGCCCACCAGCGAGCCGAAGACGAAGGCGAAAACGGCCGCGAGCCAGTCGGGAAGCATCCCTCGCCTTCCACCACGCGCCTGCGCGCCGATCAATCGAAATCCGCCAGGCGCGTCATCGTACGGCGCTGCGAGCCCAGGTAGATGCTCTCCAGGTCCGCCTGGATCCGCCGCAGCCGCGCCTCCGCCGCGCGCAGCACCGCGCGCGGGTAGAACGAAGCCAGGTTCTCCCGCTCCTCCGGATCGGCGGCGAGGTCGTAGACCTCCATCTTTTCCAGGTCGTAGTAGTCGATGAATTTGAGGTCGCCGATCCGTAGGGCGATGCAGCGGCGCCGGAGCCAGCAGGAGCTGACCACGTACTGGTGCCCTTTGGGCTCGACAAGGCTGATGCCTGGCAGCCTCCCCTCCCACTCCGCGCCAATGATGTCCAGCACGGTCGGCACGAGATCCACCTGGTGCCGTAGCCCGCCGATCGTACCCCGCGGCAAGACATCCTCTGCCCCGTACAGGATGAGGGGAACCCGGATTCCCTCCTCGTAGGCGATCAGGTTATGCCCCCAGATCCCGTGCTCGCCGAAGCCCTCGCCATGGTCTCCGACGATGATGAAGAGCGCGTCGGGAAGCTCTTCCTTCAGCGCGGTCACGATCTCCCCCACGGCGGCGTCCACGTGCCGCACCGCCTTCCGATAATCCTCCCAGGTGGCCTGTCCCTCCACCGGCGGCTCGCCGGGGACCTGATAGGGGTGGTGGGTGACGCTCGTCAGAAGGGTCAGAAACAGCGGCCTCTCGTCATCCTCGGAGGCCCATTCCAGCGCAGGGGCGAGCAGGGCACGCTCGTCCATGCCGAGGTATCCCGCCACCTCGCCTTCGAGGTCCTCGCGCATCCTCCACTCCTCGAATCCCATGTTTCGCACGAGGCCGACTCGGTTCTCGAAAGCCCCATCGGCGGTCTGGGCATACCGGGTGCGGTAGCCGAGCTCGCCCAGTAGCCGAGGCAGGCACGCGAGCGGAAGGCCGCCTTCCTCCGCCTCGTCGATCTCGAGGTTCAGGCGGGGAAAACCGCCGCAGAGGATGCCAACCAGCGCCTTGGAGGTGTGGACGACCGTGCTGTAGGCGTTCTCGACGAGGACGCCCTCGCGTGCCAGCCGGTCCATCGCGGGCGTATCGCTTTGCTCCGGGTTGCCGCGGTAGGCCCCCATCGCGTCGGCACGGAAGCTCTCGAGGATGATGAGGACGATGTCCCTCGGCCGCCGCGCCTCCGAGGAGAAAACCGGCCGCTCGTAGGGACCGAAGGCCTGGATGTCCGAAGCAGCCCCCTCCCCGCCCGCGAGCATGTGATCCAGCAGCGACTCGGGCACCTCGACGCGCGCCGGGCGATCGAGGAGGATCAGCGCCGCTAGCGCCAGCAGGAGCACCTCCGCAGAGGCCATCGAACCCGGCCGCCGCCGCGGTTCCCGCCGGCTGAGCGCCCACCCCCCCAGCACCGACACCAGCACGAGGGCGATCGCCCCGAGGAACTGGAGGTCGAAGCCCTCCTTGAGGATCCCCCCCATCGAGCTGGCGTAGCGCAGGGTGTAGATCACCAGCTCGGCGTTGAGCCGGCTACCCGTGGCGAGGAAGTAGCGGTGATCCATCACCGCAAAGACGAGGAAGACCAGGTGGGCAAAGGCGGTGAGTGCCGTCCATCCCTCGGAACGCCGGCGAAATACGGGCGTGGAGGCGACCAGGAGCAGCCCGGCCTCCAGGGCGAGGAGCATCCCCACGGCCGGAAGAAGGCCGGCAACGACGTCGATGAGCCCCTTGTCGAAGTTGGCTGAGCTTGGCGGGGCCTCCCGGATGCGAAACACCAGCAGGACCGCGACCGCAAGCAGACCGAAGATCGCCGCGGTCCGGCGGCGCGAGACCTGCTCTGCCATCCCCTGGAGATCCAAGGCTCCTCCTTCGCCCGTTTACGCGACGGCTCGCTCCGCTCCGCGGGGACGGGCCAACCCCGTTTCCTGCGCGCGTCGGACGAAGAGATCCTCCAGGGATTCCCGATGACGGGCCACGGAGACGATCCGCGCCCCCGCCGCGGCCAGCGCCGCCACCGCCCGGTCTGCCTCCGCCTCCTCCGCGAAGGTCAGCGCCAGCCCCGATCCCTTGGGCAGGACGCGGTCGGCGCGCTGCGAGAGCTCGGCGGCGAGCCGCTCGGGAATCCCCTCCGCCACCACGTCCACCGCGCGGGCACCCGCGGAGAGCAGATCCTCCAACCTCCCTTCCTCGCGAAGCCTTCCCCCAAGAAGAAGGCCGACACGGTCGCAGATCGCCTCCACGTCCGGAAGGATGTGAGAGGAGAAGAAGATGGTCTTTCCCTCCTCCTTGAGGCGGAAGATCACGTCCCGGACGTCCTTGCGGCCGATGGGATCGAGGCCGCTCATCGGCTCGTCGAGGATGACGAGGTCGGGGTCCGCGATCAGCGCCTGGGCGATCCCCGCCCGCTGCACCATCCCCTTGGAGTAGCGGCGGAGCGGCAGGTCGGCTGCCTTCGTCAGCCCCACCAGGTCGAGGAGCCGCGGCACGCGGTCGGCCAGATCTCCGGCGGAGAGGCCGCAGAGCCGGCCGTGGAAGTGCAAGAGCTGCCGTGCGGTGAGGAAGTCGTGGAAGTAGGGATTTTCCGGCAGGTAGCCCAGGCGCCGGCGGGCTCGGCGGGAGGTGATCGGCTCGCCGAAGAGCCGAGCGGTTCCCGAGGTGGGCCTGACCAGCCCGACCAGCATCTTGATCGTGGTGCTCTTGCCCGCGCCATTGGGACCGAGAAATCCGTAGATCTCCCCTCTACGCACGCAGAGGTCGAGGTCCTCGACCGCCCGCACCTCGCGGCGGCGCAGGCCGAGACGGAAGCGCTTGGTCAGCTTCTCCGTGGTGAGGATGGCCTCGCTCATCGGCGTGCAGCCTAGCCGAGCGGCCCCCACCCCACAAGGCAAGTCTCCGACCCACCGTATAGGGTGACCATTTTGGTACACCTGCCGACGAACTGACCAAAATCGTCACCTCCGCGCCGCAGCGAAGGCGGAGATTCGCCGCATCCGCTCGCCTTCCCGCCCGGCGGGAGCCCTCTCCTGACCTGGCATCACTCCTGCATGGCGGCCGGACGTGACCCGAGAGGCCCGCCCGTGCGGGCCGAAGGGAAGGAGACGACCATGCAGAGACTGCTTGCGAAGAAGAAGGCGGCTCGGGGCTTCACGCTCATCGAGCTCATGATCGTGGTGGCGATCATCGGCATCCTGGCCGCGATCGCGATTCCCAACTTCCTCCGCTACCAGCTCCGCGCGCGGCGCTCCGAGGGCTCGGTGAACGTCGCCGCCATCCGCACGGCGCAGCTGTCGTACTTCGGCACGAACGACCGGTTCGTGGACGCCGACGCCCATCCGAGCTTCCCGAACGGATGGGGCACCCGCCAGCCGTGGAAGGGCACCGGTATCCAAATTCCTGATGGTTGGAATCAGCTCGCCTTCGAGCCCGAGGGCGAGGTCTACTTCCAGTACCAGACCGCGGCCGGCACGGGCGCCGAACTCCAGTCGTTCTTCGCCAGCGCCATCTCCGATCTGGACAATGATTCCGAGTTCTCCTGTTGGCTCTTCATCAAGCCGACTGCTTCCAATGACGTGCCTGCGGTCAGCGGAAGCATCCCGGGCCAGTGCAATAGCGGCGGCGCTTCCGGAGGTACGTACACCCTCAATCAGGTCTACCTGCACACGCCGGAAGGCCAGTTCTGATTCGAGCTTCCTTGTGGGAGCATGACAAGCCCTGGCGATGTCCTCGCCGGGGCTTTTCTTTTTGTATTCATGTTTCT
>QGUN01000036.1 GCA_003242475.1 Pseudomonadota bacterium
GAAAGGCGCTCCGCCGCGAATGCGATGCCGTGGGGCGGGAGCCAAAGCCGGTCGTCGCCGTCCGCGGCCGCAATCGGCTCGTGACCGAGCGGAGCACAGGCGCGCGGGCGCTGCCCATGCGCTGCAGGAAGGGCGGCAGAATGCGTGTCGCTGCCAGCTGGGGAGAGGATCTCCGCAGCCCAAGTCTTCGGCCGCGGACCGCAGGCGCCCGCAAGGGCTCCCCTACAACCACTTGTTCTCGAGGTACCAGCGGGCGGTGTGCTCGAGGCCGCGGTCGGCGGGCCACTCGGGCGAGAAGCCCAGCTCGTTGCGAGCGCGGTCGATGGTGCAGGCGAAGCCAGGGCCCATGGACTCGCGCACCTTGTCGACGGAGACGATCTGGGGCTTGCCGGTGATGCGCGCGGCGAGCTCGGACCAGAGGCCCAGGGGCCAGGCCAGGGTCTCGGGGACGGGAAGGACGAAGGCGCTTCCGCGGCCGAGGGCGACGGCGGCCCGCTGGATGAGCTCGTCCCAAAGGTGCACCTCGCCGTCGGAGACGTAGTAGACGCCCTGGCTTCCCTCCATGCCCTGCACGGACTTGCCGCGATCGAGCGCCAGCGCGATCGCCTTCCCGAGGTCCTCGACGTGGATGATGGAGTAGCGCTTGGGGGTGAAGAGCCCGGGGCGAACGCCCAATCCCCGCGCCGCCATCTTGAAGACCTCGAAAAAGTCGCGGTCGCGCGGCCCGTAGACGATCGGAGGTCGGACGATGGTGCCCTCCAGGCGGTGGCCGTGGCGCCGCACGGCCTCCTCGCCGGCCAGCTTGGAGCGGCCGTACTCGGAGACGGGGCGGGGCGGGTCGTCCTCGGTGACGGGACGGCCCTCGGGCATCGGCCCCGCCACCGCCAGGGTGGAGCAATGGACGAAGCGCGGAACGCCGCGGGCGACCGCCGCCTCGGCGACGAGACGCGAGCCGTAAGCGTTGACGCGGTAGTAGTCCTCACGTCTCAGGCACTTGGTGGCGCCGGCGAGGTGGACGACCGCATCCACGCCCTCCATCGCGTCGTGTAGCGCAGCCTGGTTGCAGACGTCGCCGATGGCGTACTCGAGCTCGACGCCCAGGGCCTCGAGGGCGCTGCGGTCGGAGGTCTCCCGGACGAGGCAGCGAACCTGGTGGCCGGAATCGGCGAGCGCCCTGGCGGTCTGGGGGCCGACGAAGCCCGTGGCCCCGGTCAGCAGCACCTTCACGCGCTCAGACCTCCGCCTCGTAGATTCGGTAGGTCTTGTACCGCTTGCCGCCCATCATCTCGATCGAGCGGTTCACGAGGAGGTTGTCCTCGAGCGTCCACGAGATCTCGCCGCCGACGTAGCCGAGCTTGCGCGCGGCGCGCAGGGTGTCGAGGTAGAGAATCGCGTCGATGCCGCGCTTCCGGTACGGCTCCTTGACACCCAGGGTGATGAGGCGGCCGCGATTGATCTTCCGCGAATACCAGAGGAGCTTGAGCAGGCCGATGGGAAGGCCGAAGGTGGTCAGTCTGCCACCGACCTTGGCGAGCGCCTGGTTGAGGTCGGGGATGGTCATGGAGAAGGCGACCGGCTCGCCCTTGACCTCGGCGACGAGAAGGAGATCCGGCACCGCCAGGGTCTTCATGCTCCGGGCGATGTGGTCGAACTCCTTGTCCGTGACTGGGACGAAGCCCCAGTTCTTCTCCCAGGCCGAATTGTAAATCTCCTTGATGCGCGCCACCTCGTTGGGGAAGTCGCCCATGTCGAGGGGGCGGACGACGATGCCCTCCTTGGCGCGCACGCGCTCGGCGATCCGCACCACCTTCTCTGGCGGATCGACGTTGGCGGGCATCCAGAAGGCCCAGAGGTCCTTGGCCTTCTTCAGGCCCAGCACCTCCTCGAGGTGGCGGACGTAGTACCGCGGGTTGTAGGGCATCATCACCACGGGGGGCGAGTCGAAACCGTCGACCAGCAGACCCCACTCGTGGTTGGAGCTGAAGTTCGCCGGGCCGAGGATGCGGAGCATGCCGCGGGAGCGTACCCAGGCGGTGGCCTCGGCGAAGAGGGCCTCGGCGATCTCGTCGTCGTCCTCGGCCTCGTACATGCCGAACCAGCCGACCTTGGTGTCGTGGAAGGCATTGTAGTTGCGGTCGACGAGGGCGGCGATGCGTCCGACGACCTTTCCGCCTTGCCGGGCGAGGAAGAGCGCGACCTCGGCGTGGTCGAAGAAGGGGTTCTTCTTGGGATCGAGGAAGTCGCGCCGCTCCATGTAGAGCGGAGGGACGAAGCAGGGATCGCCCGCATAGAGGCGGTAGGGAAGGCGGATGAAGGCCTCGAGGTCCGCGGGGGTCTGGACGAGGTCCACCCTCACGGAGGGGTCGCGCCGCGACTTTTGCGGGCGGCCCTCGTCGGGGGCTGGGGTTGTTTCCGCGGAGATGGGCTCCTGGGCGAGCTCGGACATGGTCGTCCTCCGCGAGCCCCGGGGCCGGGGCTCATTCGTCGTCGTAGGAGAGCCGCCGCGAGTTGCGAGCGCGGTTGGCCAGCTCCCAGAGCTTGTAGGTTCGCTCGATGACCGCGCCCGTCATGTCGCTGAGCGATTCCTGCACCATGCGGTTGAGCTGCTCGCGCGACGGGATCTGGAAGTTGGCGGCACGCCAGGTCGCCGATTCCACCATGTCGAAGACGCGCTGCGCAATGCCGCCGGTGCGGCGGAAGGTGCCGTTGCGCGATTCGGCGGGACGGTAGGTGGTGGCGACGAAGCGCGGCGCCTCGGCGTTCGGATCGTCGATGGAGCCCACCTTGTCGATCACGTCGGCCGCGGTCGGCGCATCCTCCGGGATGATCTTGAACTTCTTGCCGAGGAGCTCGAACTGCTCGATCACCCGATTGAGCTGCTCGTCGGTGTGGATCGACATGTAGGAGGTCCGCATCAGCGCGTTGCCCGGCTCGACCGCAGGCGGGATCACCGGGTTGGCGAAGACGCCGTTTTCGTAGAGCGCCTTCCAGAAGCGGAAGCACTTGACCTGGTCGCCGATGAGGACCGGCACCACCGGCCCGTCGGAGACGCCGGTGTCGTAGCCCAGCAGGCGGAAGGCGTTGCGCATCTTGTTGGAGATGCGCCACAGACGCTCTCGGCGCTCGGGCTCCTTCTCGATGATCTCCAGCGAGGTGAGGGCCGCGGCCACGGCGGCCGGGGTCATCGAGGCCTGGAAGATCATCGAGCGAGCCCGGTGCTGGATCCACTCGATGACCTCCTTTGGGCCGGCGACCACGCCGCCGAGCGAGCCGAAGGACTTGGAGAAGGTCCCCATCACCAGGTCGACCTTTTCCTCCACGCCCAGATGCTCGCAGAGGCCGCGGCCGTGGGCGCCGAGCACGCCGATGCCGTGGGCCTCGTCGACCATGATGCGCGCGCCGTACTTTGCCGCGAGCTCGACGATGCCGCGCAGATCGGCGAAGTCGCCCTCCATGGAGAAGACGCTGTCGGTGACGATCAGCTTGCCCGCCTCCTCGGGCGCAGACTTCAGCAGGCGCTCCAGGTCCGCCATGTCGTTGTGGCGGTAGCGCTTGTGCTCGCAATAGGAGGATCGGATGCCCTCGACGATGGAGGCGTGGTTGAGGCGGTCCGAGAAGACCCAGTCCTTGCGGTCGAGGATCGCCGAGAGGGTGCCGAGGTTGGTGGTGAAGCCCGTGGAGAAGCAGATCGCCTTGTCCCGCTTGAGGAAGCGCGCGAGTCTCTCCTCGAGCTCGAGGTGCAGATCGAGGGTTCCGTTGAGGAGGCGAGAGCCCGAGCAGCTCGTTCCGTACTTCTCGGTGGCGCGGATGGCGGCTTCCTTGACGCGCGGGTCGAGGCTGAGTCCGAGGTAATTGTTGGAGCCGACCATGATGACCTGGCGGCCACCGACCACCACCTCGGTGCCGTTGGTCGACTCGATCGGCTTGAAATAGGGGTAAAGGCCGGTCGCGCGCGAGACCTTCAGCTCACGCCACTCGTACGCCTTCTTGAAAACGTCGGCCATCGACGTGCCCTCCGCCTCTGGCGCCCCGATGCGGCACCACTCGGAACGGGTTGCCGAGCGCCCGCCCGGCATAGGGAAGCGCCCGAATACCGACCGGCTGGTCAAATGTCAACTCGACCACCAGGCATGCGCACTCTCGTCCGCCCCGCTCTGGATCCCCGTTCGGGATCGCAGCATCTTTGGTTCTGCGTCGGGATCTTGACGGTCCTGTGGCGGTGGCGTAGAAGCGCTCGTTCCCCGCCCGACGCTGCTCGGCATGCGGCGGACATCTCGCGGGAGAGGTGTGGAGGCAGTGAAGCGGGACGCCATGGCTCCTCCCGTCGTCAGCGACCCGGGCGTTGCCGTGCCTCGGGCCGAGGAGGGTGGGTTCGCCTTCCGCCCGTGGGAGCTGATCGTCACGGCGGCCGGCGCGCTGGCCCTCACCGTCCTTCTCTGGAGCCGCGATCGGGTGGCCAACTGGGAGGGCGCGGCCGTCGTCTACGCCGCGGTGGCGCTCGGCCCGCTGGTCCTCAGGCCGCTGCAGTCCCGCTTCCCGCGCAACCTCCTGCTGCGCCTCTTGGCGGACTTCTCCCCGATCGCCTACGTGGTGATCGTCTACTTGCAGCTCAACCCGCTGCTGGACGCGGTGGGGTTGCCGCTCGCCGATGCGCGGTTGGCGGCCATCGACCAGCGGATTTTCGGGACGCAACTCTCCATCTGGATGGACCGCAACTTCCATCCGCTGGTGATGGACCTGCTGCTGGGCGCGTACACCACCTACTTCTTCTGGCCGGTTGCGCTCGGCCTCTTGCTCTACTTCCGTGGGCCGGAGGGCCGCTTCGACGAGTGGGTGACGGCACTCGTCATCTTCTACGCGGCCAACTACGTCTTCTACGCCTACGTGCCGGCCATGGGGCCGCGCTACTACCAGGCGGCCTACTTCGATGGCCCCGTGCAGGGCTGGCTCTGGGCGACCGAACTCGACCTTCTCTTCCGCACCTCGCCGCTGGCCCGGGATTGCTTCCCCTCCGGTCACACCGGGATCTCGTTGCTCGTTCTGGGATTCTCGTGGCGCCATGCGCGACGCTTCTTCTGGGTGGCGCTGCCGATCCTCGTCTGTTTGATCCTGGGCACGCTGGCCGGGCGCTTCCACTACGGCATCGACCTGCTGGCAGCCGCGCCGCTGAGCGCCACGTCGCTCGCGTTGGCCGCGGCGCTGGCGCGCCGGCTCCCGGAGGGGGTGCGCGTCTCGCGTACGCAGGTGGCGGCCTCGTTCCGGCGGCTCCTGGCAGAGCGGGATTCCCTGCGGCCCTGAGCCCGTCGAAGGTTCGACCCCTGGCAGCTCGCCCAGCACCCGAGCGATCGGCGGTGATGGCGGCGTATCCCAACGCGCCGCGTGGATGCGCGTCGGCGCGGTGAGCCGGGGTCGAATCAGGGCTGGCGGAGGAGCTCGAGCAGCGCCTTCGCTTCCGCGTCACGCGCCTCTTTTTCCTCGAAGCGTCCGCGCAGGACGAGCTTGCCCTCTTCCGTGCCCAGCAGGTCGTTCTTGGACAGCCAGGTGAGGGCCTGCTCGAAGGCCACCTTGCTGAGGCTCTCGTGGCAGTGCACGCGCCCGGCGGCCAGGAGCCGTCGGCCCGTTTCGAAGCAGAGCCGCAACACGTCCTTGCGCTCCATGGGCTCCTCGGCGAGGCGCTCCACGGCGGTGACCACGATGAGGTGCGCCTCGATGATGTCGCGAACGTAGGAGCGCAGAAGGAGAAGCGCCCACGCTCCCTCCGGCAGCGCCCTCCACCCCTCGGCGTCGCGAACCAGGATGCCTTCGGCTTCCAGCCGGTGCGCCGCCGCCTCCAGCCCCTCGGCGAGATCCACCTCGGGGGGAAGGATCACGTTCCCCTCCAGCCGGTGGAGGAGGGCTTTGGCGATCTCGACGAGCGCCTCGCGCGAGAGGGCGAGGGAGGGCGCGGAGAGGAGCGCCGTGGCGAGGAGGCTCTCGTAGGCGAAGTGCTGGGAGATGTTGTTGCGGTAGAAGGCGAGTCCGACGGCGGCGGTGGTCCTCTGGTGGTAGTAGGTCTCGCCGCCCAGGACCTCCATCTCCAGGAGCTGGTCGCGGGCGAAGTTGCGCAGGGTGGTCTCGATCATCGGATCGAGGTCGCCTCCCAGGGCGCGGCGCGCTGCGGGAGCCATTCGCCTGCCCTTGGCGTCGGCCAGGCGCAAGAGGAAGTGAACCCGCTCGCGCAGGGCGGCGATGGGCTCGGCCTCGCGTCGCCCGGCGAGCAACGCCGAGGCCACCAGCGCCGGCGCGGTCAGCGTCTGCACCCTCCCCATGCCCCAGGCGATGCGGTGGCCGAGTGCCCGGATCAGGGCCTTCTTCTGGGGCGGGGTCATGCGCTGCGGATCGATTCCGAGCCTCGCGCAGAACTCGCGCAGCGAGATCGGCTCGTCGACCTGGAGGTAGATCTCGCCCCACCGCCGGGTCAGCACCCTGGCGGTCTTGACCAGGCCGCGCAGGCTTTCGCGAACCTTTTCGCCGCCTGCGAGCTCGCGGGCGTAGGTCTCGGCCTCCATCAGCCGCTCGTAGTCGATGGCGATGGGGACGAAGTAAAGGTCGTCGCGCGTGCCGGCCAGCCACGCATCGACCTGCATGGCCAGCAGGCCGAGCTTGGGTTCGAGGATCCGTCCCGTCCGGGTGCGGCCGCCCTCCGGATAGAACTCCTGCGTGTACCCATCGCGGATGAGCTTGCGGACGTAGGCGGAGAGGACCGCTGTGTAGACCTTGTCGCCGCGGAACGAGCGTCGAATGAAGTAGGCCCCCGATCGGCGAAGGAAGGGGCCGAGGGGCCAGAAGGCCAGGTTGGCACCCGCCGCCACCAGAGGCGGGGTCATGCCCCGCTCCAGCATCATGTGGGTGATGGCGATGTAGTCCATGTGGCTGCGGTGGGTGGGGCAGAGCACCAGGGGGGCGTACTTGCTCCTCTCCGCCGCGACGCGCAGCCCCTCCTCGTCCACGTGAAAGCCGTCGTAGAGGCGCGAGAAGACCCAGCGCCCCACCGTGTTGGCGCCATCGAGGACGGCGGGCGAGTAGCGGGCGGCGATCTCCTCGAGGTCCTTGCGCGCCTGCCGCTCCAGCTCTTCGAGGGTCTTCTGGCTGCGCCGCGCCTCGCGCGCGAGCTCGGCGCGCAGCGCCCGGTCGCGCAGGGTCTCCTCGATCATTCGCTCGGCGGGCTTGAGGGGCGGCCCGACCACCGCGCGGAGTTCGCGGGCGATGCCCACCGCCAGGCTACCACGGACTTTTCGCGCCACGATGGCGTCCGGCGCGTCGGGCTCGCGCTCGATCATCTTCGCCACGTCGATGGGCAATCCGACCTTCACCCACGAGCGGCGGTAGTTGGCGAGGAAGGAAACCATCGTGTGGAAGATCCCCGGCACCTCCGCGGAGCCGAGGATCACGTCCCGGATGCCGGGGCGCAGCCGTACGGGCGCGCGCTTGAAGATCAGGATCTGCGGTACGACGAAGATCGGCCGGTCGATCCGCCGCTGCAAGGCGACGATGTCGGGGAAGGGATCCTCCAGGGGCGAGCCCTGGGAGCGGAAGAGGGCGGGCCGGCGCAAAAAGACCATGGCGGACTGGCCCGCCTCCAGCGCGCGGATCACACCCTCCTTTCCCGTCCGCGCCGGAAGCCCCACGAAGAAGGCGAGGATGCGGTGCAGGAGGCGGGGAAAGCCGCAGACGGCGGCGGGGACGGGAAGGTTGCGGCGCGCGAAGGCCCAGACGAAGAAGAGGTAGTAGAGGATCCCCGCCGAGCGCATCACGTAGACCAGGCTGCCGCGCCGGGCGTGCTCGGCCAGGCACTCGACGGCCTCGTCCGGAAAGGACACCGGATCGAAGAAGCGGCGAAAGAGCCGCCGGGAGATCGGGCCGAAACGCGGCGAGAGGGCCTGCGCGCTCCTCCCGTCCGGGACGACGCTCATGCCGGGGTCACGTACTCCCGCACCCTCTCCAGCAGGAAGGGGAAGTTGATCGGCTTTTCGAAGACGCCGTCGACCTGCGCTCCCCATGCATCCTCCTGTCCGACCGATCCGTCGATCGCCCCGGAGATCACGTAGATCGGGGTGGTCGGTCCGGCACCTTCCCGGACCTCGCGGATGAGCCGCGCGCCGTCGACCCCCGGGATGCGCAGGTCCAGGAGCAGGAGCGCGGGCGGGGACTGCCGGATCCGTTCCAACGCCTCCCGCCCATCCGAAAATGCCCGGACGCGGAATCGCTCGGCGGTGAGGGCCTCCACGATACCGTTGCGGCAATCGTCGTCGTCCTCGACCACGAGGATCTCGCCCGGGCGAGGGGAGGGCGCTCGCGCCCCGGTGGCCACCGCTCCGGCGTAGAGCGGAAACGAGACCTCGAGCCACAGCCCGTCGGCCGTGGCTCGCGCCTGCACGGTGCCGCCGTGCAGGGAGACGATGCGCCGGGCGATGGCCAGACCCAGGTTGGACCGGCCGCCGTCGGCGCGGAAGGCGGAAAAGAGATGCTCGACCTCCTCCGGGGGCAGGTGGAGGCCCTCGTGCAAGAGACGCAGCACGCCGCGCCGGTCCTCGGGAACCACGTCGACGAGGATGCGCGTGCCCTCTCGCCTCCCCTCCAGCCCGCGCTCGACCAGGTGCATCATCGCCTCCACCAGACGGTCGCGGTTCCCGCGTATGAAGGCCTCCCCGAGCGGAGCGGAGAGGGCGGGCTTGACGCGCGCCTCCTCGAGCTCGTCGCCGAGAAGCGAAAACGCCTCGTTCATCACCGAGCGCAGCCCTAGGGGCCGGGGGTCGAGGGCCATCTGGCCCGCCTCGAGCCGCGCCGTGAGCAAGAGGTCGTTGATGAGGCGAAGGAGTCGGTCGGCGTTGCGCTGGCAAATGGCGACCGCATGGCGCTGCCGCTCGCCGAGTTCCCCGAGTTTTCCGCCCTGCGCCATGTCCAGGTAGAGCTTGATCGTGGTCAGGGGCGTGCGGAGCTCGTGGGAGAGGTGGGAGAGGACGGAGTCGCGGACCCGGTCGCGCTCGCGCAGCCCCTCCAGGGCGATGCGCAGCTCGCGCCCGCGCCGCTCCAGGTCCTCGCGGGCGCGCGCCAGCGCCACCACCAGGGCGGCGGAGCCGGCGAGGGCGAACAGCGCCTCCTCGACCTCCTCCGGCAGCGGTTCGCGCAGCCTCGCTCCGCCCAGGCAGGTGATCGTGCCGACCGGCTCGTCCCCGGCGAGCATGGGGATGGCCAGCGCGGCGCCGTCGCGCACGATGCTGCGCTCGGCGAAGGCGCGCCCCGACGGACCCTCGCCCGGCTCCACCGCGACGACGCGCTCGTCGGAGCGGCCGCGGACCACGGCCACGGCGAGGCGGCCGTCGCGCTCGTCGTGGAGGGAGATGAAGGCGGTGCGCGGGCGAAGGAGACCGTCGACGACGGAGAGGGTTTTCTTCAGCGCTTCGGGAACTTTCTTTTCCTCGGCGATGGCGCGTACGGCACTCGCCACCGGCAACTCGGACATCATGGGTACTCCTCGAAACCCCCTCGCGTCGAGCCGCGCCGAGTTTGGTCGTCATGGCGCTCGAAAAGCAAGCGCCGCGACAGTGAAGCCCTCAAGAGGGGCGGATCACGCGGCCCCCATCCAGGCGGTAGCCCTCGGGTAGCGCGGCCTTGACCTCCTCCGCGCGCTCCCCGATCGGGGCGTCGAGGTCGGCCAGCGCTTCGGCGCAGGCGGCCCGTACCCGGGGCGCTTCGGCCGAAAGCAGGCACTCCACGATGGCATCCGCCCGGTCGACGGCGCGCTGGGAGACCAGGGTGGACAGGGCCGCCATGCGCACGTCGTCCGAGGGGTCTTCGAGGAATTCGGTGGCGGTGAAGGCGATACGCGGGTCCCGGTAGTCGGCGAGCAGCTTGAGAAGGGTGACCTTCTTCTCCGGATCCCGGGTGTACTGGGCGCCGAGCTTGTCGAGGATCCCGCAGATCGAGCCGACGAGCGTCGGCTCGTCGACGAGACCTTTCAGGCAGCGCACGCCCCAGGAGATGCCCGTCTCCGATTGCTCGAGGAAGGTGATGACCGGCTGCACGGCCCGTTCACCGAAGGACTGCAGGATCTCGAGGGTGTACTCCTTCTCCTCCTCGTCGGTGATGCCGGGCTCGGTCCGCACGGTGAAGCGCTGCATGAGCGCCGCGATCGCATCCGGGGTGCCGATGTCGCGCAGACCCTCGAGGGCGCGCTGCCTCAGGGCGGGGTCGCCATACTTTTCCTGCGACCGCCGGGCCAGGTCTTTGATTCGCTTGGCCTCGCGCTTTTCTCGCGAGCCGAAGAGATCCAGGATGCCCATTCACGCTCCTCGTTCGGCGAGCTTGCGGCAGAACGCCTCGATCACCGACAGCAGCTCGCGCCGCTCGGCCATCATCCTCTCCAGGAGGCGGATCACCACCTCGATTCCGGCCGGGTTGACGCCGAGGTCTTCCTCGAGGTGTCGAGCGACGCGGATCCGCTCGACGTCCCGCGCGGAGAAGGTTCCGCCGACCTCCTCGCAGATCGAAGTCTCCGCGAGGAGGCGATCGAGGAAGTCCTCGTCCAGCGAGAGCATCTCGATGACTTCCGTCCGGCGGTAATACCGTTCCACGCTCGCTCCTGCAATCGCGGCGCATCAGGCCAGAAGCGCCGCGCGGACGTCCCTATCGTAGAGCGACTCCATCTCGCGGGCGAGGCGCTCCGCCTCCGGTCCCGTGGGGAGCTCCACCCGCAGTTCGGCGTAGAGATCACCGCGGCCTTCGCCCTTCAGGTGGGGTACGCCCTTGCCGCGCAGTCGGAGTTTGCGGCCGCTTTGACTGCCCGGTGGGACCTTGACCTCGACCGGCCCGTCGAAGGTGGGGAGGCGAACGGTGCCGCCGGCGATCGCCTCGTGCACGGTGATCGGCAGCACCATGTGGAGGTCGTCGCCCTCGCGCCGGAACACGGGGTGTGGGAGGACTTTCACTTCCAGGTAGAGATCTCCCGGAGGGCCGCCGCGCAGCCCCGCGCCTCCCTGGCCCGCGAGCCGGACCACGCCGCCGTCGGCGATGCCCGCCGGGATCCTCACCTCCAGCCGGGTGCGGGTGGGCACGGTGCCCGCGCCCTGGCAGCGCGGGCAGGCCGGGCCGGGCGCCTCGCCGGTGCCACGGCAGGTGGGGCAGATGCCGCCGAAGACCACGTTACCCCGCGAGGTGCGGACCCTGCCCGTGCCGCCGCAGGTGGGGCAGGTTTGCGCCTGCGCCTCCGCTCGACCGGTGCCGCCGCAGAGATCGCAGAGCACCGAACGCTCCACTTCGATGGTGCGGGTGGTGCCGTGTACCGCCTCCGCCAGCTCGATGGCGATCTGGGCGCGCAAGTCCTGCCCGGGCACGGGACCGGTATCCGTGCGCGTTCGCGCCGCCCGCACGAAGTCACCGAAGATGTCGCCGAAGATGTCGCCGAGATCGACGGAGAATCCCCCGAAGTCGAAACCGCCGGGAGAGGCCGCCCGCCCCGCCTGCCAGCGCCGCCACGCCGCCGCCTTCTCCGGATCCCAGCCGATCTTGGCGGCGTCCCAGCCCATCTCGTCGTAAAGGGCGCGCTTTTTCTCGTCGGAGAGGATCTCGAAGGCGAGGCTGATCTCCTTGAACTTCTCCTCCGCTTCCTTGTCGCCGGGGTTGACGTCCGGGTGGTACCTGCGGGCGAGTCTCCGGTACGCCTTCTTGATCTCCTCGGCCGTGGCGGTGCGGGGAACTCCCAGAAGTGCGTACAGATCCTTTCCCTCGGCCATGTCCGCTCGAACGTAACCAGCCCCTCTGCCCCGTCAATTGCGGCGCGGGGGGCATCGGCCTACCATGGCAGTCGAGATGCGCATCGTCCGCCTTCTTCCACTTCTTCTCCTCGCGCCGGCGGCGGCGGCCGAGCCGGTCCTCCTCGACCGGGTGGTGGCGGTCTACTCGCCGACGCCGGATGGAACGCGGGAGGTGATCACGTTTTCGGACCTGGAGCGGGAGACGCGCATCGCCCTGGCCGCGCGAGGCGCGCTGGAGGCGGCGGATGGCGAGTTGTCGCCCGAGGCGCTGGGAGCGGCCCTCGAGTGGCTGCTTTCCGAGCTTCTGGTGATGCAGGAGGCGGAGCTTCTCGACCTGGCCCAGGTGGACGTTGCCGAGGTGAATCGCGAGGTGGAGGCGTTCGTTTCGCGCTTCGATTCCGAGGAGGCATACCAAGCCTTCTTGCGGCGACACGAGATCGCGCCCCACGACGTCTTCCGCGCCGCCAGGCGGCGGCTGGTGGTGGGGCGCTACCTCGACTCGCGCATCCGCCTGGCTGGCTCCGTTTCCGAGGGAGAGGTCCGGGCCGCCTACGAGCAGCGCCGGGCGGAGCTCGGCGACATGGACTGGGAGGAGGCGCGACATCTGTTGCGCGCCCAGCTGGAGAAGGAGCGCCGGGAGGAGGTGGTGGCGGGCCTCGTCCAGGGCCTGCGCAGCCGCGCCGGCGTTCGCATCTTGCACAGGTTCGGCGGTTGAGTCGGCCCCAGCTTTTCCATCCGCACGAAAGGATCCCGCGCGAGGGTTACTGGATTCACCTGATGCGACGGGAGCAGCTCGACCAGGTCCTCGACCTGGAGGCGCGGGCCTTCGAGCACCCCTGGTCGCCCGAGCTCGTGGCGCGGGAGCTCGAGCAAGACCACTCCATGATCCTCGTCATCTCCTCCGAGGATCGGGTGGCCGGCTTCGTCATCGCCTGGCTGGTGGTCGACGAGCTGCACATCCTCAACGTCGCGGTGGACCCTTCGCTGCGCCGGCGCGGCCTGGCGCGGCTTCTTCTCGGCGAGCTGCTCGACCGCGCGCAGCGCTGCGGGATGTCGCTGGCCACCCTGGAGGTCCGCGTCAGCAACGAGGCCGCCATCCGCCTCTACGAGGGCCTGGGCTTTCGCACCATCGGACTGAGGCGGCGCTACTACGCCGACGGCGAGGACGCGCTGGTCATGCAGCGGACGTTCTGACCGCGGCGCCGACCGCCTCCATCACGCTCGCGTGTCCGTCGCGGTCGAGTCGCGTCAGCAGGCCGCTTTCGATGGAGCGGGCAAAGGCCGGCCCCTGGTAGACGAAGCCGGTGTACGCCTGCACCAGCGTGGCGCCGGCGCGGATCATCCGGTAGGCATCGTCCGCGCTGAAGATGCCGCCCACCCCCACGATGGGCAGCCGGCCCTGCGTTCGCCGGTAGACCCGTTCCACCAGCTCCACGGCACGCTCGAGCAGAGGCGCGCCGCTCATCCCCCCGGCCTCCTGGGCGAGCGGCTCGTCCTCGGCGCCCCTGCGCGTGATGGTGGTGTTGGCGAGGACGAGGCCGTCGAGACCGAGCTCCAGAGCCAGATCGGCCAGCTCGTCGATCGACTCGTCCGCGAGGTCCGGCGCGAGCTTGAGTAGCAGCGGCTTGTTTCCCGCCCTCTCGCGCAGCGGGACGAGGATGCGGCGCAGTGCCTCGGGCTCCTGGAGCGCGCGCAGCCCGGGGGTGTTGGGCGAGGAGACGTTGACCACGAAATAATCCCCGAGGTCGGCCAGCGTCTCGAACGCGCGAAGGTAGTCCCGCTGCGCCTCTTCCTGCGGCGTGTCCTTGTTCTTGCCCAGGTTGAAGCCGAGCGGACCGGGGCGGAAGCGCATGCGCGCGTAGCGGCGGGCCGCCGCCTCGGCCCCCGCGTTGTTGAAGCCCATCCGGTTGATGAGGGCGCGCTTTCTCGGCAGGCGAAAGAGGCGGGGGCGGGGGTTTCCTGGCTGCGGGCGCGGGGTGATCGTTCCGACCTCCACGAAACCGAAGCCGAGGGCGAATAGCCCTGCCGCCAGGCCCTCTCCCTTGTCGAATCCGGCGGCGACCCCGACAGGGGATGGAAAAACGAGCCCGGCGAACCGAACCTCCAGACGCGGATCGTTTCGGTGAAAGCGCCGGCGCAGCCGGGCCGCGAGCGACGGGATCCGCCCGAGCCAGCGCAAGAAGGCGGAGGCCAGGGCGTGGGCCCGCTCCGGCTCCAGGCGAAAGAGGATGCCTCTGACGAGTCGGTACATGTCGCCGCTATCTACCACTCCGCTGGTCGGGAAGAAGCCATGAAGCAGGATCGATCGCAGGCGTCCGGGAAATCCTCCTCGCTCTTGGGTCGTCTCGAGCGTTTGGTCTCCGAGCTCAACGAGCGCGGCGAGACCCGTCTCGAGGAGATCTCCCGCAGGTTGCGGCAGACGGAGGCCTGGCTGCGGATCCACGCGGTGATGGAGCGGGTGGAGCGGCGCCGGGCGGCGCTGCGGGAGCGATGGGAGAACCTCGGCGAGGCCCTGCTTCGGCGTGCGGGCATCGCCTCCGATCGGCAGATCGAAGAGCTCTCCGAGCAGCTGCGGCGCCTCGGGTGGCGGCTGGAGCGCGTCTCGCAGCAGGTGCAGGGCGGCAGCCGGCCGCAGGTTGATGGCGCCGCACGCGACGAGGACCTCCGATCGCTGGCCTGAACCGCGTCGGAAGGCCTCTTCGGCCCTCTAGCCCGGGCCTCGGAGGCGGTCCGGCAGGGCCTCCGTACAAAAATCCAAGTTATCGCAAATCAAGGGGAGGGGATTGCAAGTTCCCGGCTGCCTGTTGTACCGGGGCGGCGCACGAGCGCTCCCTCGGCCGGGGGAGCGCTCCTACGGGTGGAGGTGACCCTTGAACATACGCTCGAGATGGCCGCGCCGGATCGTCGGCCTGGCGGTCTTTCTGAGCCTGGCACTCCTCCCCTCGGTGGTGCGATCCAACCTCGAACCGCTGGTGGGCGTGGTACCTCTGGATCCCGAAGTCGAGCGGATCGCTCGATTCCTCGAGCGGCGGGCCGAGAGAACGATCGACCCGCAGCTTCGGCGGCAGGTGGCCTCCGCGGTGGTGGAGGAAGCGCGCCTGGCCGGCCTCGACCCCCTCTACGTCCTGGCGGTGATGGAGGTGGAGAGCAGCTTCGTGCCCGAGGCGGTCTCGGTGGCGAACGCGCGCGGGCTCTTGCAGCTTCGCGACATCACCATCCGGGAGATCTCCAAGCACGAGGAGCTTCCTGCCAAGGCGGCCAACGAGCCCGAGGCCATCGTCCATCTACGCCTGGGCATCCGTTACCTGGCGATGATGCACCGCAAGTACGGCGATCCGAGCCGGGCCCTGGCCGCCTGGAACGCGGGGCCGGTCGCCGTCGACCGCGCGCTCGCCGCCTCCGGGGAGGTGCCGCGGAGGTGGTTGAACTTCGCCCGCAAGGTCCAGCGGGAGCACCGCAACCTGCAGCAGATCTTCGGCGCGGAGGAGCTCGAAGCGTTGGACGTCCAGGCGCGACGCGGTTAAGCCTCGCGCCATGGCGTTCTACGTCACCGAGATCTTCCACTCGCTTCAGGGGGAGAGCACGCGCGCGGGCCTGCCCTGCGTTTTCGTGCGCTTCACGGGCTGCGATCTCCGCTGCAGCTGGTGCGATACGGAGTATGCCTTTTCGGGCGGCCGACGGATGAGCCGCGAGGAGATCCTCGAGGCCATCGCCGCCTATCCTCCTCGTTACGTCACGCTGACGGGAGGCGAGCCGCTCTTGCAAAAGGAGCTTCCTCAGCTCGCCCGCGACCTCCTCGACCGCGGCTACGTGGTGGCGGTGGAGACCCATGGCCAGCGGCCCTGGGACGCGCTGCCGGCCGCGGTCGTCAAGATCGTGGACGTCAAACCGCCCGGTTCGGGGGAGGTGGCGCAAAAGGCGGATCTCGAACGGCTCCGCACGCTCGGGCCTCGCGACGAGATCAAATTCGTCGTCGCCTCCGAGGCGGACTTCCGCTGGTCGGTGGAGGTGATCCGCGAGTACGGGCTGGAAGGGATCGGCCCGGCGCTGCTCTTCTCGCCGGTCTTCGGCCGCGTGCGCTACGAGGACCTCGCGCGCTGGCTGCTCGACTCGGGCGTCCAGGCCCGCATGCAGATCCAGCTGCACAAGCTGATCTGGGGTCCCGAAGCGCGGGGCGTTTAGTTTCCGGCGTGGTAGGATCCGGACGTTCGGGCAGACCCCGCGAGCGCCGGAGAGGAAGGAATGTTCGAGATCCAGCCCTCGATTCATCACCTGGCCGCCACCCCGGAGCAGGTGATCTCCATCGTCAACTCGGTCAACCACCCGCTCGTCGCCGTGCCCGGCCGAACGAGTCAGATGGCCGAGGCCTTCGTCGTGGCGCTGCGCGAGGTCGGCGACCTGGCGGTGGTCTTCGTCTGCCTCTGGCTCGATCTCGACCGGGAACAGGTCATCTACGCCTCCGGGCCCATCGAGATGGACGAGCTCGAGCAGGTCCGCGAGGAGGCGATCGCCTTCTGCGAATCGATGGGCTTCATCATGGAGGATACCTCCTTCGCCGAGCTCGACCGCGCCTCGCAGGAGGAGCTATTGGTCCGCCTGCCTCCCTTCTCCGCGGAGCGAACGCGGCTTTCCACCTCGCTGGTGGGCGAGGCGGAAGAGGTCGAGCACACCGCGGCGGGGCTGGCGGAACCGGCGCGCCCGCCGCGGGACCTGCGGCGGCTCGGAAGGATGCTCGCGAGGTTCTGAGATGCGCTGGATCGTTCTGGGACTCGTCGCGCTCGTCGTCGGGTGCGCCACGATCTCCCCGAAGGATCGCGAGCTGGCCGAGGTCCACCTGGGGCTCGCACAACAGAGCCTCTCGGCCGGCGATCCGCGGGGCGCGCTCGCGGAGATCGAGATCGCCGTGCGCCACGACCCGGAGAACCCCCAGGTCCGAAATCTCTACGGCCTGCTCTTGCACGTGGCCTTCCGGCAGAACGAGAGGGCCATCGAGCAGTATCGCAAGGCCCTGGAGGTCTCGCGTGACTACACCGAGGCCAAGGTGAATCTGAGCGCGGTCCTGATCGACGAGGGGCGCTGCGCCGAGGCCATCCCTCTGCTGGAGTCGGCGCGCGAGGATCTTCTCTATCGCGAGCCCTACCTGGTGGAGAACAACCTCGGCTGGTGCAAGATCCAGCTCGGCGATCGCGAGGCGGGAATCCGTCACCTGCAAAGCGCCATCGCGCACAACGACCGCTTCTGCCTCGGCTACCGCAACCTCGGCCTGGTGATGGAGGAGGACGGCAAACTGCACGAGGCGCTCCACTTCTTCGGCAAGTACGCGGAGAAGTGCCCCGACGTTGCCGAGGCACACCATCGCGTGGCGCTCGTGCACCTCGCTCTCGGCGACGAGACCGAGGCGAGGAAAGCCTTTCTGCGCTGCGCGGAGAAGAACGCGCCGACCCTGTCCGAGCAGTGCGCCCGCGAGGCCGCCACGCTGGAGAGGCGCTGAGGGCCGATGGCGCAGGAGGTCCGCGATCGCGGCATCGTCCTCGGTACGGTCGACTACGGGGAAAGCGACCGCATCGTCACGCTGCTGACCCGCGACCACGGCAAGGTGGGCGCCTTCGCTCGCGGAGCCCGGGCTTCCCGGCGGCGCTTCGCCGGAGCGCTGCTTCCCTTCACGGTGCTGGAGGTTCGTCTCGTTTCGCGGCGCGGTGAGCTCTTCGGCCTTTCCTCCTGCACCATCGAGGAGTCGTTTCCCGGCCTGCGGGAGTCGCTGGAGGCGATCTCGCTGGCGGGGTACGCGGCGGAACTCTGCCGGGAACTCTGCAAGGAGCGGGAGCCGCATCCCGAGCTCTTCGAGCGGTTGCGCGCCTACCTGGCCGCGCTGGCTGCCGGCGAGGCGGGAGAGGCACAGCGCATGGCCTTCGAGCTGGGCGCGGTGGCCGACGCGGGCCTGATGCCGCGACTGGACGCGTGTGCTCGGTGCGGCGCCGGGGTTTCGCAGGCGCGCGCCTGCTTCGACCCGGTGGCCGGAGGCCTGCTCTGCGCGCGCTGCGAGCCCTTCGCTTCGGGCCAGAGAGTCCGCCTCGGCCCGGCCGCGCTGGAGCTCCTGCGGGAGGCGCAGTCCGCGGTGTTCGAGCTGGGAGACCGTGCGCCAGGCGTGAGGCTGGCGGTGCGGGAGCCGGTGCCCGGCGAGCCGCGCGTCGAAGCGCGCCGCGAAGCTCGCCAGGCGGTGCGACGCTACCTCCGCCACGTCCTCGGAAAAGAGCTGCGATCCCTCGAGGTGCTCCGGCAGGTCGGGCTGGAGGGCTGAGGGCGGACCTCGGTTGGAGGCGCTCCATCCGAGTCGCTGGTGCGCCTCGTTCCCCGGCGCGCGGTATGCCGGCCCGCGCGCCGAGGCTTCGCTTTTCAAAGGGAGAGGCGCTTGAAAATCCGCTCGGGGATCGAGCGGATCACCCACATGATCGGCCGCCAGAAGCCGGGTACGTAGACCACGTCCTTGCGGCGATCGATGGCGCGGACGATGGCGCGGCCCACGGCATCCGGGTGCGCGAAGAGCGGGCCCTTCTTCGCGATGTGGGCCGTCATCGGCGTGTCCACGAAGCCGGGTTTGATGGTCACGACCGAGACGCCGCTCTTCTGAAGGCGGTTGCGCAGTCCGGAGGCGAAGGCGGACAGCCCTGCCTTGGCGGCGCCGTAGACGTAGTTGGACTGGCGTCCCCGGTCGCCTGCCACCGAGGAGATGACCGCGATCGTCCCCCCCTTCCGCTTCTCCATGAGGTTGGCCAGGTGGGAGAGGAGGGAGGCGGCGCTGACGAAGTTGACGTGGATGGATTCGACGGCGAGTGAGATGTCCTCCCGCAGGAGCATCTGGTCGCCGAGCACGCCGTGGGCCACCAGCGCCACGTCGATGCCCCCCAGCGCCTCATCCGCCCGCCCGACGAGTCGCTCGTGCGCCTCCAGGTCGGCCAGATCGTGGGCCAGAAACTCCACCTTGGGGGCGCCACGGACCTTGAGGTCGCCGGCCACGGCTTCCAGGCGCTCCGCGTTCCGGCCCACCAGAAAGAGGGCGTCGTGACGACCGGCCCAGATGCGCGCGCAGGCCTGGGCGATGGCCGAGGTCGCTCCGAAGACGACGATCCGCTTCACGGAAGCCTCCGATCCTCGCCCGATCCCATACCCGCAGTGCGGTGGTGAAGGCCAGCACGGCGAGCCTCTCGTTCGATTCGGCGCATGTCCCGACGGGGGTTCGATCCGGCGGACGTGCGGAAGGGGGGATGGCGGCGTTGGCGCGATTCGGCGGAAATCGGGGTGGGGGCGGGGGGATCAGGCGGTCCGGGCCTGCGCCCCTTCGTCTACCCGGCGGACGCGGCGCCAGAAGCTCGAGGAGAAGCGGGGGTCGACGTAGGGCAGGAAGGCGGGGAGCTCGGGGAAGGAGAGCTCGAACATCTCGGCGGACATCCGGGCGTCCTTGGCGGGGTAGAGGGCGCCGCCGCTCTCGGCGACCAGAGCGTCGAGGCGATCGAGGAGGGTGAGGGTGGATTCGCCCAGATGGGGGAAGTCCAGCGCCAGGGTGATGCCGGGGCGCGGGAAGGAGAGCATGCCGGGGGACCGCAGCGCGCCGAAGGTCTTGAGGACCACCAGGAAGGATCCCTGCCGCGCGCGAGAGACGACCTCCAGGATCCGGACCACCGTCTCGGGGTCGGAAACCACGCACTGCCACTGCAACAGTCCCCGGCGGCCGTAGATGCGGTTCCAGTTGCCCACCGCATCCAGGGGGTAGAAGAAGGGCTCGTAGGGGATGGTCGCCCGCCGAAGCGGGCGAAGCTGGCGGTTGTAGTAGGCGAAGTTGAAGAGCCGCACGCTCGTCCCGGAGAGGACGAAGTTCGGCGCGTCGAAGGGGACGCGCAGGCGCGGCTCGCCGAACGAGATCCGCCGCCCGGGCGGCGACTGGGGGGCGTGGTTGCCGCGGTAGTAGATGCCCCGGCCGAGCTTCCGCCCTCGGGCGAGGACGTCGATCCACGCCACGGTGTACTGCCAGTCCTTTTCCGACTCGTCGTTGATGCGGAAGAAGTCGTCCAGGCTCCGCATCTTCAGGCTCTCCTGGACGATGAAGGGGCTCGGTACGCGCCGAAGCTGAATCTCCGCCCAGGTGATCAGGCCGGTCAGGCCGAGCCCGCCGATGGTGGCCCGGTAGTGACCCTCGTTCTCCTCGGGGCTGCAGATCCGCCTCTTCCCGTCGGAGGTGCAGAGCTCGAAGCGGCGGACGAAGCGTCCGAAGGTGCCGTCGGCGTGGTGGTTCTTGCCGTGGACGTCGTTGGCGATCGCCCCGCCGACGGTGACGAATTTCGTCCCGGGGGTCACCGGCAGAAAGAAGCCCCGCGGCACGGCGAACTCCAGGATCTGCGCGAGGGTGACGCCCGCCTCGCAGCGCAGGACGCCGCTGGACTCGTCGAATTCCAGGAAGCGATCGAGGCCGCGGGTCAGAAGCAGGGTGCCGCCGTCGTTGAGGCAGCTATCGCCGTAGCTTCTGCCCATGCCGTGGGCGAGAAGGAGGCCCTCCAGGTCGGCCAGCCTGGCCTGGTCCCTCCATGCGAGGGGAAGGGTGCGGTGCTCGGCTCGGGGAAATCTGCCCCAGGACTCGATGGACGGATTCTTCACGGGCCTCGGACTAACTCCCCGCGACGTAGACGATGACGACCACCGAAAGCAGCCAGACGCCGACGTTGGCGAGAAAGGGCGCATCCGTGAGGATGGCCTCGGTGGGGCTGGAGGCGCGGCTCGCCCGCATGAGGAGCTGGCCGAAGCGCCAGATCCCCAGCGCGGGGAAGGGAACGGTCAGCGCCAAGAGCCAGGTGCCGAACTTGTCCACGGTGTCGGGGGAGACCGTGTAGAGGAAGTAGGAGAGGACGGCGAAGGCGCCCGCGACGCGAAGGCCCAGGTCGAGGTGCCCCATGGCGTAGGCGCCGAGGGCCTTGCGAGCCGCCGTCTGGTCCTTTCCCGCGTGACGGGCCGCAAGGATCTCGTGCTTGCGCTTGCCCAGGGCCAGGTAGAGCGCCACGGCGAAGGTGCAGACGAAGATCCAGTGGCTGATGGCCACGCCGATGGCGAGCGCCCCGGCGACCACGCGGAGCACGAAGCCCAGGGCGATGACGGTCACGTCCACCCAGGCGATCCGCTTCAGCCACAGCGAGTAGAGCGAGTTGAGCACCAGGTAGCCGAGCAGGACGGTGGCGAAGGGCAGTCCCAAGACCAGCCCGCCCGCGAGCGAGCCCAGGCAGAGGACGGCGGCCGCCGTCATGGCGATGCGCGGGGAGAGCCGACCGCTTGCGATGGGGCGGTTCCGCTTGACCGGGTGGAGGCGGTCTGTCTCGCGGTCGAGGACGTCGTTGGCCAGGTAGACCGCGGAGGCGGTGAACGAGAAGAGGAAGAAGGCGTGGACCGCCTGGGCCAGAAGCGAGAGGTCGAAGAGGTTGCGGGAGAAGATCAGGGGGGCGAGGACGAACGCGTTCTTCGCCCACTGGTGGGGGCGCATCGCTTCCAGCAGGGCGAGCACGCTGGTCGCGGCCGTGCGCTGGCCCTGCTCCAGCTCCTCGTGTCGGGCCTCCGCCGGGACTCTCATCCGCCTATCCTAACCCCATCGCCGGCGCTTGCCCACCGCCGCCCTCACCTCCCGAGGAGGGCGGCGACGGCCTCCTCTCGGGCGAAGTCCTCGAAGGCGTAGGTGGCGCCGCAGGCGAGGAGGTCCTGCACCGAGAACGAGCCGGTGGCCACGCCGATCGATTCGGCCCCGATGGCGCGGGCGGCGGCCACGTCCCTCGGGGTATCCCCGATCACCACCACCCGGCATTCCGGGAGCGGCACGTTCAGATGGGCGGCACCGCGCTCGGCCCCGATCCGGATGAGCTCGGCCCGGTCCTCGTGGTCGCAGCCGAAGCCGCCGAAGCGAAAGGGAGTGAAAAAGCTCACGCGCTCGAGCTTGAGGCGCGCGCCTTCCCGCACGTTGCCCGTGCCCAGGCCGACCGCGTATCCCTCTCGCTCCGAGGCCTCCCCGACGGCACGCTCCATGCCGGCGTGAATCCGGCATGTGGTGGAGCGCTCGAGTTCTTCCTCCAGGTGCCCGAGGTAGACGGCGAGGAAGTCGTCGATCTCGGTCTCGGCAGGCTCGACCCCGATCCGGGCGAGCGCGGTGCGGACGATGGCCCGGTCGGTCATCCCGTCGAAGGGGAAGGCGAGGGCGTCGCGGCGACCGTATCGGTCGGCAAAGGCCCTCTCGATGGCCCTCCGGGCCGCACCTCCGGTGGTGATCAGCGTGCCGTCGACGTCGAAGAGGAGGATGGTCGGTCTCAACTTTCCTCCCGGCCGAAGAGCGCGGTCACGTACTCCCGAGGGTCGAACGGTCGGAGGTCGGCGAGGGATTCCCCGACGCCGACGAGGCGGACGGGGATCTGGAACTCGTCGGCGATGCCGATGACCACCCCACCCTTTGCC
This sequence comes from Pseudomonadota bacterium, assembly GCA_003242475.1. Taxonomy (GTDB): domain Bacteria; phylum Myxococcota; class Myxococcia; order Myxococcales; family Vulgatibacteraceae; genus ZC4RG40. Next base: position 22,269 of record QGUN01000036.1, read on the forward strand.
GTGCCATCGAGCTTGGTCAGGGCGATGCCAGTGACACCGAGCGCCTCGTGGAACTGCCGGGCCTGCTGGATGGCGTTCTGCCCCATGGTGGCGTCCAGGACGAGGAGGATCTCGTCGGGGGCGCCTTCGCGCGCCTTGCCCATGACGCGGCGGACCTTCTTGAGCTCCTCCATCAGCGGCGACTTGGTGTGCAGCCGCCCGGCGGTGTCGACGATGACCACGTCGAATTCCTCGCGCACGCCGCGCGAGACGGCATCGAAGGCCACCGCGCCGGGGTCGCTCCCCTCGGGGCCGGTGACCACCGGGACCTCGGCCCGCTCGGCCCAGACTTCGAGTTGCTCGGTGGCGGCGGCGCGGAAGGTATCGGCCGCGCCGAGGAGGACGCGCTTGCCGTCCAGGCGGAACTTGGCGGCGAGCTTGCCGATGGTGGTGGTCTTGCCGGCGCCGTTGACGCCGACGACCATGATCACCCAGGGCCGCTTCTCTTCGAAAGGCAGGCCGATGCCCGGCAAGGTCCGACGGGGATCCTTCGCCTGGGCCTTCTCCAGGATCTCCTCGATGTCCGCCCGGATGGCCTCGCGCAGCGCGGCGCCGTCGGCGATGCGCGCCTCGCGGACCCGCTCCTGGGCGCGCTCGACCAGGCGCATGGCGGTGCGAACACCGATGTCCGCCGTGAAGAGGATCTCCTCGAGCTCGGCAACGACCTCGGGGCCGATCTCGGCGCGGCCGCGACCGAAAAGGCCGGCGAGCCGGGCCATGAATCCGCCCTCGCGAGTCTTGCCGAGACCCTCCATGAGGGTCTTGCCGGCCTCGGCCTCGATGCGACGCCGGCGCTCCTCCTCCTGCCGCCGGCGCTCCTCCTCCTCACGCCGCCGCTGCTCCTCGAGTTCCGCCAGGCGGGCGCGCTCGGCCTCCTCGCGCTCGAGCCTTCGCCGCTCGCGCTCCAGGCGGCGGGCCTCCTTGCGCGCCTGATACTCCGCCTTCTTGCGCGCCTCGAGCTCCTCGGCAGTGAGCTCCTCCTCCGGGGGGGCCGCCTCCGGCGGGGGAATGGCCTCCGGAGGCGACGGCGGGGGAGCCTCCCGGGGTGGCGCGACTTCCGCTGGAGGCGGAGCCTTAGCGGGCTTTTCCGGCGCCTTGCCCTTGAGCAGGAAGATCAGGGCGATCACCACCGCCAGCAGCACGGCGAGCCCGGCCCAGATCCACCAGGTCGGCGGCTCGGCGGGCGCCTGTGCGAGCGGTCCAGCCGATAGCAGGACGAGAAGGAGGGTCGGCATGGAAGAGATCCTCGTGTTTGCGCGGCTCTTACTGGGCCGGTGCGGGCCTGTCAAACCGGGCGCGCGCCGCCCCGAATTTCCTTGCGTGGGCCTGCCGGCCGGGGGCATCTGTGAGGAAATGGCAGCGACGCCGTCCGCGTTCGGCGAGGGACGGCGAGCGAAAGCGGGAGATGGGCCAGTTGAAGCGACGCCTCTTGTACGCCTCGACCCTCTTTTTCGGCACGGTCGTCCTCGACGCGCTCACCAAGGCCCTGGCCGAGGCGCACCTTCGGGACGGACCGATCTTTCTGGGAGCCGACTGGCTGGCCCTGCGCCTGGCCTACAACTACGGCGTGGCATTCTCCTTCTTCGAGGGGATCCCGTACTGGGCGCTCGGCGCCGGGGCGATCGTCCTGCTCGCCGTGGTTCTGTGGAACCTGCGGGCCCTGCTTCAGACCCGCCTCGGGGCGACGGCGCTGGCCCTGGTGGCGGCAGGTGGGCTCTCCAACGCGGTGGACCGCCTGGCGGACGGCAAGGTGACCGACATGATCTCGGTCTGGCTCTGGCCCGTCTTCAACGTGGCGGACATCGCCATCACCGTGGGGGTGGGGTTGCTTCTGCTCGGCTCGCGCGGTGGAAAGACCGTCCCAAAGGAGCCGGCCGCCACCGAGGAGGGGGCGAGCTCCTGATTTTCTCGGCGAAGCGGGATCGCCATCTGCGCGATCTGTGTTAAGTTCCCCGAGCGCCGAAGTCGTCCGGGTAGACGCTGGTGGCCTTGGCCACGAGAGGAAAGTCCGGGCTTCACAGGGCAGGGTGCTGGCTAACGGCCAGGCGGGGTGACCCGACGGAAAGTGGCACAGAAAGCAAACCGCCGGGGGCACGGGTGCCGGCCGAAAGGCGGGCAGCCGGCTCCGGCAAGGGTGAAAGGGTGCGGTAAGAGCGCACCGCGCCCCTGGTGACAGGGGTGGCAGGCCAAACCCCACCCGAAGCAAGGGCGAATAGGGAGGCGCCTTCGATGGAAGGCCGGGGTGGCCCGCTCCGAGTCCTCCGGGTAGGCCCGCTCGAGCCCACCGGCAACGGTGGGCCTAGATGAATGTCTACCGCCTGCTTTCCGCAGGAACAGAACCCGGCTTACAGGGCGACTTCGGCGCTTTTTTTGGGGCGCACCCTCCCGCTCGTCGCGCGTCCCCTGGCGACCGGCGGGTTTTCTAGAGCCGCTCGTCGATGGCGCGGTTGGACATCTCGTCCGCCTCGCGGTTCTTCTCCCGCGGGACGTGGGCGAGGCGGACGCGGTCGAAGCGGCCGAGAAGCTCCCGGGCTCGCTGCCACAGCGGCAATAGGCCCTCGGAGCGGACGCGGTACTCGCCGCGGAGCTGGCGAACGAGGAGCTCGCTGTCGGCGTAGACCTCGACCTCGCGCGCACCGAGTTCCACGGCGCGCTGCAGGCCCAGGAGCAAGCCCTGGTACTCGGCGTGGTTGTTGGTCTTGTGGCCGAGGTAGCGGCCGAGCCTTTCGACCAGTCGACCGTCGGCCGTGTAGAGGACGGCGCCGGCCCCGGCGGGACCGGGGTTTCCGCGAGCCGCGCCGTCGCAGAAGATGCGAAGCCGCGTGGTATCGAGACCCAGGGCCTGGCTCTCGCGCCGGCTCGCCGCGCGGGCCACGGCGTGGAGAAGCTCGCGGAGATCCTGGAGGCTGAGGTCTGGATAGGCCGCCAGCGTCCGCTCGAAGCTCTCGTTCTCGGCGATGAAACGCAGGACCTCGGCGGGCGACGGCCTGGCCATTCGACCTCCCGGCGGCGGCGACGCCGTTCAGACCTGCCCTTCGACCTGTTCCTCGAAGGCAGAGGGAACGTAAATCAACCGGCCGCAGGAGGGGCAGGTATCGAGCCGCGGCCGGGAACGAAGCAGATTGTGGAGCTGTGGTGGCAGGCTCATGTGACAGCCGGTGCAGGCGCCGTTGAGAACGGGGACGAGGGCGTTGCCCCGGCGCTCGTGGATGAGGTCGTAGCGGCGCAGCATCTGGGGCGGGATCGACGCTGCGGCTTCCTTGCGCCGCTCGTTGAGCTCCGCCTGCTTCTGAGACGTCTCGCCGAGCGCCGCTTCGATCCGCGCCCGGTCGGCCTGCACCTCGTTCTCCACCTCGGCGTAGGCGGCCTCCGCAGCTTCCAACTCCTCGCGGGCCTGGCGGATCTGCTTGGCCAGCTCGGCGATCTCCTCGGCGGCGGTTTCGTTCTGCTTCTTGGCGATGTCGATCTCGCGCGCCAGCGCCGAGTACTCGCGCGCCGAGCGCTGCTCGGCGAGTCGCGCCTCCCACTTCTTGACCTTCTCCCGGTCGGCGGCGAGCTGCTCCTCCAGCGCTCGCTTCTGGCCCTCCAGATCGGCGAGCCGCTGGCGGATCGCATCGGTCGACTGTCTCGCGGCCCCTAGCCTGGCCTCCAGCTCGGCCAGCATGGTGGGATACTCCCGGCTGCTGCGAGTCAGCTCGTCGAGTTCCGAGTCCACTCGCTGCAGCGCCGTCAGGGCCTTCAACAAGTCATGCAAGGTACTGCTCCTTCCATTTCCCGTCGGTCGGTCCGGCGGGGGGCCGCCGGACCGACCCGAACCCATGGTGGGCCCAGCAGGATTCGAACCTGCGCCTGTTCGATTATGAGTCGACGGCTCTACCGCTAAGCTATGGGCCCTTCGGGGCGCCTTAATACAACTGCGCCACCCCGCCGTAAACGAGGTGGCGCAGACTTTCACATCAAGTGTCGATGAAGCTCTTGAGGCGCTTGGCCCGGCTCGGGTGGCGCAGCTTCCGGAGCGCCTTCGCCTCGATCTGCCGGATGCGCTCTCTCGTCACTTCGAAGTCCTGCCCCACCTCCTCGAGCGTGTGGTCGCTCTTCTCTCCGATGCCGAAACGCATGCGCAGGACCTTTTCCTCTCGGGGCGTGAGCGTGGCCAGCACTTTGCGCGTCTGCTCCGAGAGGTTCATGTTGATGACCGCCTCGGACGGGCTGACGACGTTCTTGTCCTCGATGAAGTCGCCGAGGTGGCTGTCCTCCTCCTCGCCGATCGGCGTCTCGAGGGAGATCGGCTCCTTGGCGATCTTGAGGACCTTGCGCACCCGCTCGAGGGGCATCTCCATCTTCTCGGCGATCTCCTCGGGAGTCGGCTCTCGCCCGATCTCCTGGACCAGGTAGCGGCTGGTGCGAATCAGCTTGTTGATCGTCTCGATCATGTGCACCGGGATGCGAATCGTCCGCGCCTGGTCGGCGATCGCTCGAGTGATCGCCTGCCGGATCCACCACGTGGCGTAGGTGGAGAACTTGAAGCCGCGGCGGTACTCGAATTTGTCCACCGCCTTCATCAGGCCGATGTTCCCCTCCTGGATCAGGTCGAGGAACTGCAGGCCGCGGTTGGTGTACTTCTTGGCGATGGAGACCACCAGCCGCAGGTTGGCCTCGATGAGTTCCTGCTTGGCGCGCTCGGCCCGCTTCTCGCCGTCGACCATCTGCTGGTAGGTGCGGCGGAGCTCCTCGACGCACTTCTCCACGCCGCCGGTCTTCCGCTCGAGCTTGTCGCCGAGCTTGGCGTCGACGAGCGCGTTGCGGATGCGGCGTCGCGCGCTCTTGACCAGCCGCTCCAGGTCTTCGAGCTCGTCCTCGCTGATGCCGATCTCGGCCAGAGCCGGGGGCACCTCCCGGTCCTCGCGCATCCGCCGGGCGAGCTCCAGGATCTCGTCGGCCGACCGCTTCGTCTTCTCCTCGGCCTCGCGGATCTCGGCCTCCGCCTCGTCGATGGTGCGGATGATGCGCTTGAGCCCCTCGACGATGAGGTCGATCTGCTTCTTGTTGAGCTTGATCTCCTCGAGGAGCTCGGCCATCTCGGCCTGCAGCGCCATCTGTTCGGTGCGGATGGCCTGGACCCGGGCCTCGGAGAGGTTCTCCTTCTCGAGCTGCTCGTCGAGCTTGCGAAACTCCTTGTCGAGTTTCTTGAGCTTCTCGATGGTCTGGATGACCTGCTCGGTCCGCGAGGTCTCGGCGCCGCTGCGCCGGGCGGGGATCTCCTCGTCCTCGGAGTCGTCGGAGTCGCCGTCGGCGCCCTCCGGCGCGTCCTTGACGACGTCGCGGATGCGGATCTTGCCCTTCTTGAGCTTTTCGCCGAGCTCGACGATGGCGGCGATCGCCATGGGGGCGCCGAGGACCGCGCGCAAAACCTCGCGCTCGGCCTCCTCGATCCGCTTGGCGATCTCCACCTCTCCCTCGCGGGTCAGCAGGGCGACGGAGCCCATCTTCCGCAGGTACATGCGAACGGGGTCGCCGCCCCGGACATAGGAGGCGTCCTCGTCGTCCTCCTCTTCCTCCTCCCGGCACTCCTTGTCGGGATCGGCGTCGACCAGGGTGGGCTTGGCATCGCGCAGAAATCCCTCGCTGGTCACCTGGGAGGCGTCGACGACGGGGATGTCGTGATCGCCGAACATCGCCATGAGGTCGTCGAGCTGGTCCGGCGAGATCATGTCGGCCGGGAGGCCGTCGTTGATGTCGTCGTAGGTCAGGAAGCCCTTCTCACGTCCGAGTTCGAGCAGGGCCTTGAACTCCTTCCGGTCCTCCGGAGCGACCTCCTCGTCCTCGTCGTCGGTGAGGCTGAGCTCCTCGACCTCGTCTTCGTCCGGAAGGTTGGGGAAGGGCAGCTTGGCGCGCTCGGCCGGCGTCAGGGGCCGCTTGCGAGGACGGAGGCCCTCGCCGGCTCCCTCCAAGGCGGTCTCGGCGCCCGTCTCTGCGGCGGCCGCGAGCTCGGCGCTCTCCTCGGAGTCGGAGGCCTTCGCCGCCTTCTTCGCCTCCTTCTGCGCCGCCTTCTTGGCCGATTTCGAGGCGGTCTTCTTTTCCTCCTCCTCGGCCGCCTTCGTCTTGGCGGACCTGGAGACGGTCTTCTTTTCCTCGGCCTTGGCGGACCTGGCGGCCTTCTTCTCCTCGGCCTCGGTCGCCTTCCTGACGGACTTGGAGGAGGCCTTCTTCTCTTCGGCCTCGGTCGTCTTC
>QGUN01000096.1 GCA_003242475.1 Pseudomonadota bacterium
CGCAACAAATCCCCGGCGGGGTAATCGCTCCCCCCGGGGGACAGGCGAAGCCTGCCAGGACAGCCCCCGGCGAGGTCGTCGGCGGGCTGCGGCCTCCTTGTCCCCGGGGCGTGGTCGGCAGCAGCCCTTTCGCCGCTACGCCCCCAGTGGCCGCCCTGCTGGTGGGCTTTAACCCGCAAGCGAGGCGATGGTCTCGTCGATGACCTGGCGGAGGTTGCAAATGGCGTGGGGAAGCTCGTCGCGGCGGGCCTCCTCGAGGGCCGGCAGCACCCGAGGGTCGCCGGCCCCCATGGAGGCCAGGCGCCGGGCGGCATTCATGCGGATGCGGCACGACCGCTCGTGGCGAAGATCGAGGAGGGCCACCCCCACCCGATCGATCCGAGCCTCGAGGCCGAGCTTTTCCAGGGCCCGGACGGCGTTGTGCCGCTGCCAGTAGGAGGGTGAGGTGGTGGCGCGAACGAGCGCCTCGCGCACCGCCCCGGAAGAGTGGCGGAGGACGAGGGAGAGATCGGCGCCCTTGGCGTCGAGGAGGTCGACCATGTCTCCGGCGACCTCCTCGTCGACCGCGAGCGAGGGATCCAGGCGCAGGGCCGTCTCCATCGCATCCCGGGCGGCGTCGGGATGACCGAGGCGTCGCTCGGCCCGAGCCTTCCAGAGGTGAGCGCGGGGGTCGTCCGGAACTTCGCCCGCCCACTGCTCCGCCCAGAGGGCGGCCTCGTGCAACCGCCCCGAATGGAGCGCGGCCTCCACCCTCTCCTCCGGGCCGGGCGGCCGGAGGCGGAGGAGGACGACCGCCGCGACCGCGGCGAAGACGGCCATCCGGAACGCCGGCGCGCGGGCCACGCCCCCGGCGAGGGCCCGGGCCGTCTCGGCGAGGCGGACGCCCGCCGTGGGTGCCCGCCGCCGCAACCACAGGCCGTGGAAGGGGAGCGTCGGGAAGGGTCTCTCGGGCGGAGGCAGGAGCCGGTAAACCGAGCCGGCCTCCCCCGCGGCTCTCACCTCGCTGCGGTTGGCGGTGAGGTGCACGGCCCGCGAAAAGAGCACCTCGCCCGGAGCCGCGCGATCGAGGAGGGCCCAGGCTTCCGCGACCGGCGCGCCGCGCAGCTCCCGACCCCGGCGTTCGCACTCGCCCGCCACCACGGCCACCCGCAGCTCCACCTCGTAGGGGAAACGGCCCCGTTCCAGGCAGAGCGCGTCCTGCAGCGCGCCGGCGCAGTGGAGGGCGTCGGTGGGCGAGCGCATCTCCGCGAGGAGATCGCGGTCGCCGGCGAAGACGACGCGGCCTCCGAAGCGACGCGCCACGCGGCGCAGCACCTCCATGGGGGCCCGCTCGTCGCCCGAGATCTCGAGCCGCTGTCCGACCCGGTCGAGCCGCGCCGCGAGCAGCGTCTGTGCCGTGCTCCGGCGCAAGGACGTCGATCGCGACGAGGGCCCGTCGGGCTGGCAAACCGGGGACATCTCGAAAGGGTTTTGCCTCCGACCGGGGTCGAGAGCAAGGGGCGACCTTGCCTGCCCCTTCCCGCCGCGATAGAGCCCGCCGGTAACTGGAGGCGCGCGTGATCCTGATCTGTGCCGCCGTGGAAGAAGAACTTTCGCCGTTGCGGGGCCGAATCCCCGGTGAGGGCATCGGCTTCGCCGCCATCGGCGTCGGCCTCGTGGAGGCAGCGCTGGGCGCTTGCGCCGCGCTGGCGACGCGGCCGTCGGCGGCGATCCTCGTCGGGACCTGCGGCGCCTTCCCTGACGCCGGCCTTCCCGTCGGTCGCGCGGTCTGCGTGGAATGGTCCCTCGTCTCCTCCCCCGACGTCGCCGCGGGTCGAAGCTACGTTCCCGAGCCGGCGCAAGTCGAATCGCGAGCCGCCCCCTCCCTCGTCGCCTCCCTCTGCGAGGCGGCCGGCCTTCCTCGCGTCGGCTGCGTGACCGCCCCGGCCATCACCCGCGATGCCGCCTGCGCCGATCTTCTCGCCCGGAGCACCGGCGCCGAGGTGGAGCACTTGGAGGCGCATGCCTTCCTGCGCGCCGCCGAACGCATGGGTGTCCCTGCTGCCTGCGTCCTCGGCGTGGCCAACGTCGTCGGCCCGACCGCTCACGAAGAGTGGGTGCAGAACGCCGATGCGGCCGCCGCCTCCGCCGCCGACGCCCTGCTGCGCTGGCTGAAGGCGTACGGCTAGCGGCGCGCCCCGGCGCCCTGTGTACGACTAGGCGGCGGCCCCGAAAAGGGCAGACCGGACAGAATGACCGGCTTTCGGCCGGGCGCGCGGGGCGACTCCGCCCTTTGTCGACGCCCGCGCGATTCACCGAATGCGACGCAGAAGCTCCCAGATGGCCTGCTGGCAGGTCTCGTCGTAGCCGGCCGTATCCTCGTTGGCGTAGAGGTCGAGGTAGTGGGAGAGCTTGGCGCGGTCGAGGCCGCGGGAACGACCGTGCTCGGCGAGGGCGTCGAGGATCTCCTCGCGATGGTCGACCGCCCAGCGGATGGATTCGCCGATGACGCCGATGAGGTCGTCGTAGAGCTTCCGATCGAGGCTGGAGCGGATCACGTTGGCGCCGAGCGGAAGCGGTAGGCCCGTCTCCTTCTCCCACCACGCGCCCAGGTCGAGCAGCAGGTGCAAGCCGGCGTCCTGGTAGACGAGCCGGCCCTCGTGCACGAGGACGGCGGCGTCGTAGCGGCCGGCGCGCAGTCCCTCCACGCTCTGCTGCAATCCGGCGCCGACCTCCTCCACCAGCTCCGCCTCGGGCGCGGCGAGCCGCAGCACGGCGGCGGCGGTGGTATCCATGCCGGGCACGGCGACGCGCCGCAGTGGAGCATCGGGCGATAGCGCCACCACCACCGGGCCGTAGCCACGCCCCACGGAACCTCCGTGGGGCAGCAGGTCGTACAGATGCGAGATGCGCGGCACGTGCGCCACGCTCACCGCGCAGACGTCGGGCTCGCCCCGCGACGCCATCCCGTTCAGCGTCTGGATGTCGGCGCGGAAGTGACGGAACTTCACGCCGGGGATGCCGACGTATCCGCGCTCGATGGCATAGAACATCGCGGCGTCGTCGGCATCGTCGGAATACGCGAGAAAGACCTCCATTCAGCCTCCAACGGCGAGCCGCGACCGGCGGCTGGAGAAAGAACGCCCCACGGCGGCGCCCACCTTCGCCATGTCCTGGGCCAGCGCGGACAGGTCGTCGAGCAGAAGTGCCTGGGGACCGTCGCAGCGCGCACAGGCGGGATCGGGATGCGCCTCCACCAGCAGGCCGTCCGCACCCGCGGCCAGAGCCGCCCTCGCCAGGGGCAGGACGAGCGCGCGACGTCCCGCGGCGTGAGAGGGGTCGGCGATCACCGGTAGGTGGGTGCGCAGCTTGGCCGCAGCCAGCGCCCCCACGTCCAGGGAGAAGCGGGTGGCCGTCTCGAAGCTGCGCGAGCCTCGCTCGCAGAGGATGACGCCCGGGGCGCCGCCTTCGAGGAGGTACTCCGCGGCGGAAAGCCACTCCTCCACGGTGGCGGACATGGCGCGCTTGAGGAGGACCGGGCGGCCGACACGGGCGGCGGCCTTCAAGAGCGAGGTCGCCTGCATGGTGCGGGCGCCGATCTGGACCACGTCGGCCCACTCGGCCACCTCGATGCAGCCGGCCTCGTCGAGCGCCTCCGTGACCACCAGGAGCCCGTGCCGATCGGCGGCGGCGCGCAGCCAGCGCAGGCCCTCCGGGCCCACGCCCTGAAAATCACCGGGACGGGTGCGGGGCTTGTAGGCGCCGCCGCGCAAGAAGCTCGCCCCCTCGCGGGCGGCCACGCGCGCCGCCTCCTCGACCTGCTCCTCGGATTCGACGGCGCAGGGGCCAGCCATGAGGACGAGTTCGCGGCCGCCCACCTCGACGTCGCCCACGCGAACCGGTCGGGTCTCCTCGGCCTCGGAGGCCGCCAGCGGGTAGGAAGAGGGCGCGCGGAGGATCTCCTCCACGTGCGGAAGCGACCGCAGGATCCGCAGCGCGCGCGGTGGAACGGGTTCCTCCACCTCCACGGCCTGCCTTCCCCAGTCGCCGCCGAGGCGGCGGCTGGGAAGGCCGAGCCGGGAGGCGGCAGCGACCACCTGCTGCGCGGCACCCTCGGGTGCGTTGCGATCCAGAAGAACGATCAAGGACCGACTCCCACGAAGATCACGTCCACCACCGCCGCCGCACCGAAGAGGAGGGAGACCCAGCCGTTGGCGGTGAGGACCGCATCTCCCCGTGCGCCGCGGGCGGTGGCGATCTGGCCCCACAGGAGGGCCGCCGCTGCCAGCGCGACGCCGACACCGTAGGCGATTCCGCGGCCGGCGGAAAGTCCCGCGAACAAGAAGAAGACCGGCGCCAGGGCGTGCAGAACCCTCGAGGTCAGGACGGTCGCGCGCGGCCCCCACCGCACGGGAAAGGAGTGGAGGCCTTCGCGACGGTCCACCTCCAGATCCGCCAGGGCGTAGGTGATGTCGAAACCCGCGATCCAGCAGACGACGCCCATGCCCAGGAGCACGGAAAAGGCGGAGAAGGTGCCGGCGACCGCCAGGTACGCGCCGATGGGTGCGAGGGCCAGCACCACGCCGAGCCAGAAATGGCAGAGCCAGGTGAAACGCTTGGCCAGGCTGTAGCCGAGGGCGAGCGGCAGGGCGACGAGCGAGAGGATGCCGCAGAGAGGCGAGAGGGCGAAGGCGGCGGCGAGAAAGGCGATTCCCGAGACGATGGTCAGCGCCCATGCCTCGCCCACCTTCACCGCGCCGCGGGGGATCTCCCGGCCCTGGGTGCGCGGATTGCGCGCGTCGAACTCCCGGTCGGCGATGCGGTTGTACGCCATGGCCGCGGTTCGCGCCGCGCCCACGCAGACGAGGATGAGCAGGGCCTTGCGCAAATCGATGGGGTACGAGGCCGCCGCCACCGCCGCCGCCGCCACCGCGAAAGGCACCGAGAAGATCGTGTGCGAGAAGCGCACGAGCCGGCCCCATCGGAGGATGCGCTCGATCATGCGAGGGCCTCCTTGCCGCGCGGAAAGCGCTCGAAGGGGATGCGCACCCAGGGGTGGGCCTCGAGCCCCAGCGCAGCGGCGCCGGAGACGGTCGCAGCGCGCAGCATCTCGTCCAGCGGCACGTCGGGGAAGGCCTCGGCCAGGACGCGTACCTCGCCGAGCAGGTCGTGGTCGGGCGTGGAGACGAGCGAGTCGGTCCCGAGCGCCCACCGCAGGCCCGCGCGGCGGATGGCATGCAGGTCGGGGAGCTTGCCACCGATGTGGAGGTTGCTGCGCGGGCAGAGGACCGCGGTGGCGCCGACCTCGCGCAGGATCCCGAGCTCCTCCTCGCTGGCCTCGACCAGATGCACCGCCAGCGTTCGCGACCCGAGGGCGCCCAGCTCGCGCAGATAGGGGACGGGCCGCTTTCCGGGCACCGGCGCCCCTCTCGAACTCAGGAAATCCGCGAAACCGCCTTCACCCGAGACCAGCCACCGAATCTCGTCCTGGTGCTCGGCCAGATGGACGCTCCGGACGCCGTCGCCGCGCGCGATGGCGACGATCACGGAAGGCGCCGTGCCATAGGCGGAGTGCGGAACGATGTCGACGTCGACGCCGTCGCCCGGCGGAAAGGCGGCGAGGCGCTGGCAGGCCCGCTCGAACGCGGCGGCGCCGGCCGCCTCGCTCGCCCCCACCACCTCGAGGAGCGAGACGCCGAAGAGCCCCGCCTCGCGCAGGATGGGCGCGGTGGCGAGGCTGGTGCAGACGTCGGCCACCGCCACGGTGCCGAGCGAGCGCATGGTGCGCGCGGCGTCGAGCGCCGCCTCGCGCTTCTCCTCAGCGGGTTTCTCGGGGAGCAGCTGGGTCAGCTCCGTCACCCAGCGCCCCAGGCCGAGGCCCTTTTCCACGCACCCGGCGAGGGCCGCGATTTCCAGGTGGGCGTGGCAGTCGACCAGGCCCGGCATGAGGACGCCCTCGCCCTCCTCCACCGGGATGCCGGGGTGCGCGCGGCGAAGCGCGTCGGCGGCGCCCCGAGCGACGGCTCTCCCCTGCCCGTCGACCAGCACGGCCGCGCCGGAAGGAGGAGTGGAAAATCCCGTCTCGGGGGACCAGAGGGCCTCGCCGCAAAGGAGCTTCATGCGGCCTCCAGCAACCGGTACGTGCC
>QGUN01000097.1 GCA_003242475.1 Pseudomonadota bacterium
CCGGGCAGGGCGGCCGAGCGCGCGCTCGGGGTGGTCGCGGTCGAGCGCGGCCCGGGCGTGGTCGAGCGCCTCCACATAAGGCCGGGCCGCCTCGCCGTATCTCCCCCACCCCAGGTCGATGCCGTCGAAGAGGCCCTGCGCGGGCCGGCTGCCGGCGACCCAGACGAAATGCTCGAGCTGGCTTCCGCGCGTGCCGGCCGCGCCGAAGCCCTGGCTCTTGTGCTGCGAGCGCGAGACCGCGGCGATCTCGCCGTAGCTTCTCCCCAGTCGCGGGTCGTAGCCGCCCACGTCCACGGAGATGGCGTCCTCGGGGAGCTTCTCCGTGCGCCAGGGAGCGAGGTTGTGCAGCAAGCGCTCCGCCTTCCACGGCCGCGCGCCGGCCTCGAAGTGCTCCGGGAAGCGCCGAGGATCCGCGGCGGCGTCGAAGGCGAGCCGGGCCAGCCGCGCCGAGGCCATGTGGTGGCCGTGGTTGGGCGGGGTCTCGTCGAAGCGGGTGATGATCACGTCCGGCTGGAAGGTGCGGATCACCCAGACCACGTCGGAGAGCACCTGCTCCAGGCCCCAGATCTCCAGCGCCTCCTCGAGTCGCTTGGAGTAGCCGTAGTCGCGGGCGTTGGTGAAAAACTGCCGCGCGCCGTCGATGCGGCGGGCGGCGAGAAGCTCCTCGGTGCGGATCACGTCCAAGAGGACGCCCTTTTCCGCGCCGATGAGGTTCTGTCCGCCGCCGCCGCGAGTGAGCGAGAGGTAGGCCACCTCCAGGTGCTCGGCGTTGGCCAGGTAGGCGAGCAGGCGCGTGTTCTCGTCGTCGGGATGCGCCGCCACGTAGAGGACCCGGCCGGTCCGGGAAAGGCGGTCCAGCTGATGTGCGAGCTCTCCTGCGTGCATGTTCCCATCCATCGCGGCCAGCGCCGGGAAGGCGATCGACAGAAGAAGTAGCGACGAGGCGAAGCGGATCATCTCCCCTCCTGCTCGACGAGGACGCGTCGAAAGAGGGATTCGTAGCGGTCGAGGGCCGGCCCGGGGCGGTACTGCGCCTCGGCGCGCGCCCGGGCCTTGCGGGCCATCTCGGCGCGGGCCGGCGATTGCAAGAGCTCGATCGCCGCCCCGGCGAGCGCCTCCACGGAAAAGGGCGGCACCAGCCGGCCGACCTCCTCGGTGACCAGCTCGGGCAGGCCGCCGACGCGGTAGCCGATCACGGGGACGCCACAGGCCAGCGCCTCCAGCGCCGCCAGGCAGAAGCTCTCCGACTCGCTGGTGACGACGAAGAGGTCGGCCTGCCGCACGATCGAGGCCAGATCCGACGTGGTGCCGAGGAAGCGAACGGCGTCGGCGATCCCGAGCTCCCATGCCCGCGCCTCGGTTCGCTTCCGCTCGGGTCCGTCCCCCACGAGGATCATCCGCGCCGGAAGCCGGCGCCGCACCCGCGCCAGAACCTCGACCAGGTCCAAGGTCCGCTTGATCGGTCGGAAATTCGAGACGTGGACGAGAAGCGGCGCCTCCGGTTCCATCCCGGGAAAGAGCGTCCTCCAAAACTCGATGTCTCGCTTTTCTGCCGGCCGGAAGCGCTCCACGTCCACGAAGTTGGGGATGACGTCCACGCTTCCCTCGATCTCGAAGACGCTCCGCGCCTGGTCGGCCAGAAATTGCGAGGGAACGGTCACGGCATCGGCAGTGCAGATGAGAAAGGACAGCGCGGATCGGTACGAGGGATCGGCGCCGAGCCGCGTGACGTCGGTGCCGTGCAGCGAGACGACGACGCGCGGCGGCGAAGGCCCGAGCGCCCTCGCCGCCAGAAAGGCACTCAGCGCGTGCGGCGCGGCGTAGTGGACGTTGACGATCTCCAGGCCTTCCTGCCGCGCCACGTCCACGATCCGCGACGCCAGGGCGAGGGCGACGTCCGGATGGCCCAGCACGGGATGGGGTGCCGCGTCCACCACGTGCACCCGAAGCGAAGGCGCCCTCAGCTCTCGGTGCGGTGTGCCGGTCGTCAGCAGGTGCACCGCGTGCCCGCGCGCAGCTAGCCCCGCCGCCAGCTCTGCCGCCACCACCCCGCTGCCGCCGGGCGTGGGGAAACCGACGATCCCGATCCGCATCACCGCCCGCCCCCAGCGATCTCCTCTTCGAGCAGCGCTCGCGACGCAGGGTCCAGCGGATCCGCCTGGCGCAGCACCGCGCGCAGAAAATCCCGCTGCCCGAAACGGGCCGCCGCGTAGGCGAGCCCGAAAAAGCGCTCCTGGGGGATACCCTTCGGCCGAAGCGCGTCGCGCAAGTACCGCAGATCCTCGAGCACCCTGCCCTCGCGCTGAAGCTGGGCGCGAACCACCTTGGAAGAAAAACGAGACACCGCCCGCTGCACGGAAAATCGCGTCCGCCGGATGGCGCGTTCGAGCGAAGGATCGACCGCCAGGATCTCGGCCGCGCGCCTTTCGAGCGCGGCCAGGAGGGGAGAGAGCAGCTCTTCCTCGAGCGAGGAAAACTCGCTTCCGCCCAGGCGCGCGAGAAGTTCGGAGTCGTCGCGCTCGAGGTCCTCCTCGCGCAATCCGAGGCGCGACAACCGCCTCGTCACCCGGCCCTCCAGCACGCGGAACTGGGCGCGGTGAAAGAGGAGCGGCATCGGCCGGCCGAAAAGCTCGTACAAGGGACCGAGCTGGGCGAAGTACGCGATCTCGCCGGGCCCTCCGACGTAGGCCGCCGTCGGCAGCAGCAGGTCCTGGAGTAGCGGCCGAAGCAGCGCGCTGGTGGAGAAGCGCAGCGGGTCGTCCCCGAGGATCCGCAGCAGCTCGGCGCGCGACCAGCGGCCCTCGGCTCCCGCCAGCGCGAACGCATCCCCTTGCGCCACCAGCCGGTGGCGCGGCCCCTCGCGCCCCTGGGGATGGAAGAAGGAGAGCGGCGAGCGCTCGCGAAGCGCCACCGCCACTGCAAAGCCCTCCGCCCGCAACGCCTCGGCCCGCGCCCGCAATCGCTCCTCGATGGCGCCCGCCTCCTCGAGCGCCCAGCGGTGCACCTCGACCGCGACGCTTCCGAAGGCCTCGTCGCGCGGGTCGACGAAGACGAGTCCCTCCTCGGCGAAGAGCTCCGCCAAGAGCCCCACGAAAGCCGCGCCGAAGCTCGCGCCGGGCCGGTAGTGCGCACGAAGCACGGCCAGGTGCTCGTGGGCAAAGGGAAGGTGCCCCAGCACCTCCCCGAGCTCCGCGAGCAACTCCTCGACCGTGGCGGGAAGGCGGAGGTGGGCGATCGATCGGCGGCTGAGCGGATCGTGAGGAAGGACGAGTTCCAGGGGCCGGCCGTCCGCGTCCGGCACGCCGAAGCGCGCGATCTCGGGGAGGTCGTGGTCCTCCGTCTGCAGCCAGAAGACGGGGACGGCGGGATGGCCACTCTCTTCGGAAAGCAGCCGCGCCGCGCGGATCGCCGTGGCCGCCTTGTAGACGGTGAAGAGGGGGCCACCGAAGAGCCCGACCTGCTGGCCGGTGACCACCGCCACCGCCCCGCGGCCCAGAAGCTCCAGGTTGCGCTCCCGCGCCGGGCTCGGCGCGAGCCTGGCGTTCTGCCGACGGATCCCCTCCAGCACGGACGCGCACGGAGGCCGGCCGGCCGCCTCGCGGACGGCGCGAAGCCGGTCCTCCTTCGATGCGAAGTGCAGGGGGAAAAACGACCGGGCCTGCCCGCGCAGGTAGGCCGGCGTCACGGAGACCAACGCGGCCCGGTCGTCGATCCGCTGCGGGCGCATCCGCTCACTTCCAGCTCTCGATGGCCCGCGTCACGTCGGCGGCGTAGAAGTTCTCGAAGATGTAGTCGCCCTGGCCGAGCTTCTGAGCCTGCCGGGCGACCTGCACCGCCTGCTTCTTCTTTCCGAGCTTGTGGAGGATCTGCGCCTTGGTCCAGTGGTTGCGCCAGGTGGGCCGGATGGAGATGGAGGCATCCACCAGCTCGAGCGCCCGGTTCAGATCGAGGTCGTTGTCGAGGAGATACTTGGCGGAGGTCGCGTGCGGCTGCCACGCCTGATCGACGGCCCGCTCGATCTCCGCAAGGACGTGGCCCTTGGTGTCGACGCGAAGCGGAATGCGCAGGCGGATCTTCTCCCATTCGAGATCGAGGTTCACCGCGTCGTCGCTGGCGTCGGAAAAGATGTAGGTGAGCCGCTCGCGGGACTCCGAGAGCGCAGTCGGACGCACGCGGATCCGCGCCACGTCCTTGGCGGCATCGTAGCCGCGCGTGCCCCAGATCTGGTGGTCGGAGTTGAGGACGACCGTCCACTCGCCCTCCTTCGCCGGGATCACGAAGAGCGAGTAGGAGCCCGCCGGCACCGCCGCGTCGCCGAGGAAGAAGTCGCGGCTGGCGCTCAGCACGGTGGCCTCGTTTGCGCCCGCGCGCCACAGCTCGTCGTAGGGGACGAGCTCACCCCAGATCGTTCGGCCCTTCACGCCGGGGCTGGAATACGAGATCGAGAAATCGGTGATCCCCACGCGCTGCTCGACCTTCGCACGCGGACTGGGGTGGGGAACCTCCGGCATGGCGGAGGCGGAAGCAGCGGACAACGCGAAGAGCGAAGCGGCCGTCACCACGAAGGTTCGGATTCGACAGTCCATCGGATACCTCCCGTGAAGGAAGCGAACGAGGGCCTGGGCCCTGGCGATGCAAGCGACGAGCGACCGGCGAACCGCATGTGGGGCGGGACTATTCCCCGCCCTGCCTCGCCTGGGCCTCCTCGTAGGCCCGGATCACCTCCGGCGGCGCCTGCACCAGCTCGATGAGGACGCCCTCGCCCGAGAGCGGAAATTCCTCGTTGCCCCTGGGATGGATGAAGCAGACGTCGTGGCCGGCCGCGCCCTTGCGGATGCCACCCGGCGCGAAGCGGACCCCGGCGGCGGTGAGCGCCTCGACCGCGGCCGGAAGGTCGTCCACCCAGAGGCCGACGTGGTTGAGCGGAGGCTGATCGACCCGGGGTTTTCTGTCCGGATCGAGCGGCTGCATCAGGTCGATCTCCACGCGGAAAGGCCCGACGCCGGCGACGGCGATGTCCTCGTCCACGTTTTCCCGCTCGCTGCGGAAGTTTCCCACCAGCGGCAGGCCGAGAAGGTCGACCCACAAGCGCCGCAGCGCCGACTTGTCGGAGGCGCCCACGGCGATCTGCTGCACCCCGAGCACTCGAAACTTTCGCGACATGGCGGCAAGTTTCCAGAAAGGCCCTGGCCAGGCAAGGGGCCTCGGCAGCGCAGCCCCTACGCGCGGGCCTGGCGCAGCGCCTCCAGGTCCTGCTGGAGCCTCTTGCTGAAGCGCACCGGATATTCGGCCGTCGGATCCAGGGCGCGCACCTCCGGCGGCAGCGCCGCCACCTGCTCGCGCGCCCGCCGCCGCGCCTGCGGCAGGCCCTCGCGCAGCAGTCGCTTGCCTCCGGCCATGACCTGGACGAGGAGCGGCTCGCCGGGGAAGGTCTCGTCGTGGCGGGCGATCACGTCCTCGACGAAGCGGCCGCCCTCCACCCTCCGAAACACCTGCTTGCCCCCGGGGTAGATGGGCTTTCCCGCCGAGAGCTTGGTCCGCCCGACGCCCTCGTACTCGACCAGCTTGTAGGCCATGTCCAGCGTCGGAGCGTCGGTGGAGATCACCAGCCGCGTCCCCACGCCGAAGGCGTCGATGGGTGCGCCCGCGCCCACGAGAGCGGCGAGCTCCCACTCGTCGAGGTTGGAGGAGGCGAAGATCTTCACCTGGCCGAGGCCGGCGGCGTCGAGGCGCGCTCTCGCCTCCCGCGCCAGCGCGCCCAGGTCCCCCGAGTCGAGCCGGATCGCCCCCACCTGGAAGTCCGGTCCCATCCTCCGCGCCAGCGCCACCACCTCGTCCACCGCGCGGAGCGTGTCGTAGGTGTCCACCAGCAGCGTCGTCCCCGGGAAGAGCCGCGCGAAGATCTCGAAGGCCCGCGCCTCGCTGCCGTGGGCCTGCACGTAGCTGTGGGCCATGGTGCCGAAGGGCGGGATCCCGTAGTGGCGCGCGGCGAGCACGTTCGAGGTGCCATCGAAGCCCGCCAGGTAGCGGGCACGAACCGCCTTGATGGCCGCGCCGGTGGCGTGCGGGGGGCCCGCCCCAA
>QGUN01000002.1 GCA_003242475.1 Pseudomonadota bacterium
CGCGCTTCCTCGGCCTGGCGCGCCTCCTCGGCCTGGCGCGCTTCCTCGGCCTTGCGCGCTTCCTCGGCCTTGCGCGCCTCCTCGGCCTTGCGCGCCTCCTCGGCCTTGCGCGCCTCCTCGGCCCGCCGCGCCTCCTCGGCCCGCCGCGCTTCTTCAGCCGCCCCCGTCTCCTCGGGAAAATCCGCGCGGCCGTGCAACCGGGGGCGGAGCAACGCCTGGGCGAGGTCCTCGGAGATGGACTCCGCCATCTCCTCGCGGATCGCGAGCGCGGTCAGCCGCTGCCGCGGCTTGACCCGGGAGACGTTGGCGTCGAACGAACTCTTCATCCCACTTTCTCCATCGCCCACGCGCCGCCTGGCAGCCGGGGCAGGATCTCGTCGATCAGGCTCTGCACGTCCTCGGCTCCCTTGCTCGTCGGGTCGTAGGCGAAGATCGGAATTCCCTCGCTGGAAGCCTGCGCGAACTTCGTGCACTGGCGTACCACCGACTTCGCCAGGTACTCGCCGTAGTGGGTTTCCAGGGCCTCGCGCGCCGCCCGGGCGATCTTCGTGGTGGGGTTGTAGGCGTTCAGGACGATCACGATCTGCTGCAGCTCGTGGTCCAGGTCCTCCTCCAGCTCGGCGATGGTCTCGAAGAGGAGCTTGAGGCCGTGGAAGGAGAGAAAATCGGGGAGGACCGGGACGAAGAGGTCGTCCGCCGCCATGATGGCGTTGAGGTTGAGCAGGCCGAAGGAGGGCGGCGCGTCGAAGATCACGAAGTCGTAGTCGGTGGCGACCTCCTCCAGGGCCTTGCGGAGCTTGAGCTCCCGGCCGCTCATCGGCATCAGCGCCAGGTCGATGGTGCTCATCCGCAGATTGGAGGGGATGAGGTGGAGCTCCTCCAGCGGGGTACGCAGCACCACGTCCTTGACGGGCATCTTGCGAACGAGGACGTCGAAGAGGGTGTGAGGCTGCTCCTCTCCCTCGTAGCCGATGCACTTGGTGGCGTGGCCCTGGGAGTCGAGGTCCACGAGCAGGACGCGGTAGCCCATCTCGGCCAGGCGGAAGGAATAGGCCGTCGAGAGGCTGGTCTTTCCGGTCCCGCCCTTGAAGTTCAAAAAGAGTTGGCGCCGCTGGGGGAGCGGCGCGGGGCGGATGCCGAAGATCTCCCGGTAGCGCGAGAGCTCGGCGACGGGGAGGACGCTGTCTTTGGCCTCGATGCCGTGCTCCGCCTCCCGGCGCCCGAGCTCCTCCTCGCTGAGGCCCAGGATCTCGGCGAAGCGCTTACGCGGATATCGGATGCCGTCCACAGGTCCTCCTCAGGGCAGATACAACCTCGATCCCCGGAGGACGAGCCGCCCCTCGGCCAGGTAGCGCTCGACGACCCTGGCCACCTCGGCCTCCCCCCTGTCGAGCCGCTCCACGAGATCGGCGAGGGTCGCTCCCCTGAGCGAAGTCATCAGCACCAGCTCGATCTCTTCGAAGGGGATCCCGGGCTCCTGCGTGGTGCGCGCGGCCGCCGCGACGACCGGCCCGGCGCCATCGGGAGCCTTCGCGAGCGTCTCCGGTGCGCTCCCCGGCTGCGACCTCGCGGACGACGACGAGGCCGACGCCGCCCCGTCGACGCCGAAGCGGCGCGAAAGCAAGGGCCCTACCGCGCGCCTCACGCCCTCGTCGGGATCGGAAAGCGCCTCGAGGGCGCGCCGGGCCACGGCCGGATCGGATTCGCTGGCCAGCGCCACGTAGGCGAGTCGGCGCACGTGGGGATCGCCGTCGGTCCGGCACCGCAGCGCCAAGGGCAAGAGCTCGAATCCCGGCAGCGCCGCGGCCGCGAGAAAGGTTCGTCGCCGCACGGGAGCCGAAGCGTCGCCCAGGCCGAGTTCCACCAGCCACGAGCGGTCCGGTTCGGTTCGGACCAGGCGCAGGCAGGCCTCGATGGCGGCGGCGCGTACCGAGGGCTCCTCCGCGGCGAGGTGAGGGCGGAGAAAGTCGTAGGCCTCCTCCGCGCCCAGCCGACCCAGGCTGGCGCAGATCGCTGCCAGGACCTCGGCCCCGGTTTCGACGGTCAGGGCCTCGCAGAGCGGCTCCACCGCCTCCAGCCCGAGCACGGCTTCGATGCGGGTCGCGGCCCGCGCCCGCTGCTCGGCGCTGCCCGAAAAGAGCTCCTCGACCAGGGAATGGGCGAGGCCGCCACCGGGCAGACCCCGGGCCTCGCCAGCCGGGCTGGCGAAACGATCGAGGGCGCCGAAGGCGGTGCGCATGGAGGCTCGTTCCATGGAAAAGCCGAAGGATCCGGGCAGGTTTTCAACCTACACGAGGGGGATCCCTCCGTCCACGCGCACCCTGTGAAGAACTTTCCACAGGCCGGCCCGCGGGCCGGCCGTGGCGGCGTCGAGGAGCGAGAACCGCCGGCCACGGCGAGGGATCCGTCGCGCAGCCGGTCGGACTGGCGAAACGCTTCTCGGGTCGGCGGACACCGCGCTCGCCATTACCGGCGGCGCAGGTCCTCCCAGCTTCGCCCCTCGGTCGCGCCCTCCTCGCAGGGCAAGCCCGAGGCGCTCCAGCCGGTCTCGACGACCCGGCCTTCGGCGTCCTTGCGCCCGAAGAAGCCGGCGCGGCACTCGACGATCTCGTCGCCCCAGCCCTCCCGGGCCAGGACCTCGACCGCCGCGGCGGAGCGATTCCCGCCCGCGCAGCCGAGGATGAACTTCGAGCCGGGCGGCAAGACCTTGCGGAAGGTCTCCAAGAAGTCCGGGTTGGGCCGGCGGCCCTCCGGGCCGATGAAGAGGAAGGGGAGGTTGATCGCTCCCTTGGGATGGGAAGCGGCGTACTCCTCCGGAGACCGAACGTCCACGTAGGTATATCCCTCTTGCTGCATCAGCTCCCAGGCTTGCTGGGGCGAAACGTAGCGGGGCATCGGACCTCCTTTCCAGGCGCCACCGAGCGCCTCACTCCTTTTCGATGTCTCGGTCCCAGATATGGAGCAGCAGTCCCTCCCCTTCCAGGCGCCGCCCCAGCTCGCGGACGACGGCCACGCTGCGATGCTTGCCGCCCGTGCAGCCGATGGCGATGGTCAGGTAGCTCTTTCCCTCCCGCCGATAGTGGGGGACCAGAAAGCCGATCAGCTCCACCGCGCGGTCGAGAAATTCCCGCGCCTCGCTCCGGTCGAGGACGTAGGCGGCCACGTCTTCGTCCCGACCGGTGCGCGCGCGCATCTCGGGCACGAAGTAGGGGTTGGGGAGAAAGCGGACGTCGAGGACGAGGTCGGCCTGGGGTGGCAGGCCGTAGCGAAAGCCGAAGGAGACGAGAGCCACGCTCAGCTCGTCCGATTCGCGCGCGAAGCGCGCGTGGATCAGCCGCTTCAGCTCGTGGACCGTGAGATTCGACGTGTCCACGGCCTCGTCGGCGAGGCTGCGCAGCTCGCGCAGCATTCTCCGCTCCTCGGCGATCCCGTCGACCACGCTGCCGTCGACGGCGAGCGGGTGCCGCCGCCGCGTCTCGGAGTAGCGCCGGATCAGGACCTCGTCGGAGGCGTCGAGGTAGAGGACCTCCACTCGCGCATCGCCCTGTCGGAGCTTGCCGACGGCGCGGGGGAGGTCGGCCAGAAAGCGGCCCTCCCGAGCGTCGACGACCACCGCGATGCGGTGCATGTCGCCAGCCTTGCGGGCGAGTTCCAGGAGCTTGCCCAGAAGCGGCACCGGGAGGTTGTCGATGCAGAAGTAGCCGGCGTCCTCGAGGGCGCGCAGCGCGGTGGTCTTTCCACTGCCGCTCGATCCCGTGACCAGAAGGATGCGCGGCAGCTTTTCCGTGCGAGGATCCTGGGTGGTCTGCTTCATCGTCGCTACCGGCCTGGCGGTGGGATCAGCGATCGACCTCCACCACGAAGTCCTCTTCCCAGTACTCCCTGGGAAGCGCTTCGTCGAGGGTCCGAGCGATTTGCTCGAGAAGGGCCGAGGCGCCGACGCGCAGGTCCGGGAAGGTGACGGTGGCGAAGGCGGGCCGAGCCTCCTGGGCCAGCGTGCCCATGTGCTTGACCAGCCAGTCGAGGCGCTCCTGGGCGATCCGCCGGGCATCCTCCGCCCGAGCGTCGGAAAGCAGGGCGAGGAAGCGATCGGGCCCCCACCGCGCCACGATATCTGTCCTCCGCAGCGAGGTGGCCAGGTGATGGGCGAAGGCGGCGGCGATCTCCTCGCCCCGCAGGCCCCCGTGGCGCCGGCGCACGCCGGCCAGCCCCGTCTCGAAACCGAGGACGGAAAGGACGATGCCCTGCCGCTTGGCCAGGCCGACGCTTCGCTGCAGGACGCGCTCGAAGCGCTCGCGGCCCATCAGGCCGGTGGTCACGTCCAGGCCCGAGAGCTCCTTCGTCCGCCAGCCGCCCTGGACCGCCCACGAGGAAAGGAGCGGCTCCAGGTCGATCAGCGAGACGGGCTTGGCGATGCAGGCGGTCGCTCCGGAAGCGATGGCCTCGCCGATCCACTCGCGATGCGTGCGCTCGCTGGCCAGGACGATGGGGAGGTCGAGGTGGCGCAGATCGCCGCGGATCATGCGCACCACCGCCAGCGACTCCTCCCAGTCGGGGTCGGCGTCCACGAGCAAGAGCGAGGGCGCGTGATCCTCGAGGGCGAAGAAGATGCGTTCCGGATCGGTGCAGGGAACGGCGGCGCGCCCCAGGTAGCCGATCTTCTCGGCCACGTCGCCGAGGAAGTCCCCCTTGCGGCCCAAAAGAAGCACGGGACGGCGCACGATCTCCTTGCCGAAGAGCGCGGCGAAGCGAAAGAGAGCCTCCGGCTCCGTGGGGCGGGGAACCACCGCCCTCGCCCCCGCCTCCAGCGCGTTCAGGCGAGAGCGAACGCCTGCTTCGCGCGCCATCAGGATGATCGCGGCGCTGGTGACCACGCGGAGGGTGGCGCAGATCGGGATCGCGCCGTCGAGGCCGTCTTCGCCATCGGCGGCCACGAAGACGGCGTCGGTTTGCAGTTCGACGACCTTGCGCAGGGCCTCCCCCCGCGCCACCACCCAGATCGGCTGACCATCGGCCTGAAGCTGATTCACCTGCCGGGCCAGCGCCGACTCCGGATCGTCCACGAGGAGGATGCGCGGGCGCGGCGAAAAGCCCCGCAGCTCCGCGATGGGCGACTGCCCGGCCTCGCGCCGCAGCGCCGATTCGAGCGCGTCGAGGAGGCCCTCCAGGCGGGAGCGGAAGGCCCCTGGCAGCCCACCTTCCTTCGGCCTGCTCGTGAGGAGGTCTTCGATGGCGCCTCCGAGCCGGCTGACCTCGGGGAGGTCGAAGGAGGCGCCGGAGCCGCGAAAGCGGTGCGCCTCCAGACGAAGGGCGGAGACGAGGTCCGGGGCATCCTGCTCGGCGAGCACCTGCAGGGTCCGGCGCATCGATTCCACCCTCTCGATGGCGGAGGCGACGTAGCTGGCTCGAAGCTCCGCCCGCTCCTCCGGTTCCGGCGGCAAGGTCTCCCTGCCCTCCGCTCCGAAAAGCTTTTCGAGGACCTCCAGGAACCGCTCCTCGTCCACCGGCTTGTGCAGGACCTGGTTGACCCTGCACTCGTTCATCAGGAAGCGGTAGCTGCGGATGTCCCGATAGAAGGCGGAGCAGAAGAGGATGGGCAACTCCTCGGGACCGAAGCGCTCGCGGATCTTGCGCACCACGTCCTCGCCCCGAATCCCCGGGAGCAAGCCGTCGAGGATCACCAGCCGGAAGGCCTGGGTTCCGAGAATTCGCAGCGCCTCCTCCCCGGAGTGAGCGTGAACGCAGCCCACGCCCAGGCGTCCCGCCACGCGGGCCACGAACTCCTGGAAACGACGGTCGTCGTCGACGACGAGGATCCCTCTCTCCGCCGGATGCTTCACCGGGACCTCCGGGACTTCCGCCGCGGACGCGACCGGCCACGACGTTGGCCCGGGCGGCGACCGCCCCGGTCCCCCCGCCGCGCCGGACTCGCGCGACCGGCCTGCTTTCGCCCAGTTTGCCCCAAGGCGACGGGGAAGCGCCAGAATCCTGGACGGCTGCGATCACGGGCCTGCCACGGCTGCCGAGTGCCGTGACCGGTATCCGCGCGGCCGGATCAGTAGAGGCGCTTTCGCTTCGAGGAAGGCAGGATCCCCATCGCCTCGCGGTACTTGGCCACGGTGCGGCGGGCGATCTCGATGTTCTTCTCGCGCAGCAGGTCGGCGATCTTCTGGTCCGAATAGGGTGCCCGCGGATCCTCGCTGGCGACCAGCTTGCGGATCTCCTCCTTGACCGCTTCGCTGGCGATCTCGTCCCCGCCCGTGGTGGAGATGGCCGAGTTGAAGAAATACTTCAGCTCGAAGATCCCCTGCGGCGTGTGCACGTACTTGTTCGTGGTCACGCGCGAGACGGTGGACTCGTGCATGCCGATGTCGTCGGCCACGTCCTTGAGGATCATCGGCTTGAGGTAGGCGACGCCCTTGTCGAAGAACTCGCGCTGGAACTTGACGATCGATTCGGTGACCTTCTGGATGGTGCGCTGCCGCTGGTGAATGGAGCGGATGAGCCAGACCGCGGAGCGCAGCTTGTCCTGGATGAATCCCTTGCTTTGCGCGTCGCGCAGCGCCTCCCGGTAGCGATTGCTGATGCGCAGCTTCGAAAGGCCGTCGTCGTTGACCTGGACGACGTAGTCGTCGCCGACCTTGTACACGTAGACGTCGGGCGTGATGTAGCGCGGTTCCTCGGTGGCGAAGTGGCGGGCCGGCTTGGGATCGAAGCTCTCGATGATCCGGATCGCCTCGATCACCTCCTCCTTGCTCGCGCCCACCCCCTCGCAGATCGCCTTGAGGTTCTTCGCTTCCAGGTCGCGCAGATGGCAGCGGATGATCCGCCCCACCAGCGTATCCTCCTCTCCGGCGACGCGAGCCTGGATGAGCAAGCATTCCTCCAGATCGCGAGCGCAGACGCCGGGCGGATCGAGAGTCTGCAGCTTGGCCAGCACGCGCGCGGCCACCTGGAAGGAGACCCCGGCCTCGTAGGCGATCGGGATGATGGGATCGCCCTCCACGCCCTCGAGCCGGAAATAACCCTGATCGTCGAGATTGCCGAGGATGAGCTGGGCGACTCGCTTTTCCTCCTCGCTCAGGTCGAGGAAGGCGAGCTGGCTCGTCAGATGATCGAGGAGCGAGGGCGCGCGCGAGAGCGTCGCCTCCGGCCCGGGTAGCTCCTCGCCCACCTCGCGATTGGAGGGGGTCGCGGGCGAAAGGAGGTAGTGGTCCAGGTAGGCTTCCCAGTCGATCTCGTTTTGCGCCTCGTTGGAAAGCGCCTCTCCTTCGCTCGGGGGCGTGGGCTGCGAGTCCACCTCGCCGACGAAGCGCTCGATCGAACTCAGCTCCTGCTGCAGCGCGTCCCGGTCCTCGACGTCGGTGCTGGTCGTCGCCTCCTCGAGCATCGGGTTCTGTTCGAGCTCCGACCGGATCAGGCTCTCCAGCTCGAGGTGCGAGAGCTGCAGCAACTTGATCGCCAGCTGCAGCTGGGGCGTCATCACCAGCTGCTGGGACATTCGAAGCTGCTGCTTCAACTCGAAGGACATCGACGACCCTCGTCTGGACGGCGGCCCGGAGATCTTACCCGGCGCCGACCGCCCGCGAAAACGACCAACGGCCCCTCAATCGAGGCGAAACTTCTCTCCCAGGTAGATCGATCGTGCTCTCTCGCTCGCGGCGATCTGCGCTGGCGTACCCTCCTCGAGGATCCGACCGCCCGCGATGATGTAGGCCCGGTCACAGATCCCCAGCGTCTCGCGGACGTTGTGGTCCGTGATGAGCACTCCCAGGCCCCTCCTTTTCAGGTCGGCGATCTGCCGCTGGATCTCGGCCACGTTGATCGGATCCACGCCGGCGAAGGGCTCGTCGAAGAGGATGTAGGACGGGCCCGGGATGAGCGAGCGCGCGATCTCGCAGCGCCGGCGCTCGCCGCCGGAAAGGGTTTCGCCCCGCGCATCCGCCACCGCCTGCAGGCCGAACTCCTCCAGTAGCTCTTCCGCCCGGCGGAGCCGCTCGGCCCGGCTGATCGGCAGACCTTCCAGGATCGCGAGGAAATTTTCGCGCACGGTGAGCTTGCGGAAGATCGACGCCTCCTGCGGCAGGTAGCCCAGGCCGGCGCGCGCCCTCCGGTACATGGGCTCGCGCGTGAGATCCCGGTCGCCGAGATAGACCCTCCCCTCGTCCGGGCGGATCATCCCGACGATCATGTTGAACGAGGTGGACTTGCCGGCTCCGTTGGGGCCGAGCAAGCCGACCACCTCGCCGCGATGGACCTCGAGCGTCACGTCGTCGACCACGCGGCGCCCGCGGAAGGCCTTGACCAGCCCCTCTGCCCGCAGCACCGGAAGATCCGCCAGGGAAACGGCGCTCATCGGCCCTCCCTCCCGGCAGCCCGGTCCAGCGGGAACGCCGCCCGGGGCCGCTCCACCTCCACGCGGTCCTGTCCCAGGAAGAAGATCACGCGGTCGCCTTCCAGGAAGGATTCGCCCTCGCTCAGCCGCGGCTGACCGGTCAAGATCAGCCGCCGGCCGCCGGCCAGGAGTTCCGCCCGCCCCGAGCTGGCGCGGCGCCTCCCCTCGAGGACCACGACCGGACCGGCCTCCGTCCAGGCCGACTCCAGGCGACCATCGTCGGAGGTGAGGGCCACCAACCGGCCCGTGCGCAGCGTCATCGTGCCCCGACGCGCCACCACCCCGCCGTCGAAGCGCGTCTTCCGCGCGTCGGCTTCGTAGACGATCTCCCGCGCGGTGACGCGGAGCGGACCCGCCCCCGCTCGCCCCGCGATCGCCGGCAGGTCGGCGGCGGGGAGCTCCGCTTCCCCCTGCTCCACCCGGGCGCGGCGGTGGTCGACCTCCCAGACCATCGTCTCGCCCCGGATCCAGCGCTCGCCCTCGCGGATGATCGGCTCGCCGCTCAGGACGAGGGTGCGGCCGACGTTGTCGAACTCCCCGCGGCCGGCCTCCATGGTGCGCGCTCCCTGCTCGGCGCGCACGCCCTCGGTGCAGACCACCCGCTCGATGCGAGAGGAGGCGTCGTAATGGGCGACCAGCTCCGGGCAGCGAACCACCAGGTCGCCCTGGGTGAGCACCACGCCTCCACCGAAGACGGCGCGCCGCTCCCGATGGTGGACGGTGAGCCGAGGACTTTGCAGGTCGAGGGGCGGGGGGCCTCCCGCAGGAGGCTGCGAACGGAACTCGACACCGCCGTCGAGGACCAGCCGTTGCTCGTCGGCGTGGTAGCGGTAGGAGCCGCCCGCGAGCGCGTAGTCCGGCCCGCGCACCTGGACGGGACGTTCGCCCCACAGGAGCTTCTTCTCCCCTTCCCAGGTGGAGCCCTCGGTCGTTCCCACGTCCCCCATCCCGGTCTCGATTCGGATCCTCCCGCTCGCCTCCGCCCCGCGGCCCTGGACGTCGCCCCGGGCGCTGGCGATGGCGATTCGGGCGCCTCCTCGCCGCAGCTCGCGACCGGGAGGCAGGTCCACCGCGATGGTCTCTCCCGCGATCACGCCGGTATCGCGGTCGTAGGTGACCGACTTCGCCCGCGCCACCCTGGGCGAGCCCTCGGCGGGGTAGTGGCGGAGGGTCATCCCCGCGAGCGCGATCGCCGGCGGACACCCCTCGCCGCTGGGCGGCTCGGCGCAGGCCGCCAAGGCGAAAAGCAGGCTCGCCGCCGGCACGAGACCGCGCAGCTTTCGCCTGCCCGCCGCCCCGTTGACCCCTCGAGACACCATGCGCCCGCAACCTAACACCCGCCATGGAGCCGGTAAAGCCGGAAGGCTCGGGCGGGGCACGAAATTTGCTAAGCCACTGCAGAAACCGGCGAGTTCCCGGCTTCATTCTCCGCCGGGGGCCGGGTCTTCCAGCGCTCGTGCATCCACACCCATTCGTGGGGGCTGCGACGGATGGCCGCCTCGATCCGCTTCGTCATCTCGGCGGTCAGTTCCCAGGCGGCGGTCTCGGGATCGGCGCTGCGAGGCGGCGGGATCTCCTCGACCGAGATCTCGTGTCCGCCCTCGGGCAGACGGCGGATGAAGATGGCCGCCACGCTCGCGCCCGCGCGCAGGGCCAGGTCGGCAGCCGCCCGCGGCGTGTGGGCCAGGCGCCCGAAGAAGGGCACGAAGAGGCCCTGGACCTTGGTGTCCTGGTCGATGAGGAGGGAGAGGTAGCCGTCCTTGCGAAAGACCTGGAGCATCTGGCGCGCCGCCCCCGGCGCCCCCCGCCAGATCACGCGGTCCGCGCCGCGGATTCGCTCCATGAGGGCAGTGAAGCGCGGGTCGTGGCTCTCCTTGCCCACGGCGTAGGCGTCGAAGCCGGCCCTCAGGCAGCGGCGAAAGAGGAGCTCCCAGTTGCCCAGGTGGCCGGTCACCATCACCACGCCGCATCCCCGGCGGATTCGGTGGAGGAGGTCCTCGGCCTCCTTCGGCAGGCGAACGTAGTCCTCGAGGACGGGATCGAGCTTGCGAAGTTGGGCGAGCTCCATGGCCGAGATGCCCAGCGATTCGAACATCCGCCGGGCGACGGCGCGGCGCTCGGTCTCGCTCCACTCGGGAAAGGCGAGGGCGAGGTGGGAAAGAGCGAGCCGGCGCTCTCGGCCGAAGAGGTGGAAGGCGAGCCGGCCACCCCACTTTCCCAGCCGCAGGGCCAGCGAAAAGGGAATCCGGCCGAGGAGCCAGAAGAGTGCGAGCACGGCGTACGCCCGCAAGAAACGCCGGATGCGCTTGGGCCAGGGGACACTCATGGGCTCGGAGGATGGAAAGCCGCGGCCCTCTCCCACAGGCCCTTGGCCCGGAGGATGAGTTCGCAGAGTTCGCGCACCGCTCCGTGCCCGCCTCGGCTTTCGCAGACGTAGTGGACGCGCTCCCTCACCTCGGGCCGCGCGTCCGCCGGAGCTGCGCTGAAGCCGACTCGGGCGAGGACCGGGAGGTCGTTGAGGTCGTCGCCGATGTACGCGAGGGCCTCGGCGGGAAGGCCGCAGCGTCGAAGCAGACGATCGAGCCCCGTACCCTTGTCCCGCTCGCCCTGCAGGACGAAGGGGATGCGGAGCTCCCGCGCGCGCGCCTCCACCGCCGGCGAGACGCGTGCGGAGAGGATCGCCGTCGGCAGGCCTGCATCCCGGCAGAGGACGATCCCGTGGCCATCGCGGACGTCGAAGCGCTTGAGGGCCTCCCCGTCCGGCCCGTAGTAGAGGCCGCCATCGGTCAAGACGCCGTCCACGTCCAGGACGAGCAGTTCGACCTTCCTCGCGCGCTCCAACCACCTCGCTTCCATCCGAGACCTCGCGCCTTTCCTCCCCGTGGGCTTTCTGTAACAATCCTGCGCAGCTAGCGTCCAGAACGCACAGGAGGCCACGATGAAGGATCGACTGCTGATCGGCGCGGCCACCCTCTTGCTCGCGCTCGCGGTCGCGTGCGGTGGAGATGACGGCGGCGACGGGAACGATGGCGGAAGTGGCGGCGCCGGCGCCACGGGTGGAGTCGGCGGCGGCGGTGGTGATGGAGGTAGCGGCGGCGACGGCGGCACCGGCGGCTCGGGGGGCGACGGCGGCGCCGGTGGCACGGGTGGCACCGGAGGCACGGGAGGCACCGGCGGTTCGGGCGGCACGGGAGGCACCGGCGGCAGCGAACCGATCGGCGTGGAGTGCACCGCCGACCAGGCCACCGTCTCCAGGCTCCGCGACCGGCCGATGTTCGCCTACGAGTGGAGCGGCCTGCTCCAGTTCGTCGACGGCAGCCCGAAGAGCGTCGAGCTCGAGGACGGGCAGTCGCTCGTCCTCCACGTCAACCGGATCTGGGATTCGGGGATCGATTTCGTGGAGAAGGCGGACGACGTCGGGGCCCCCAATCCGATCTACCGGCTGAACTTCGCCGACCGCGGCAAGCTCGACTTCAGCGGCGTCTTCGAGGTCGGCGAGCGCGTCCAGCTCGTCCAGACCGGGAGGTGGACGGCCGTCTACGGCGTCAACAACGTCGCGGCCATCTACCGGGACCAGCTCGACGAGCACCCCCCCACCGACTACGACGCCTCCTTCATCCACCACTTCACGAAGCAGGAGGAGTTGAAGATCTCCATGGCGCCCTTCTGCGCCTTCCCATCCCAGTGCCCCCGCCACCCCAAGCTCTTCAAGCTGACCGTGAAGCATGCGGATGGCGAGCAGCTCGTCCTCCGCGAGCTCGAGGGCGGCGACTGGTACGGCACGCTTTCGGGCGGCGGCAACCGCTGGCAGATCAGCAGCGAGGCGGCGGGCTACACCCCGGGGCCGGTGGACGAAAACGGCAATGCCGAGTTCTGCCTGGAGGAGGAGGACAAGTTCTTCCTGGTCATCACCGCGATCCGGACGCCCGAGTCCTGATCCGAAGCTCGACGTGAAAACGGGGCCCTTCTCGGGCCCCGTTTTCCTTTTCGAATACGAATCGGCGCAGCGGAAACGCCCGACGCGAGCCGATTTCAGGCTGCGAAGCGCCGCGCCTTCGCCGCGGCGGCGAACCACGCCACCGTGGCCGGGAGGCCGTCGCCGATTCGATGGGTGACCTCGTAACCCAGAAGCCGCGAGGCGAGGGAGACGTCGGCCAGGGAGCGGCGGATATCCCCCGGCCGGAAGTCCT
This sequence comes from Pseudomonadota bacterium, assembly GCA_003242475.1. Classification (GTDB taxonomy): domain Bacteria; phylum Myxococcota; class Myxococcia; order Myxococcales; family Vulgatibacteraceae; genus ZC4RG40. Next base: position 12,586 of record QGUN01000002.1, read on the forward strand.
CGTAGACCGGCTCGGCCCGCCGCGCCTCCGGTCGGAAGCGCGCCACCTCCTCGCGCAGCGCGGAAAAGAGTTCGTTCAGCGTGGTCGTATCCGCGCAGGCGACGTTGTAGACGCGGCCGAGCGCCTCCCGATCCTCGACGGTGGCGGCCAGGAGGTTGGCCTGCACCGCGTTTTCCACGTAGCAGAAATCGCGACAGGTCTCGCCGTCGCCGAAGATGCGGCAGGGCTCGCCGACCAGAAGCGCCAGCGTCCACCGCGGAATCACCGCGGCGTAGGGCCCCTGCGGGTGCTGGCGCGGGCCGAAGACGTTGAAATAGCGCAGGCCGACCGTCTCCATCCCGTAGCAGCGGGAAAAGACGTCGGCGTAGATCTCGTTGACGAGCTTGGTGGCGGCGTAGGGCGAAAGCGGCCTCCCTTCCCTTCCCTCCACCTTGGGGAGGGTGGGCTCGTCGCCGTAGACCGAGCTCGAACTCGCGTAGACGAAGCGCCGGACCCCCGCGTCGCGCGCGGCCACGAGGACGTTCAGAAAACCGTCCACGTTGGACTCGTGACTCGCCACGGGGTCCTCGATCGATCGCGGCACCGAGCCCAGCGCGGCCTGGTGCAGGACGACGTCCACGCCCTTGCAGGCCTCCGAGCAGATCTGCGGATCCCGGATGTCGCCGAGGAGGAAGCGGAAGCGCGCCGCGCGCCTCTCGCCCACCTCCCTCAGCACCTCCTCGAGGTTCTCGCGAAACCCCGTGGAGAAGTTGTCCAGGCCGACCACCTCCTGGTCGAGATCGAGCAGCGCCTGCACCAGATGCGAGCCGATGAAGCCGGCGGCGCCGGTCACCAGCCAACGCCGCGGCCTCTCCCGCAGCTCCCGCATCACCGCTTCGATCTTCATCAGAGGCTCCAGTAGACGAGGTTGGCCGGAAGGTCGGAAGGCTCGAAAACGCTCTTGACGTCCATGAAGACGCCTCCTCCGCGCAGCATCGCCCCCAGCCTCCCCGGCCCCATCTCCAGGTAGGCGCGGTGCGGCACCGCGAGGATGAGCGCATGCAGGTCGCGGAAGGCGGAAAGCTCGCAGAGCTCCACGCCGAATTCCTGCCGCGCCTCCGCGGGATCGGCGAGCGGATCGTGGACCATCGCCTCGATGCCGAAACTCGAGAGCTCCTGGAGGATGTCGACCACGCGGCTGTTGCGCAGGTCGGGGACGTTCTCCTTGAACGTCAATCCGAGCACGCCCACCCGCGCACCCTTGACGAGGTCGCCGCGGCTCGCCAGCAGCTTGACCGCCTTCTGCGCCACCCAGGCGCCCATGCCGTCGTTGATCCGGCGGCCGGCGAGGATGACCTGCGGGTGGTAACCCACTTCCTCCGCCTTGAACGTCAGGTAGTAGGGGTCCACCCCGATGCAGTGTCCGCCGACGAGACCGGGGGTGAAGGGGAGGAAGTTCCACTTGGTCCGCGCCGCCGCGAGGACGTCCTTGGTGCGCAGCCCCAGGCGGTCGAAGATCAACGCGAGCTCGTTCATGAAGGCGATGTTGAGATCGCGCTGCGCGTTCTCGATCACCTTCGCCGCCTCGGCGGTGCGGATCGAGGGTGCCCGGTGCACGCCCGCGGGGACGATGGCCTCGTAGACGGCCGCCACGCGCTCCAGCGTCTCCTCGTCCTCGCCCGAGACCACCTTGGTCACGCGCTCGAGGGTGTGCTCGCGGTCCCCGGGATTGATGCGCTCGGGCGAGTAGCCGAGCTTGAAATCCACGCCGCGCCGAAGCCCCGAGGCGCGCTCGAGGATCGGTCCGCAAAACTCCTCGGTCACGCCCGGATAGACGGTGGACTCGTAGACGACCACGGCGCCCCGCGAGAGGGCGCGTCCCACGGTCTCCGACGCGCGCCGCAGCGGTTCCAGGTCCGGGCGCCGGTTGGCATCCACCGGCGTGGGGACCGCCACCACGAAGAACGTGGCGGAGCGGAGATCTTCGGAGTCGGAGGTGAAACGGATCGTGCTTTGGCGAAGCTCCTCGCCCGAGACCTCGCCCGTAACATCCACGCCCTCTCGAAGCGCGCGGATCCGCGACGGATTGATGTCGAAGCCGATCGTCTCGGGATACTTCCTGGCGAGGGCGATCGCGACCGGGAGTCCAACGTATCCCAGTCCGACCACCGCGATCCGTTCGCTCATGCGCTCACCCGTCTGCCGTTATCGAGCGGGCGCAATACCACGAACGAAGCGGGATCCGCTACTTCGCCGACCTCCCGAATGCATGGTAGGTGAAGCCCAGGCTCTGCAAACGCCGCGGGTCGTAGAGGTTGCGACCGTCGAAGATGACCGGGCTCTTCATCGACGCGCGAAGGCGCTCGAAATCCGGGTGGCGGAACTCGTGCCACTCCGTCACCACGAAGAGCGCGTCGGCGCCCTCGGCAGCCTTGTAGGGCGATTCGGCGTAGAGCACGCGGTCGCCGAAGATGCGCCGGGCCGTGGGCATGGCCACCGGATCGTGAACGGTTACCTTCGCGCCCTTGCCGAGCAAGCCCTCGATCAGCGGGATGGCCGGCGCCCCGCGCATGTCGTCGGTCTTCGGCTTGAAGGCCAGCCCCCACACGCCGAAGGCCTTGCCGTCGAGGCCTCGGTCGCCGAAGTGGCGCAGCGCCTTGCGCAGGAGCATCTGCTTCTGCTCCTCGTTGACCTCTTCGACCGCCTTCAGGATGGCCAGGTCCAGACCGTGCTCGCGCGCGGTGGCCCGCAGGGCCCGGATGTCCTTGGGAAAGCACGAGCCGCCGAAGCCGGGCCCGGGAAAGAGGAAGGCGGGGCCGATCCGATGGTCCGCGGCGACGCCCTGTCGGACCAGCTCGACGTCGGCTCCCACCTTCTCGCAGAGGCGCGCGATCTCGTTCATGAACGAGATCCGCGTGGCGAGCATGGAATTCGCCGCGTACTTGCAGAGCTCGGCCGAGCGCGGGTCCATGAAGAGGATCCGGTTGGACTTGCGGAGGAAGGGAGCGTAGAGTTCGGCCACGAGGGAGCGCGCCCTCTCGCTGCGCGCCCCGATCACCACGCGGTCGGGGGAGAGGAAGTCGGAGACGGCCGCGCCCTGCCGCAGAAACTCCGGGTTGCAGACCACGTCGAAGGGCACGCGTGTCACGCTCGCGATCTCCTCGGCGATGCGATCGGTGGTCCCCACCGGCGCGGTGCTCTTCTGGACCACCACCGTGTAATCCCGGATGGCCTCGCCGATCTGCCGCGCGGCGGCCAGCACGTAGCGCAGGTCCGCGGCGCCGTCCTCGCCCTCGGGCGTCTGAACCGCGATGAAGACCACCTTCGCGTCGCGAACCGCCTCTGCGAGGTCGGTGGTGAAGTGGAGCCGCCCCGCCCTCACGTTGCGGTGGACCAGCTCCTCCAGGCCGGGCTCGTAGATGGGGATTTCGCCCCGCCGCAGCGCCTCCACCTTCGCCTGGTCGACGTCCACGCAGGTGACGTCGTTGCCAAAGTCGGAAAACCCCGTTCCGACGACCAGGCCGACATAGCCCGTGCCGATCACCGCGATGCGCATGGGGCGGATCTAACAGATCCCGACCGGGGCAACCACCAGGAGCACGCGAGCGGGGCGTCCCGCTTGCCGCCTGTCGTGGAGGTCCCCAGGTTGCTGGCGATGAAGGTCCTGCACGTCGTCGGGGCGCGGCCGAACTTCATGAAGATCGCACCGGTGATGCGGGCGCTCGACCGGCGCGGCGTTCACCAGGAGCTCGTCCACACGGGTCAGCACTACGACCCGTCCATGTCGGATGTCTTCTTCGCGGACCTCGGCCTACCGCGCCCCGACCTGCACCTGGGAGTGGGATCGGGAAGCCACGCGGAGCAGACCGCGCGGATCATGCTCGGCTTCGAGAAGGTGCTGAGCGAGCGCCGCCCCGATCTCGTGGTGGTGGTGGGCGACGTCAACTCCACCCTGGCCTGCGCCCTGGTGGCCGCGAAGATGCACATCCCCTGCGCGCATGTGGAGGCAGGCCTGCGCTCCTTCGACATGACCATGCCGGAGGAGATCAACCGCGTCCTCACCGACCGGATCTGCGATCTCTTGCTCACGCCCTCCGAGGACGCGGACGAGAATCTCCTGCGCGAGGGAACCCCGCCCGAGCGCATCCGCCTCGTCGGCAACGTCCTCATCGACGCGCTCGCCGCCCACGTCGACCGCGGCCGCGCGCGCGAGCCCTGGAGGGTTTACGGCCAGAAGCCGGGAGGCTACGCCCTCTTCACACTCCACCGCCCCTCCAACGTGGACGATCCGGCCGTTCTCTCCCGGGTCCTCGGCGCCATCGAGGAGGTCCAGCGAGAGATCCCCGTCCTCTTCCCGGCACACCCCCGCACCCGGAAGGCGATCGAGGCTCTCGGGCGAACGCCTCGGGGCCTGCTCCTCCTCCCGCCGCTGGGCTACCTCGACTTCCTCGGCCTGACCTCGGCCGCGCGGCTGGTGCTCACCGACTCCGGAGGCCTGCAGGAGGAGACGACCGTGCTCGGCGTGCCCTGCCTGACGCTGCGCGAGAACACCGAACGTCCGATCACCGTGAGCTGCGGCACCAACGAGCTGGTCGGGACCGATCCGCAGCGGATCGTTGCCGCCGCACGTGCCGTCCTCGAGGGCCGGGTCAAGACGCCTCGAACTCCCCGCTTCTGGGACGGCAGGGCCGCCGAGCGCATCGCCGACGCCCTCTTTCGCTGATCGCCTGCGATTCCGAGGCGCGATTGGCGTCGAGGGGGTTGCGGGGTATCCTGGGGCTTACGCCCGGGAGGGCGGCCGCAGGCTCCCGGCCTGCGCGATCTGGAGGTTGGATGCGGCGGATCGCGGCGCCCTGGCTTGCCCTCGTCTGCACCGCCTGTGGCGCGAGTTCTCTCGAGAGACCGGGAGAGGTCCTTCTCGATCCCGTGGCGATCATCCTCTCCGAGGAAGTGGTCGATTTCACCGCCATCGGCGCGACGCGAAGGCTCTCGGCGGTGGCGGTGGCGGCCGACGGGCACCCGATCTTCGGCGCGCCCATCGCCTGGTCTTCCACGGATCCGACGGTGGCCTCGGTGGACTCGCACGGCCTGGTGACGGCGCTTTCCCAGGGTCGAGCGGACATCGTGGCCAGCTACGGCGGCGTGGCGTCGCGGGCCCTGGTCCGCGTCTCCCCCGTCCCGCGCGACCTGGCCAAGCTCGCCATCCTTCCCAGCGCTCCCCTCCTCACCTACCTCGGTCAGACGCTCGAGCTGCGCGCCGTCGCGCTCGACCGCAACGACAACGTGCTCGGGGAGGTCCTCGCCACCTGGGAGGTGGAGGATGCGCAGGTCGCCACCGTCGACCGCATGGGCATCCTCGTGGCGATGGCGCCAGGCGCGACCCGGGTCCGCGCCACCGTCGTCGACCGCAGCCTCTCCACCGAGACGACCATCACGGTTCGCCCTCTCCCCTCCACGCTGATCTTCCTCTCCCTTCCCGTGGACGTGGAAGCCGGCCAGCCTCGATCGGTCCGCATCGAGGCGCGAGATGCCGGGGGCCGGCTGGTGGGCACGCCCGACCTGACCGTGGAGCTCTGGGCGGAGTACGCGGACGGATTCTCGATCCATATCGGCCAGCGCGTCCTCGACCTTGGCATCGCCACCTTCGACGAGGTCGTCTTCCAGCGTTCGGGGGAGGTCCGCCTCGTCGCCCGGCATGGCAGCGTGGAGGCCAAGAGCGCCTCCTTCCTCGTCGTCCCCGGCCCGGCTTCCGGTCTGCGCTTCCTCGACCCGCCGGAACGCGTGGAGGCGCGGACCCCCTTCGAGCTGCGGGTGGCGATCACCGACGAATTCGGCAATCCCGTTCCCTCGACGAAGGCGGTGATCCACCTCTCTCTTCGCGAGGCCAATCCATCCGGCCTCGAACTCGGAGGCGAGACGAGCCGCGAGGTCATCGACGGGGTCGCCACCTTCTCGGACTTGGTCCTCGACGCCGCCGGCGACGTCGTCGTCGAGGCCGCCTCCTTCCCGTGGGAGGCCGCCGAGATCCCGCTGCGCGCGCGCTACGTCTTTTCGCGACTGAGCGCCGGCTCCGACCATACCTGCGGCGTGCTTTCCTCCGGAGAAACTCTCTGCTTCGGAGCCAACGACGGCGGTCAGCTGGGCCTCCCTTCCGACGATGCACAGGCGGCACCGGTTCCCGTCTTGGGCCTCCCCCTCCTCCGAGAACTCGAAGCGGCCTTCCGCTACAGCTGCGGCATCTCGTTCGAGGACGAGGTGATCTGCTGGGGGGAGGTCCCGGGAATCGTTCCACCGCCAGCGGGGCCGGTCGTCCTGGCCCTCCCGGCCGCGGCACCCCGCTCCCTCGGCCTCGGCGCCGACCACCTCTGCGTCGCCTTCGACGACGGCCAGGTCCACTGCCTCGGCGACAACACCTTCGGTCAGCTCGGTGACGGCGGTACCGTGGCTCGGCCCGTTCTCGCGCCCGTCTCCACCGGTGCCTCCTTCGTGAGCGTCGCCTCCGGAAACGGCTTTTCCTGCGCCCTCGACGACGACGGCTTTCCCTGGTGCTGGGGCCGAAACGATCTGGGGCAGCTCGGCGGCGCGTCGGAGGAACCGATCTCGCCTTCCCCGGTTCGCCTGGGCGGGATCCGGCTCGCCTCGCTCGCCCTGGGGGATGCACACGCCTGCGGCATCAGCCGCGAGGGCGAGGTGATCTGCTGGGGCGACGGCCGCTTGGGCCAGGTTGCCGACAGTGAATTCCCCTCGAACTCGGAGCCGCGAACCGTCGAACTCGGTGGCCGCGCGGTCATGCTCGCCGCCGGAGCGCTTCACGTCTGTGCCCTGCGCGAGGACGCCCACGTCTTTTGCTGGGGCGAGGGCGCCGAGGGCCGGCTCGGCACGCCGGATGCCGACGACGCCCCGAGCGCCGTCCCGGTTCGCGTGGAGTTCCCCTTCGCCGGCGCCCGCTTCGTGCACCTGACGGCAGGCGAAGCGCACGCCTGCGCCATCGAGGCAACGGGTCCTGCGTTCTGCTGGGGGAGAGGCGGATCCGGTCAGCTCGGCGACGGCGCCACCGCCTCGCGGGCGGCCCCCGCGCCGGTCGCGGGAACCGCCCCCTGAGCCAGCTGGGCCATTTCCCTCAGGGCTGCCCCAGTGCGCGGCGGATGAGAACGGCCTCGCGGACCACCTGCTCGAAGAGCCTGAAGTCGAGCGAGTTCGGCCCGTCGCAAAGCGCCCGGTCCGGATCGGGGTGGATCTCGAGGAAAAGCGCGTCGATCCCCATGGCCACGGCGGCCCGCGCCAGCCCGGCGACGAAGCGCCGCTCGCCGCCCGACTTGCCGTCGGCGGCGGAGGGAAGCTGGACCGCGTGGGTGGCATCCATGCAGACCGGCACGCCGAGCTCCCGCATCAGCGGAAGCGAGCGCATGTCCACCACGAGGTTGTTGTAGCCGAAGCTCGCGCCGCGCTCGGCGAGGAGGATCTCGTCGCAGCCGCTCCTTCGCAGCTTCTCCACCACGTGGCGCATGTCCCGCGGCGCCATGAACTGGCCCTTCTTGACCAGAACGGGGCGGCCGGTGCGAGCGCACTCCACGAGGAGGTCGGTCTGGCGGCAGAGGAAGGCCGGCACCTGAAGCATGTCCACCACTTCGGCCACGCGCTCCACCTGCCACGTCTCGTGCACGTCGGTGACCACGGGCAGGCCGGTCTCTGCTTTGACCGCGCGGAAGACCTCCAGGGCCTTCTCCATGCCGGGGCCCCGATAGGAGGAGAGGGAGGTGCGGTTGGCCTTGTCGAAGGAGCACTTGAAGACCGCGGGAAGCCCATGGGCGCGGGAAACCCGCAGGACCTCGCGCGCGGTGGTGAGCACCTGCTCCTCGGTCTCCACCACGTCGGGGCCGCAGACGAGGAGAAGCGGCTGACCGTCGCCCGCGGCGACGCCGTCTCGGATCCGGCAGCGAACCTCCATCTTCACTCTCCGCTCGCCCCCCGCACCGGGACGAGGCGGGAGGGCTTTTCCTCGCGGGTGTCGCGGTACTTCACCGCCGCATCGATGAAGCCGATGAAGAGCGGATGCGGCGCCATCGGCCTGGACTTGAACTCGGGGTGCGCCTGGATGGCGAGGAAGTGGGGGTGCTCTGGCAGCTCGACGATCTCCACGCGGCTCGAGCTCGGCTCCACGCCCGAGACGACCATCCCCGCCTTCTCGAAGCGCTCGCGGTATTCCTCGTTGAACTCGTAGCGGTGGCGAAAGCGCTCCGAAACCTCCTCCTCGCCGTAGAGCGAGCGAGCGAGCGTCCCCTCGATCAGTCGGATCGGATGAGCGCCGAGCCGCATCCCCTTCTCGTTGGGCGGCGGGGCGATGGGGACGATGATCGGATGCGGCGTGCGCTCGTCGAGCTCGAGCGAGTTCGCCTTCTCCAGGCCGAGGATCGAGCGGGCGAACTCGACCAGGGCGAGCTGCATGCCCATGCAGATCCCGAGGAAGGGAACGCGATTTTCCCGCGCCCAGCGGATCGCGCGGATCTTGCCCTCCATGCCCCGGGGTCCGAACCCGCCGGGCACGAGAACCGCGTCCACGCCGCGCAGCAGAAGATCGGGCCCCTGCGCCTCGATGGCCTGCGCGTCCACGTATTCGGGCCGGATCCGAACGTCGCCGACGATGCCGGCGTGGGTGAGCGCCTCGTGCAGCGAGCGGTAGCTCTCGGTGAGCTCGACGTACTTGCCGACGATCCCGATCACCACCTCGCCGTTCTTCGGGCTCTCGATGCGCTCGAGGATCCGCTCCCACTCGCCGAGATCCGGAGCGCGCGACCAGATGTTGAGCAGCTCGGCGATCTTCTCGTCCACGCCCTCCTTGTGGAGGGCCAGCGGAAGCGCGTAGATGGTGGAGACGTCCACCGCCGAGAAGACGCTTCCCGGGTCGACCGAGCAGAAAAGCGCGATCTTCTGCTTGACGTCGACGGGGATCGGCCGCTCGCTCCGGCAGATCAGGATGTCGGGCTGGATGCCGATCTCCCGCAGCTTCATCACCGAGTGCTGGGTCGGCTTGGTCTTCAGCTCGCCCGCCGCGGCGATGTACGGGATGTAGGTGAGGTGGATGTAGACGCAGTTCTCCGCGCCGACGTCGTGGCGCATCTGGCGGATCGCCTCGAGGTAGGGCAGCGATTCGATGTCGCCGACCGTGCCACCCACTTCGACGATGAGTACGTCGTTGCCCTCCGCCGCCTCGCGGATCACGCCCTTGATCTCGTCGGTGATGTGGGGAATGACCTGGACCGTCTTGCCCTGGTACTCGCCCCGCCGCTCCTTTTGCAGGACCGAGAAGTAGATCTTCCCCGAGGTGTACGTGTTGAGCCTCGACATCTGCGCCGAGGTGAGGCGCTCGTAGTGGCCCAGGTCGAGGTCCGTCTCGATCCCGTCCTCGGTGACGAAGACCTCGCCGTGCTGGATCGGGCTCATCAGCCCCGGGTCCAGGTTGAAGTAGGGATCGAGCTTGATGAAGGAGACCCGGATCCCCCGGCTCTCGAGAAGAGCGCCGATGGACGCCGAGGTCAGCCCCTTGCCCAGGGAGGAGACCACGCCTCCCGTCACGAAAATGAACTTGGTGGATCTACGCCTGCCTCTGGCCGCCGTCATGATCGCCTTCTTTCCGGGCCAGCTCGCGAGAGAGCCGCCGCGCTCGCAAACACCGCTCCCCCCTCCAGGCGATCGCGGCGTGGCACTCGTGGGTGGGCCCGGTCGCTTTTACACCAAGGTCCGAGAAGGGGAAACACCCGAACCCGAAAAAATCGCGCGCACTCGCTCCAGGTCCTCGGGCGTGTCCACGCCGATGGAGCGGTAGTCGGTCCGCAGCACCCGGATCCGATGGCCGTGCTCGAGCGCGCGTAGCTGCTCCAGCCGCTCGGTGCGCTCCAGGGGCGTGGGTGGAAGGGCGGCGAAGATCTCGAGGAAATCCCGCCGATAGCCGTACAGCCCCACGTGCGCGAGGGGCTCGGCGCCCTCGGCACGCGCGAAGGGAATCGGTGCGCGGGAGAAGTAGAGCGCGTCCCCACGCAGATCTCGAACCACTTTGACAACGTTGGGATTCTCCCGCTCCTCGGCGAGGAGGGGACGGGCCAGCGTGGCCATGCGGACCGAGGCGTCCTCGAAGGCCCGGGCGAGCGCCTCCACGGCCGAGGGTTCGAGGAGCGGCTCGTCGCCCTGCACGTTGATGACCACCTCCACGCCCGCAAGGCCGCGGACGGCCTCCGCGCAGCGGTCGGTTCCCGAGGCGCAGTCCGACGAGGTCATCACCGCCTCGCCGCCGGCCGCCCGCACCACCTCCGCGATCCGCGGCGAGTCGGTGGCCACGAGGACGCGATCGATGCCCCGCGCCTGACTCGCCCGCTCCCAGACGCGCACGACCATGGGCTTGCCCGCGATGTCGGCGAGCGGCTTGCCGGGCAACCGCTCGCTCTGCTCGCGGGCCGGGATCACGACGATCGTCCCCTTCCTCGGCTCGTTCACGGCTCCGCCATACCACGTCGGGTGCGCGCGGCAAGAGGGTGGCTTGCACCTTTCGACGACGATTCCCTACGTGGACGTGAAACCCACCGCGGGGAGGCCGTCATGAACGATCGCTGGGGCCCTTGCCGAACCTGTCGCTACTTCGCCAGCCCGTCCAACGCGCCCGAGGACGAGGACCGCGCCCGCTGCCTCCACCCGGTCCACTCCAGGCTCGACCTGGTGGTGACGGGCGCCTCGGGCTGCACGGGCTGGGAGCTTCGGCCTGGGCTGGCGCGGGAGCAGGCCGAGTCCGAGCTGCAGGAGCAGCCGCCCGCCTGATCGCCTCGGCCCAGGGCTCGGGCGCGATCGAAGGCTTGGCGAGCAACGAGAAGCTGCCGGCCGCGAAGCGCGCTCGCCTGCCGCCTCCGCCGCCGCGGGCGGGTCACCGCTTCCGCTTCGAGCGGCGAAACTCCCAGGGAGGCAGCGGCGCGGAATCCGCCCAGAGCCCGATCTTCGCCTCGCGCGCCCGAACTTCCGCCGCCTCGTACGCGGCTCGGTCCTCGGGCGTCTGGTCCTTGGCGTAGCGCCGGAACCACCAGGCCAGGCCGCTTTCGATCTGAGCCAGTCCGACGTCGAGGGTGGCCGCGCAACCCTCGCAGCCGGGCGGGGCGACCATCACCTTGCCCACGATGCGGCCCCAGCGGTCCCGCCCGCTCTCGTGCACCTCCACCCGCTTGCCGAAAGCCAGGCGCGCGAGGTTTTGCCGCGACTTCTCCGAGAAGGGCTGGCTGCGCTCGGGTGCGTCGATCCCCTGCAGGCGCACCTTGTGGGTTCTCTTGCTGTCGTCCAGGAGGGTGAGGGTGTCGCCGTCGCTGATGCCCACGACCTCGCCGCGGAGGACCTCCGACCTCGCGGAGCAGGCCGCCAGCCAGGCCGCGGCGAAGACGACCGCCATGCGAACGCTCATGCGCCCCTCATAGCGCCCGCCTGGGGAAAATCCAGCGGGGCGCTCCACCGGGGCAGGGGAAAGGCGGGCGAGCGCTCGGCAGCTTGAGGGCGGATGGACGCCTCGGGGATCGCCCTGCTCTGCGCCATCGCCGCGCCCCTCGCCCTGGCGCCGGCCTTGTGGCTTTTCTCCGACGCCTGGGCAGTCCGCGTCTCGACGGTCCTCCTCGCCGGCGAGGTCGTCGCCTTCGCCTGGCTCGGCGCGAGCGAGGTCGAGCCGCGCATCGCCCTGCCCTGGATCGACGCCTGGGGGATCCACCTCGCCTTCCGCCTCGACGAGCTCGCCCGGACCTTCGCCCTGCTCGCCAGCGGGATCGGCGCCGTCGTCTTCGCCTACTCGGGTGGCTACATGCCGCACGAGCACCACCGCCACGGCAGCCGCAGGCCACTTCGACCCTTCTTCCAGATCCTCCTCCTCTTCGTCTTCTCGATGCTGGGGATCGTCTGCGCCGACGACCTGCTGACCCTCTACGTCTTCTGGGAGCTCTCGACGGTCGCTTCCTTCCTCCTCGTCGCGTACCACCTGCGGGAGGAGGAAGCGCGATCGGCGGCGCTGCATACCCTTGGGCTCACCGGGGGTAGCGGCGTCCTGCTCTTCGTCGCCCTCGTCGCCCTGCTGCTCGAAGGAGAATCCTCCTCCATCTCCGAGCTTCTCTCCCGGCCGGAGGGCTGGTTCGCCCGCGCCGCCCCCGCCCCTTTCATCGCCTTCGGGATCCTCGTGGCCGCCTTCGCCAAGTCGGCGCAACTCCCCTTCTACGGATGGCTCCCGGACGCCATGTCGGCTCCCACGCCGGTCAGCGCGCTCCTCCACTCGGCGACGGTGGTCGCCACCGGCGTTTTCCTTCTCTTGCGGCTCGGTCCCCTCCTCGGAGAGCTACCCGGCCTGGCTCCCGCACTGGTCCTGGTCGGCGCGGCCACGGCTCTCCTCTCCGGCGGCATCGCCCTCGCCCGCACGCGGATGAAGGAGATGCTCGCCTGGTCCACGGTCTCCTACCACGGCCAGGCGGTCCTGCTCCTCGGCCTGGGAGCGGAGAGCGCCGCCCTCTACCTGCTGGCCTACCACGCCGTCTCCAAGGCCGGGCTTTTCCTCGTGACCGGCTCGCTCTCCTACACGACCGGCGCCGACGACGTCCGCGACCTCGGCGGTCTGTGGAGGACCCATCCCGTCCTCCTGTGCCTCACCGGCACCCTGTCGCTGGGCCTGGCGGGGCTGCCCTTCACCGCGGGCTTCTGGATGAAGGAGGCCCTCTTTTCCGAGGTGCACGAGAGGGGCGGGCCGGCGCTCGTGGCAGCGGCCATGGCCATCGCCATCCTCTCCGCGGCCTGCCTCGTCCGTTACTTCTGGGCGATCTTTTTCGCCCGTCCCCACGAGGCCCCCTCCCGGCCCGAACCGGTTCCCTCGGCCATCCTCCTCGCTCCGGCGGCCCTGGCCGCGCTCTTTCTCGCCGCGGGCATCCGGCCGGACTGGGGCGCCAAACTCCTGCTCTCGGGCCGCTCGGCCCCGCTCCACCTCGAGATTCCCTGGCCCTGGCCGCCGCACGTCTACAGCGGCATCGCCTGTCTCCCTTTCGGCGCGCTCGTCTTCGCCTGGCTGCAATCGCGCTGGAATCGGGTCGGCGTCTGGGTCGCCGGGACCGTCGTCGCTCCCTCCGACGCGTTTCGGTCCATCGCGCGCGTCGTCGGTCCCACCCGCCTCTTCGACCTGTCTCTCGCCCTCCTCGGGCGCCTCGGCGAATGGACGACGCGGATCCAGACCGGACGCCTCCTGCACTACGTGGTCTTCCTCGTCGCCGTCCCGGTGGTCGCCGGCATCCTCCTCCTCCCAGGCGTGGACCGCCCGCCCATGCCCTCCTCGGCGGGCGAAGGCGCGCCCGGCCTCGCCTTCTTCGGCCTGACGGCGGCCATCGCCGCCATGGCGATCGCCTCCACCCTCGTCCGCCGCCACGTCTCGGCGATCGTCTGTGTGGGCGGCGTGGGATTCCTGATCGCCTTGATCTTCGCCTTGCTCCGAGCCCCGGACATCGCCTTCGTCCAGATGGTGGTGGAGACGGGAACCGCCCTGCTCCTCTTGGCGGCGCTGGGCCGGATCCCCATGCGACTGCGCGCCCAGCTCAGGCGGCCCGAAGCGCGGCGCGGATCGACGGGCCGCTGGGCGACCGTCGCCGTCTCCGCGCTGCTCGGCACCGCCCTCGGCGTCGCCCTGCTCGCGTTGGTCCACCAGCCCGGCGATCCCGGGCTCGGCCGGGCCTTCTACGAGCATTCCCGCGCGGTCGGCGTGGACTCGGTGGTCAAGGCCATCCTCGCCGATTTCCGGGCGATGGATACCTTTGGCGAGGTCGCCGTCTTCGCCGCCGCCGTGCTGGGTTCGGTCCTCCTGCTGCGAAGGCGCGCGGAGCGCCGGCCCCCCGCCGGGGAGGAGGAGCGGCCCGAGGAGAGCTGAGGCATGCCCGACCCGACCCGCCCGAGCGAGATCTTCCAGATCAGCGCACGGCTGATCTTCCCCGTGCTCCTCCTCTTCTCCGCCGCCCACCTGGTCAACGCCGACATTCAACCCGGCGAGGGCTTTTCGGGCGGGCTCCTGCTGGGCCTATCGATCGTGCTGCTTTACGTGGGGCTGGGCGTGGAGGAGGTCGACCGCGGCATGCCGCGGCTGGCGCGCTTCGGCGTGGCCTCGGGGCTTTCGCTCTGCACCGCTTTCGCCCTCGTCCCGCTCCTTCTCGGCGACCCGATGCTTCGCGTCTACGGCACCGCACTCCCCCTGGGGAGAAGCGAGCTTTCCCTTTCCACGCGGCTCGTCTTCGAGACGGGGATCTTCCTGGTCCTCGCCGGCGGGACGCTCGAGCTCTTCCGGCGCATCGGCTTCGGGAGAGAGGGGGAGGAGGGGCCGTGAGCTGGCTTTTGTGCACGACCTTCGCGGTACTGGTGGCGGTGGGCATCTTCCACGTCTTGCAGCGGGACGCCATCCGCCTGGTCCTGGGCTTTTCCCTCCTGCTGGGCGCGGCGAACCTCTTCGTCCTCCTCTGCAGCTCCTTTTTCGGGACCCGCGCTCCCTACGTGGAGTCCGGCCCCGCCGGCGGCGATCCCGTGCCCCAGGTCTTGATCCTCACCGCCATCGCCATCGGCTTTGGGGTGACCGCGCTCCTCGTCGCGCTCGTCCTCGCCTCCGGCCAGCAGCTGCGGACGGTGGACCTCGACGAGATCTCCCGCCTCGAGCGCTGAATGTCGTCGCCGCTTCCCATCCTCCCCCTCCTGCTCGGCTTCGGCGGCGCCACCTCTGTCCTCGCGCTGGGCCGGCACCCCTGGCGGCTCCGCCTCGTCGTCGCCCTCTTCCAGCTCGCCCTCGTCGCCGCAATCCTGCTGATCCTGCAGCGCACGCAGGAAGGGACGATCCTGGTCCACCGCACCGGCGGTTGGCGACCACCGCTGGGGATCGCCTTCGTCGCCGACCGCTTCTCGGCGCTCTTCGGTGCCACCGTGGCCGCGATCTCCACCGCTGGCGTGGCTTACGCGCTCGCCGACGCCGAAGCCAAGCAGCGCCACCGCATCATGGCCCTCTTTTTCATGCTCCAGGCGGGCATGTTCGGCGCGCTCTTCACCGGCGACCTCTTCAACCTCTACGTCTTCGTCGAGCTCTTCGGCGTCGCCTCCTACGGCCTGGTGGCGTACCGCGGCGAGCCGCCTCACGTCGAGGCGGCCCTCAAGTACGCCACGCTCTCGCTCTTGACCTCCGTCCTCATGCTGATGGGCATCGCCGCCGTCTACGCGCAGACGGGCACCCTCACCCTCGCCGCCCTCCACGAGGCCTCCATCCGCATCGCCTCTCCCTCGCTCTATCTCTTTTCCCTGACCCTGGTTCTCACGGCCCTCGCGCTCAAATCGGCGCTCTTTCCCCTGCACTTCTGGCTTCCCGACGCGCATTCCATCGCGCCGACGGCCGTGTCGATCGTCCTCTCCGGCGCCGTGGTCAAAGTCGGCGGATACGGCGTGCTCCGCGTCCTCTTCAGCCACGACCCCTGGGTGGGCGAGCAGGCGAGCCGCATCCTCTTGCCACTCGCGGCGACGACCGCGGTGGGCGCGGCGTGGATGGCGTACGCTCAGGAGGACCTCAAGCGCTTCCTCGCCTACTCCACCGCCTCGCAGATGGGCTACGTGATCGCGGGCGGCGCGCTCGGAAGCATCGCCGGCCTCGCCTCCGCGGTGGTCCACTCGACCGCCCACGCCGCCACCAAGGCCTCGCTCTTCGCCGTGGCCGGTGCGGCCGAGGAGGCCTGTGGGGAGCGCCGCTGGGACCGCATGGGCGGGCTGGCCGCACGCGCCCCCCTCCTGGCGATCGCCGCCCTCCTCGCCTTCCTCTCGTTGGCCGGCATCCCTCCGCTTGCCGGCTTTTCGGGAAAGTTCGCCGTCTTCTCCGCCCTCGCCGACCGCGAGGCCTGGCTCACCCTCGTCGCGCTGGTCGTCGCCTCCGTCACCATCCTCGTCGCCGCGGGCCGCATCTGGTTGGGGATGGCGGGAGGCCCGGGCGGGGACTTGGCGCGCCCGCCCTCGCGCCCCAAGCTGGTCCTCGCCGCGACCACCGCGCTTCTCGTCGTCCTCCTCGGGCTGGGGACGGGACCGCTGCTGAAGGCCGGCCGGGCGGCGGCCGTCCAGCTCCTCGACGGCCACGACTACCGCCAGGCGGTACTGGGACCATGAGGGATCTTCGTCTTCCCACCTGGCTGGTCTACCTGCTGGCGGTCTTCCCACTCTGGTTCTTGCTCATGGGCCGGGCCTCGCCCGACCAGGTCCTCTGGGCCGCGATCGCCGGACCGATCTCCTTGCTTCTGGTGCGCCGGATCCTCGTCTCGAGGAGCCGTACCGGCCTGCTCCGACTCGCGCGCCAGGCGATCGGGATCGCCCTCGCCTTCGTCTTCCTCTTCGTCCCCGACGCCGTCCGCTCCACCCTCGACATGGCTCACCGCATCCTCCGTCCGGTCATCCCCATGCAGCCGGGCGTGGTGGCCATTCCCATCCCCTTCGAGGGCACGCTCGACCTGCTCGTCCTCCTCCTCCACGTCACCCTCACCCCGGGGCAGTTCGTGGTCGATTACGACCTGCAGAAAGGAATCCTCTACGTGCACGCCATCGACGCCTCGGATCCCGACCGCATCCGCAGCGGGGTCCAGGAGATCCACCGCAAGACGCGGAGGCTGACCGGATGAGCCCGTGGCTCTCCACCTTCCTCTGGGTGATGTTCTGGGCGGTCGCGGCGCAGGTCGCGGCCTGCGCCCTCGTGGTGGCGGTGGGCCCCCGCAAACTCGACCGCGTGGTCGCCAACGACCTCACCCTGGTTCTCGTGGCGGTCGACCTGGCGATCTTCTCGGCCCTGAACGGCGCCACGTTCTACATGGACACCGCCCTGCTCATCGCCATCATCTCCTACCTGGTGACGGTCGTGCTCTCGCGCCAGATCGAGTCGGGCGAGGTGCTGAGGTGATCGCCGAATTCGCCGGCGCCTGGCTCGTCCTCGCGGGAGTCGTCTTCTCTGCCCTGGGCGTCATCGGGCTCTATCGCATGCCCGACGTCTACACCCGCATTCACGCCGGCGCGAAGGTCATCGCCATCGGCTCGGCCTTCTGCCTCATCGGTGTCGCGCTCTTTACGCCCGCGGAGATCGCCGTCCGTTGCGTGGCGATCATACTCTTCCTCTACCTGACCACACCGATCGCCACGCACGCGGCGGCGCGCGCCGCCCATCGGATCCGCGAACCGATGACACCCTCGACCGTGATCGACGAGCTGCGCCAGGAGGAGGAGTAGGGCCGGATTCGAAGAGGGAGGGCGCTTGCGTCCCGCGCGTCGATGCGAGACAAGCGCGCCGGAGGTTCGAATGGGAAAGGAGCGGTCGGCAGCGGAGAGACTGGCGGTGGCCGAGGAGGCGGCGCGTCGCGCCGGGCGGGTGCTCATGGAGCGCTTTCCCCGGGAGCGAAAGCTCGCCCACAAGGGCGCCATCGACCTGGTGACCGACGCGGATACCGCTGCCGAGCGAGCCATCCTCGAGACGCTCGCCCACCACTTCCCCGACCACGCCGTCCTCGCCGAGGAGTCGGGCGTCCACGGCGAATCGCGGTACCGCTGGATCGTCGATCCCCTGGACGGCACCACCAACTACGCGCACTCGGTGCCCCAGTTCGCCGTCTCCATCGCCTGCGAAGCCGACGGCCGGGTGGACGTGGGCGTGATCTACGACCCGGTGCGCGACGAGCTCTACTCCGCGATCCTGGGCGGGGGTGCTCGCCGCAACGGCGAGGCGATCTCCGTCTCCCAGGTCGCGGAGCTGAGAGAGGCCCTTCTCTGCACCGGCTTCCCCTACTGGATCCACGAGCACTTCGAGCAGCCGATCGCCCTCTTTTCCGCCTTCTTGCGGCGCGCGCAGGCGGTGCGGCGCTTCGGCGCCGCCGCCATCGATCTCGCCTGGATCGCCTGCGGGCGCTTCGACGGCTTCTTCGAGCTGGGACTCGAGCCCTGGGACGTGGCCGCCGGGTCGCTGATCATCCGCGAGGCGGGTGGAGTGGTCACCAACCTCGACGGCACGCCCTTCTCCATGGAGGCGGGGCAGATCCTCGCCGCCCCGCCGACCCTCCACGCCCAGCTACTGGAGGTCGCCCGGGAGGTGGGCCCCGTACGGCTCCCCCATCGCTCGGCCTGAGTACGCTCCCGCCTCGCGCCGGGCCGCCACCCGCGTGCCGAGCTGGTAGACGAGCTTTCCGCCAAGGTAAGCCGAAGCCCCGGCGACGACGAGCGCCAGCCCGGAGAGGAGCCGGCCCGAGCCGGTGCCCGAATAGCGCCGCGCCAGGGAGGCGATCTGCAGACCGAGGGCGAGCGAGTTGAGCCCCGCGTGGACCACGCCCACGCGCTGCGACCGCCCCTCCGTGCCCGCCCAGTCGGCCAGACCCGTGATCGCCGCGCCCACCGCACCGGCCACGCCCACCGCCACCGAGGCCCGGGCCGCCGTTGCCAGGTGCCGATAGCCCAGAAGCGAGGCCACGTCGAAGATCGTCGCCGCCGTCCAGGTGCCGATGGGGATGTCCGTCAGCGCCGGATGGAGCGGGTGCCCCATCCAGTCTCCCCGCAAGAAGCTCCAGAGGCTTCGTCCCGCCGGCTTCCCGAACGCCTTCCTGAGCCCCCGCTGCACTGGATCGCTGAGCGACTCGAGGCGTTCCTCGTTCTCGATCCGCTCGACCCAGCCCGGAGCGCGGGCATTCCCCGTATGCGGCTGCATCGATCCCCCCTTCCGGCCACGACCGGGCCCATCCCGACACGACCGGGAAACTGCCGGTGATCAAGGTGGGGGGATCGCGAAAGGAGGACCAGTCCCTGCAGGCAGGATCGGGAAGGACGGTGCGCCCGGGCAGGTCGAACCCCACCTTTCCGCCATGGAACCGGCTCGACTCGCGCTCGCCCACGGGGCCTATTTTCTGGCGACAGGCGCCTGGCCGCTCGTCCATCTCCGGAGCTTCACCTACCTGCTCGATGCCATGGCCCAGGCGGGCTTCACGCTCGCCTGGACCCGGATCGCCATGCCACCCGAAACTCGCGACATCGATCCCGACCGGGGCTGATCACGAAGAAGGGCAGGGCCCATCGGGACCCTGCCCCATTCAGCTCTCGACCCCGTCGTTCAAGGGCCGTCCCCGTCCTCGATCTCGGGGATGATCAGCTCGGTGTGGAGGTTGAGGTTCAGGATCCGCTGAGCGCCCTCGAAGTCGCTGACCGTCAGAGTCATCGTGCACTCCTCCAGAGCGCTCGAGCGAGGCACGTCGGCCTTGAACCACACATCCATGGAGCCCGGGCTGATCGTTCCCGAAGCCGGATTGTATCCGGTCTCGTGGAAGGTCATGCCGCAGTCGTTGGTCCACTCGTAATCGAGGGGAGCCGTGCCGTCGTCGAAAAAGCTCACCTTGAAGTAGGCGGTCGCGGCATCGCCGTCGTTGAGCACCCGGGTCGTGACCGTGAAAGTCGGCGCGAGATTGAAGCTCGCGCAGAAATTCGCATTCCCGCGATCCGGGCCGACCAGGACCGTGATGCCCATCTCGGCCATGTTGCCGAGCTCGTCCGTGAGCTGGAGGACGAACCAGGCGATGCCCTCCCGCGCAGGCGGATGCCACACGATGCTCATTCCCTCCGCGGGCTCGAAGGTACCGACGTCCTCCGGAAGCGCCGTGATCGCATGGCGTCCGGAGAGCGTCAGGGTCCCGTACCCGCCGCCGCCTTGGACCTCGATGTGGATCGACTCGTGCTGCTCCACGTAGACCTTGTCCATGACGATGCTGATGAAATAGGGCGGCGTGAACTCACCAGGCTGCGTGACCTCGTTCAGGATGAACGTCACGCCGACCGGCGGATTCGGCGGGTTGGCATTCCACTTCTTGACCTGGAATGTCACCGAATTCGACCGGAAGATCTCGGTCCCGCTCCCGTCGTACGCAACTGCGTAGGCGGTGTACATGCCAACCTTCACGTATTCCAGAGTTCCCCCCCACGTTCCGGTGGCCTCGTCGTAGGTGAGCCAGAACGTCCCGGACTCCGGACCGCTGTAGAAAACGGCGACGCTGGCGACGTCGGCAGCCGAGAGATTCTGGAAGGTCACCTGGACCACGCCGGTACCTTCCCCCTGCCCTTCGGCGTCCGAACCCGAAATAATCCCAGCAGAACCACAGGCGCAGAGCGCCGCTGCGCACAGCAGTGACCAGACTTTCTTCATCTTGATTTCCCCCAATCCCGTGGCGGTACGACCAACGGGCGGCGCGGGTATACACAGGTGCGACGAGGTGGGAAATGGGAAAAATGGGGGGTGTCTTCCGATCCAAGAATTCCCTATTGGTTTCGCGCAGATAAGCAGTCCAGATCAGAACTCCAAAAAGACTCTCAAATGCCTATAATTTCCAAGAGGCGCTACCGTGCCACAGGACCTCTTCCCATTTGTGAACCACGCCTTCCGGCAAAGGATCGAGAAATACCACCGCTGGTTTCCCCATCACGCACGAATAGAAAACCGTCCAAACACTGAGCGCGAGACGGAAAGAACGTTCGTTTGCCGACTGCGTTTTGGCTCGAGTTCCTTCCGTCCCGAGAATCGGCCACCCCCCTTCCCCACGATCGATCGCGACTCTCTCGCCCTCTCCAACACCGAGGGCTCGTTCGAACGAATGCCGTGTCTGGCTCTCGCGCTGATTAGCTTTGCAGATGGGGCCCTTCGATGGTGAAGACGAGAAGGATTCGCTACGCGGTGGTGGGGCTCGGCAACATCGCGCAGGTCGCGGTTCTCCCCGCCTTCGCGCACGCCGAAGAGAACTCGAAGCTCGTGGCGCTGATCTCCTCGGAAGAGGAAAAGCGCAACCAGCTCGCGGCACGGTACGGCGTCGAGCACACGGGCACCTACGAGGACTTCGAGCGGGTGCTCGAAAAGTCGCAGGCCGACGCGGTCTACGTCGCGCTTCCCAACCACCTGCATCGCGAGTACGCGGAGCGCGCGGCAGCCTGCGGCGTGCACGTGCTCTGCGAAAAGCCCATGGCCACGAGCGCGGCCGATTGCGAGGCGATGATCACGGCGGCGAAGCGGGCGGCAGTTCGCCTGATGATCGCCTACCGCCTCCATTTCGAGGCGGCCAACCTGCGCGCCATCGAGCTTCTGCGATCCGGAGCGATCGGCAACCCGGTCTTGCTCTCGGCGACGCTCACGCACTGGGTGGAGCCTGGCGACATCCGCACGCGCGCCGAGGTCGGGGGCGGCGCCCTGCTCGACATCGGCATCTACTGTGTCAACGCCGCGCGCTACCTCTTCGGCGACGAGCCGGAGGAGGTCTTCTGCTTCGCCAACTTCGGGCGCGAGGCCGGGCAGGACGGGGTGGACGAGACGGTGGCGGGCGCGCTCCGCTTCCCCGGAGGACGGCTCGCCACCTTCGAGATCAGCCAGGTCGCCACCTCGGTCTCGCATTTCCGTGTCATCGGCTCGCAGGGCGCGTTGGAGGTGGAGGGCGCCTTCTCCTTCACCGATCCGCGCACCCTGACGCTCGTACGAGACGACGAGCGAGAGGTCGAATCCTTCCCCGCGGCCGACCAGTTCGCGCCGCTCCTCCTCTACTTCTCGCGCTGCATCCTCGAGGAAAGGGAGCCCGAGCCCTCGGGCATCGAAGGACTGGCGGACCTTCGCATCCTCGAGGCGCTGCGGCGCTCGGCCGAGCTCTGCGAGCCCATCCTCCTCGATCCCTTCCCCGCTCCCCGCTACCCCACGCCCGAGCAGCGCATCGACCGGCCCGCCGTCGAGCCGCCGCCAACGCTGTGATGGCGTCGAGCCGGACGGTAGCTCGCCCGCGGCGAAGGGAGCCCGCCCTTCCTGGCGCCTGAGCGCCGAACGGAAGGCCGGACGCGAGCCGCCCCCCGCAGCAGGCGAATCGCGTGAACGCGCCGCTCGCCTCAGATGAACCCGTGCAGGGAGGCGCCCTTCACCCCGAGGCGATCGACGCGGCGCTCGACCTCGGGATCGACCTCGAGCGCCGGCGCGTGGTGGGGCTTTTCGCGCGCGTCGATGACGAGCGGTCCCACGCAGCCCCAGTGCTTGTTCTCGATGAAGGCGCCGACGCCGTGCACGTCGTGCGAGGGGTTGCTGCGGGTGAAAGTGACCCAGAGGAAGTTGTTCAGATGGTCGGCGACGAAATCGGGATCGTCGCAGAGGACGAGAAGGGCCAGGCCCGAGACGGCGGCCGGATCGATCCGGCGCATCCACTCCTCGATCCGCGGCGCCTCGCGCTCGTAGCTTTCGAAGGGAGGAGCCCCCACGGCGAGGACGCCCGGAAGCGCGAGGCGCCCGGCCGCGAGAGGAGCGGGAAGCGCAAAGCCGCGCGGTAGCTCACGCCAGAGATCGCGCCTCCTTTCGCCTGCGACGGCGACGACCAGCTTGGAGCCCTCGTTGAGCGCGGTCCCGGAGTAGTCGAGGGTATCGATGGTGGTGCGGGTTTGAAAGTGCAGGTCGCGCCGGAAATCCATCCGCTCGAGGACGTGCACGAAAAATCGAGACACGTCGCGCACGTCGAGCGTCGGATCGTCCTCGGCCGCGCAGATGAAGAGGTACTTGGCCAGCGAGAGCTGGTTGGTCCCGAGCACGTGGTTGGCGACGGTGAGGATCTCCTGCGGTCGACGCGCCTTCGCGTAGGGTGTGTACCGCTCCTCGGCGATGGCCAGGCAGAGCGGGTGGACGCCCGCCGCGTCCACGGCATGGACGGCGCGCAGACCGGGGATCTCGCGCGGGATGGCGTCACCGGTGATCTCGTGCACGAGCTGGCCGAAGGTGGTGTCCTCCTGGGGGGGACGCCCGACCACGGTAAAGGGCCAGATCGCGTCCTTCCGATGGTAGACGCGGTGCACGCGCAGCACGGGAAAATCGTGGCGAAGGCTGTAGTAGCCGAGGTGATCTCCGAAGGGGCCCTCGGGCTTGAGTTCGCCCGCGTGGACGGTACCGGTGATGACGAAGTCGGCGTCGGCGGAGATGCAAAAGCCTTCGTCGTCGTAGAAGTAGCGAAAGCGCCGTCCGGCGAGCGCGCCGGCGAAGGTCAGCTCCGATAGCCCCTCGGGCAGGGGCATCACGGCGGCGAAGGTATGGGCGGGCGGGCCGCCCACGAAAATGCTCACCTTGAGCGGCTCCCCGCGCTCGATCGCCCGCGCCTGGTGCACGCCAATGCCCCGGTGGATCTGGTAGTGCAAACCCACCTCGCGATCCGGCTCGTACTCGTTTCCCGAAAGCTGAATCCGGTACATGCCCAGGTTGGCGTGAAGGATGCCGGGACGCGCGGGATCCTCGGTATAGACCTGCGGAAGAAGGACGAAGGGTCCGCCGTCCATCGGCCAGCAGACGATCTGGGGCAGCTCGCTCGGGCGCGCGCGTCCCTCGAGGATCGGCGCCCGGCCGCGGATGCGGCGGGGAAGAGCGGTCCAGGCGGCGACCGCTCCGGGAAGGCTCCGCCAAGGTCGTTTCAACGCGGCGAGGGGGTCGTACTTGAGCCGCACCAGCGTCTGCACGCGCTCGAGCGTGTCGCGGAAGAGGAAGCGCGCGCGCTCCAGCGTGCCGAAGAGGTTGGAGACCGCCGGGAATCGCGAGCCTTTCACCCGCTCGAAGAGGAGGGCCGGACCGCCACGCTCGTACACACGCCGGTGGATGGCCGCCATCTCCAGGTAGGGATCGACCTCCTCCCGGACGCGGACGAGCATGCCGTGCCGTTCCAGGTCCTCGATGCAGGCTCTGAGGCTCGAATAGGCCATGGCGGACGACCTCGCGGGCCCGGGCTCATACCCCGGATGCGATCGCCGGGCAATCGAAAGCCCGAACGTGCGGCTTCGCAACGACGGACGCCGCTCAAGGCCGCCGCGACGCGAGGAGCGGCTCCACCCATCGGGTCACGAGGGCTCCGCTGAGGTGCTCGAGCGCCGACTCGGCATTGCGCAGATCGACCTCGGCCCGCGCGAGCCGTAGCCGCGCGGAGCGAACCGACTCCTCGGCTTGCAGAACCTCGATCGGCGTGGAAGTGCCGATCTCGTACTTGCGCTGCTCCGCCTCGAGCTGGGCCTCGGCCATCTCTAGCGTGCGGCGCGCGAGTTCCACGCGCTCGCGCGCCGACTCGTAACGCGCCCACTCGGCATCCACCTCCGTCTCGGCGGAAAGCCGCGCCTGTGAAAGCCGCAGATCCGCCTCCCGCACCGCCAGGCTGGCCTGCGCGGCAGCGGAGCGATACAGGCTTCCGCTCAAGGGAAGCTCGAAGATCAGGTTGACGCCCGCCGTCCACGCGAATCGATCCGAGCCCTCGAAGCCGGCGTAGGCGCGGGAAAGCCCGCCCACCTGAGCGAAACCCTGCACGTCGAGACGAGGTCGGAAGGGATCGGCGCTCACCTCGGCGCGAATGGCAGCGAGGTTCAGGGCGGCCTCGGCCTCGCGCACCGCGGGCGATCGCTCCCCCGCCAGGCGGCGAAGCGTCTCTGGATCGGGAAGCGAGGCGTGCGGGAGGTCGGGCGGTGCGGCCGTCACGGAGAGACCGGCGTCGCCGAGCTGAGCGGCCAGGGCCAGCACCCTCTCCTGCCGCTGCCGGATCGCGGCAGCCACGCTCTCCTGGCGTTCGGCCACGCGGGTTTCGAATGTGAGCACGGAGACGGACGCGGCCGTGCCCAGCTCCACCTTCCTTTTCGCCTCGTCGCGCTGGCGCTCGGCCAGCGCCAGCGACTCCTGCTCGATGCGCAGCGCCTCCTCCGCGTACCAGAGCTCCCACCAGGCGACGAGGACGTCCCGCACGAGCTGACTCGCGGTGCGCTCGGCCGCGCGAAGCGCCTCGGCCTCGGCGCCCTGCGCCTGGCGCAGCGCGGCTTCCACCACCGCCCGGCCGGAGCCTCGCCAGAAGGGCTGCGTCAGCTCGAGCCGCGCGGAGGTGTCGTAGACGGGGCCGATGGCAAAGAGCTCCACGTCCCTTCCGTCCTCCCAGCGCGAGTTGTGCTCGATGCGCAGCGCGAGGTCGGTGCCCAGCCGCAGCCGTTTGGAGAGGGTCGAGCCGACCTGGAGCTGGTCGATGCCGGCCCGAGTGACCTGGCCGTCGCGAAAGGCGGGGGATTCGCTGTGGCTGGCGCCGGCATCGAGTCGCAGCGTGGGGGCGAAGCTGGCGTCCTCCTGGATCACCGCCCAGCTCGCCCTCTCCAGGCTCGCCACGGCGGCGGCCAGCGAGGGGTTCTGCTCCAGGGCGATGCGAACTGCCTCCGCAGGGCCGATCGCGGTCTGGGCGAAGGCCGGCGCGGTCCAGAGCACCACGAGCGCGGCGGTGGCAAGCCTACTCATGTCGCAGCGCCTCGATCGGATGGAGCATGGCCGCCTTGCGGGCGGGGAAGAAGCCAAAGAAGACCCCCACCGCCGCGGCGAAGACGAAGGCGACGCCGATGATCCAAGGGACGAACACGGGCGGCAGGCCGAGCGCCGCGCTCATCCCGAGGGAGGCGGCCAGGCCGAAAAGCACGCCCCCCAGCCCCCCGAGAAGCGAAAGGACCACGGCCTCCATGAGGAACTGCAACAGGACCTCGCCGGCGGTGGCGCCGATGGCCATCCGGATGCCGATCTCCCGGGTCCGTTCGGTAACCGAGACCAGCATGATGTTCATGATGCCGATACCGCCGACCAGGAGGCTGACGGCCGCAATCGTGCCCAAGAGCGCCGTCATCGTGCCCGTGACCTCCTGCATCGCCTCCGCGACCTCCTTCATGTCGTGCACGAAGAAGTCGGCCTCCTGCCCCGGGCGGATCTTGCGGCGCTCGCGCATGAGCGACTCGATCTGCGACTTGACCCGGGGGATGGCCGACTCGCGGCTCACGCTGACCAGGATCGAATTCACGTCGCGACTGCCCTTCAGCCGCCGTTGCACCGTTCGTAGCGGCATGAGGATGAAGTCGTCCTGGTCGGAGCCCCAGGCGTTGGCGCCCTTGGCCTGGAGCGTGCCGATCACCTGGCAAGAAAGGCTTCCGATGCGCACGCTTTCGCCGATCGGATCGCGGTCGCCGAAGAGCTTGTCTCGTACCGTGTTGCCGAGCACGCAAACGGCTACACCCTGCTCGGAATCGCGAAACACGCGCCCTCGTCCGATGCGAAAGCCCCGAGCCTCGACGTAGTCCTCGGTCGTTCCCCAGACGTTGGTGAAATGATTCGAATTTCCTGCCACCGCCACGCCGGAATGCGTCGCCAAGGGCGCCACCAGGGCGAGGGAGCCGACCTCGCGGCGGATCGCGAGCGCGTCCTCCTCCTGGAAAGGCCTGGCGAGGGTGCGCACGGGGCCACGCCGCGCCGATCCGGGAAAGACCTGCAAGAGGTTGTTGCCCATCGCGGCCATGTCGGCCCGCACCTTCGCCGACGAGGCTTCCCCCACCGTGACGAGCGCCACCACCGAGCCCACCCCGATGACGATGCCCAGGGTGGTCAGCGCCGAGCGCATCTTGTGCCTCCGGATCTCCCGGAAGGCCATGGCGAGAATGCTGAGGATCACGCCGTCCGCGCCTCCAGCGGCCGAAGCCTCTCGTCGCTTTCCACGCGGCCGTCGCGAAAGACGATCCGCCGCGCCGCCTGCTCGCCCATCTCGGGTTCGTGGGTCACCATCACGACGGTGACGCCCCGCTCTCGATTCATGCGGAGAAGGAGGTCGAGGATCTCGAATTTTCGCGCCGAATCGAGGTTGCCCGTGGGCTCGTCGGCGAGCAAGAGCGAGGGCCGCGTCACCAGGGCGCGCGCGATGGCCACGCGCTGCTGCTGGCCGCCGGAGAGCTCGGCGGGCGTGTGGTGCTCCCGGCCGGCCAGGCCAACCGCATCGAGCATCTCCATCGCCCGCCGCCTCCGCTCCCTCTTCGGCACGCGCTGGTAGATGAGGGGGAGCTCCACGTTCTCCAGGGCGGTGGTGCGGCCGAGGAGCTGAAATCCCTGGAAGACGAAGCCGATCGCATGGCGGCGCAAGAGCGCCCGCTGGGTGCGGTCGAGCGAACCGACGTCGATGCCGCGAAAGCGGTAGGTCCCGGAGGTGGGCGTATCCAGGCAGCCGAGGATGTTCATGCAGGTCGACTTGCCGCTTCCGCTGGGGCCCATGATCGCCACGAAATCCCCCTCGTCGATCTCGAGGTCGACGTCGCGCAAGGCCCAGACCGCCGTCTCGCCGGCCCCGTAGACGCGGCAGACCTTGCGCAGGGAGATGAGGGGCGTCATCGCGACGGCTCCGCCAGGTTGACGATCAGGGGCAATCCCGGCTCGATGCCCTGGGCCTCCACGTGCGTCCATTCGCCGTCGGTGGCCAGGATGCGCACCGGGATCGGCCTCGGCCCCTCCGGCCCCTCCACCCAGACGGTCGGGCCGCGGGGCATCGCGGGTGCGGGCGCGCGCTGCGAGGGGCGACTCAGCCCCGGCATGAAGAACCGCGGCCCCGAGCCAGGGACGCTCGGCCGGAAACGGAGCGCCGCGTTGGGCACGAGGAGCACGTCCTTGCGATCGTCGACGACGATGGTGACGGTGGCGGTCATCCCCGGGCGAAGCAGGCCCTCCTCGTTGTCCACCGAGAGCAGCGTCTCGTAGGAGACCACCGTCTGCTCCTCGATCGGCTCGTTGCGGACCGCCTCCACCCGGGCCTCGAAGACGCGGCCGGGCCAGGCGTCCACGGTGAAGCGCGCCCGCTGGCCCTCGCGAACCTTGCCCACGTCGCTCTCGTCCACCTGCGCATGGACGCGCATGCGCCGCAGGTCCGCCGTCACCTTGAAGAGCACCGGGGTCTGGAAGCCGGCGTTCACGGTCTGGCCCGGCTCGACCAGGCGAGAGAGGACCATGCCGTCGATCGGGGAGCGGATCTCGGTGCGGTCGAGGCGGGTGGTGGCGCTGGCGAGGTTGGCGCGCTCGAGCTGGAGCTGCGCGCGGGCGGAAGCCATCTGCGCCCGCGCCCGCACCGCCGCGGCGCGGATGGCGTCGTACTCCTGGCTGGCGATCAGGCCCTCCTTGCGCTGCGCCTCGGCGCGCGCCAGGTTGGCCTCCGCTTCCTCCAAGTTCGCCTCCGCCTGCAGCGCCGCCGCCTCGGCCACGCGGACCCGCGCCAGCGCCTCCTGCCGGGCGGCCTGGAACTGCTCGGGGTCGATCCGGGCGAGGAGCTGGCCGGCCCTGACCTGGCTGTTGGGCTCGACCAGCACCTCGATGATCCGACCGGATACCTCGGCGCCGACCTCCACGGTGTTGACACCCTGGACCCTTCCGGTGGCGGTGATCGTCACCTCGAGGTCGCCGCGCCTTGCCTCCACCGTTTCGAAGCGAACGGCGGGTTCGCGGTCACCGCGCCAAAAAAGCGCGCCGACGAGGCCAAGGGCCGCGACGACGCCGGCAGCCCAGAGCCACTTCTTCCTCCGGCTCGACTCGAGGCGGGCCCGGGTGAGAAGTCCTTCGAGATCCTCGCTGTCGGAAGTGCGGGCCTTCATGCTCGGTAATCTTGGCCGCCCACCAGCTGTGAGTCAGCCGATCCGCCGCCAAAGAACACGCCCGCCGGACGCCTTCTTCCCCTCGAAGTCCCCGCTGGACGAGCGAGTGCCACCAAAGCGAGCCGACATTCCGGCCTGACGGGCGGCCGAAAACGCTCGGGCCGGAGCCCTCCGCTCCCGCGGCTGGCTCCGGCCCCTCCCCGGGTGAACGACGGGCGGGCACCCGTCGCCCCACGGAGCTTCACCGACCGAGGGTCTTGAGCTCGATGCGACGATTACGGGCCCGACCCCAGGAGGTCTCGTTGTCCGCCTCGGGATGGTCGGAGCCGTAGCCGCGGATCACGAGCCGATTGCGCGGCACGCCCTTGCCGACGAGGTAGTCGGCGACCACCTGCGCCCGCATGCGCGAGACGTGCTCGTTGGCCTCGCGCGGTCCGACGTTGTCCGCGTGTCCGGCGACCTCGAGGGTCCCGAGCTCCGGATGGGCGACGAGGAGGCGCGCCAGCTCGTCGAGGGTCGCATAGGCCTCGGGACGGAGCTCCCAGCGATTGAATTCGAAGTAGACCCGCGCCTCGGCGATGCGCCGCACCACTTCGGGGGGAACGCCGCGCGACGACTGGGGCGTGATCGTGGTGGAAGCCGGCCGGGCCGGCGGAGGCGGAGTCGGCTCGGCCTTGGCCACCGTCGTCTCCTCTCGGCGCACCGGCTCCTCGCGGCGAACCGGCCGCGGCGGCTCGGCGGCCTTCGCCGTCGCCTCCTCGGCCTGCCGCGAAACCTCCTCGACCGGAGCCTGCGGCTGCTCCGCCTTGGGCTCCTCGCGCTCCTGGGTCGACGCGGGCCTCGTGCTCACGGTGCGAATCGGCGATTCCGCCGGCTGGCTCCGGCGCGCGGTCGCCTCGAGCGAGCCCGTGTCGAAGCGGACGCCGACGATCGCGCGCGCCACCGGAGTGCCGAAGCGGTCGCCGAAACCGGCGCCGCCACCGAGCGTGAAGACCACGGGCTGGATGGAGGGGCGGAACTGCAGCGCCGCGTCGGCCTCGACCACGCTGCCGCCGCTCTCGGCCAGGTTGGTGTGGACCATGGTCTCGCCGAGGACGCGGACGCGCCGGCTGATGTTGTAGGCGATGGCGCCGCCGTAACGCAGCGCGGATCCGATCTCCTCGCCCTGCACCGTCATGGACTCGCGGAAGAGCGCGCCCACGTTGGCGGCCAGCGCCCACCGGCCCAGGCGCAAGTCCGCGATCGCCTTGACCCCACCGGTGAAGGAGCTGTGCCCGATGTAGGTTCCCTCCTGCATCGCGTGCCCCAGCGGTGCGCTGCCGTGGGCCGCGAGGCCGAGCACGAAGGGCGAATCCATCGCCCCCAACGCGCGCCACTTCAACTCGAGCGAGGGATCGCCGAAGGTCGCCGCCACGATCGCATCCCCGAGGCCGTCGCCGCGGACGTGGGAGAAGGGGATCCGCAGGCCGAGCTGCAGCCGGCTCCCCAGCGCCGCCGCACCCAGGATGTCGGTGGTGAACATGTGCCGGACGACGTCGAGCCGTTCCTCGTCGGAGCAGAGGGGAGCCTCGCACGGGAGGCGGAAGGGCGAGCTGGAGTAGTTGACCATCACGCCCAGGGAGAACGGCGTCTGATCGGAGATCCGAGCGCCGTCGACACTCAGGAAGTTCTCCGGTCCGATCGCCGGCTGAAAATGCTGGACGCTGACTTCCCCCTGCGCCAGCGCCGGCGCAGCCCCGAGCAGGCACGCGGCTCCCAACGCTCCAGTTGCCAAGGATACCAACCGTGCGCGCATCGTCCTTTCCTCCGAAATCGAACCCCGACTTGCCCCATCCTCGTCGTCGAGGCCCGTCCCGATCCTCGGGTGCTCCTCCAGGCGCCCCCTCCCCATGTTCGAGCGAGGAGATGCGGGTGCTTCCCGGCGGACGCCAGGTCGGCGCGCAGACTGACACAATTCAGTCCCGGACGAAAGGGCTTTCGGTCGACAGAATGATGCGCGACATGCGAATAATCAAATTTATCGTCGAGTCGCCTGCCGCCTCCGTCGCCTCGCGACGGCCGGTCACGACGACAGGCTCCTAGCGCCCGGACTGCGCGGCGAGGCGGGGACGGAGCAGCGCCAGGTGCAGCGGACGGCCCTCCTCGAGCGAGAGCGCACCGAGTTCGACGACGCTCTCGAAGAGCAGGGCGCCCACGACGACGACGTGTGCGACGAAGAAGCGCTCGGCGGGGAGCGGGAAGAGAAGGAAGAATGCGACCTGCGCGGCCAGGGTCGCCGCCGCCAGCACGCGCCTCCGCTGCGGCACCAGCGGATGGAGCCACAGATAGACCACCGCGAGCGCGCCGAGGCCGAAGAGGATGCGCGCCGGCAAACCGTATCCCACCAGGACCGTGGCCGCGCCCAGCGCCTTCACGTACTCGAGAAGCCCCGGCCACCTCGGCTCGGGGAAGACGGCGTTTTCCACGAAGGTGTGGCGAAACAGCGTCCCCCAGGAATGCGCCTCGAAATGCCAGGCCAGGAAGATTCCCGTCGCGGCCACCCCGATTCCTCCGGCGAAGGGCAAGAGCGACCGGACGAATTCCTCTCGGTCCCGAAAGGCCGCGGCCACGAGGGCCGGCGCACAAAGCAGCGTGGAGGCGAGGACCAGCGCGTCGGGACGCGCCAGGACGGCGAGTCCGAAGAAGGGCAGCGAGGCCCAGAGCATCCCCCGGGCCGCCCAGAAATACGCGCCCCAGACGAGCAGGGATCCGGCGAGAAGATCCGGGGTGGCCAGCGCGATCGAGCCGGCTGCCGCCGGCTGCAGGATCAGGACCAGCGCCGCGAGGCGGAGCCACTCGCCCTCGGGGCGGCTTTCCCCCAGCACGGAGACGGCCCTGCCGCTCCAGGCCCAGACCGCCGCCGCGAGCAGAACGAACGACGCGATCCCCACGTAGGTGCTCGCCTGGAAGGGGTTGGTCCCGAAGAGGCGGTGGGCGCCGGAGAGCAGGCCGACGTAGCCCTGGCGCATCCGGTAGAAGCGCAGGGTCTCGGCGAAGGCCCGGGGGTCCTCGGCCATGGCCCTGCGATAGGGGGTGGCCGCGGTCAGCTCCTCGAAGCGCGTCGCGGGCGCGGCCTCGAGCAAGTAGGCATAGCTCTGGCGGTGCGCTTCCTGCACGCCGACGTCCCGCTCCAACGCCAGCGCCACGTAGGCGATACCATCCCAGTTGAGTTCGGGTTTTCGCCCACCGATGACCGTCGCCGCCAGCACGGCCCCCCAGAACACCAACCCCGCCGCCGCCCGGTGCCGCATGAAATGCAAGGTAGTGGTCGGATCGCGCCCTTCCGACCCCCCGGCACGCCTGTGGGAGTTGAACGGCCGACAGTGCAAAACTAGAATGCCGCGCTCCAATGGGGACGGGCGGGATCCGCCCCTTTTTCGACCCCCCACAAGGCGAAAGGCAAATGCGACCCGAAGCGGAACACAGGTGGGACCCCCCGTCCCGCGATGCCGAGGGCATGGTCGAGATCGACCTGCGCGAGCAGCTCCGACTCCTTCAGAAACGAGTTTGGTGGATCGTCGGCGCCGTCGGCGCGACCCTCGCCCTCGCCGTCCTCTACCTGATCGTCTCGCCGCGCATTTACCAGGCCACGGCCTCCATCATCATCGAACCGGAGGCGCCGCGCGTCCTCGGTGAAAACACCGAGATCGTCGACTTCGTCGGCTCCGACTACTGGTCCAACAAGGAGTTTCTGGAAACGCAGTACAAGGTGATCTCCAGCCGGGAGGTCCTCCGCCGCGTGGTGGAGAAGAAGGGACTCGACCGAGATCTGGACTTTCTGGGGCTGGCGAAGGTCCGCGACCCGGAACGGCGCCTGGAGCTTCTGGAGAGAATCGATCCCGTCGAGGTCTTGCAGGACCGGATGCGGGTCGAGCCGGTCAAGAACTCGCAGCTGACGCGGATCGTGGTGGAGGATACCGATCCCGAGCGCGCCGCCGATCTGGCCAACACCATCGTCGAGGCCTACGTCGAAAGCAACCTCGACCGCCGGCTGGAGGGGACGCGCGCGGCGAGCCAGTGGCTCGCCGATCAGATGCTCGATCTCAAGACCAAGCTGGAGAGCTCCGAGCTGGCGCTCTACACCTTTCGGCGCGACAACGACATCCTCTCCACCTCTCTCGAGGACCGCCAGAACATCGTCGCCAACCGGATCGCCGCGCTCAGCTCCTCGCTGACGGAGCTGATGGCCCGGAGGGTTCAGCTCGAGGCCGCCCTCTCCGAGGTGGAGCGCGTACGCAAGGCCCACCCGGACGACGAGTTCTGGGCACTCAAGCTGAGGCGCGTGGCCGAGAGCCCCATGGTCGCCGATCTACGCAAGCGCTACGTGGAGCTGGAGAACCAGCTCGCCGCGATCTCCGAGCGCTATCTGGAGAAGCATCCGGAGCGGGTCGCGCTCGAGGAGCGCATGCAGACGCTGCGGCGGCAGCTTCATCGCGAGATCGAAAACGTCTTGAGCGGCATGCGTTCCGAGCACCGCGAGGTCGCGGAGACGGAGCGGCAGCTCGAGCAGATGATCGCCGGCCTCAAGCAGGAGGCCTTCGAACTCAACAAGAAGGAGATCGACCAGCGCCGCCTGCAGCGCGAGCAGGAAAACAACGAGCGCCTCTACAACCTCGTCCTCGCCCGGCTCAAGGACGCGGACCTGGCGGTGATGCTTCGGACCAACAACGTCCGCCTCCTCGACGCCGCGGTCCCACCCCCCAGCCCGGTCAAGCCGCGCGTCCCCCTCGTGCTGGCCCTCTCCATGATGCTGGGGCTCTTCGGCGGCGTGGGCCTCGTCTACCTGGTGGAGCTCTTGGACAACACCATCCGCGACGAGGAGGAGACCGAGCAGCTCCTGCAGGTCCCGGTGGTCGGAATGCTCCCGGCCCTCGGCTTCCCGAAGGGGAGCGAACGCGGACCGGATCGAGATCTCGTGGTGCACCTCAATCCCAACTCGCCCTACGCCGAGGCCTGCCGCACGGTCCGCACCAACCTGCTCTTCATGTCGGCGGGCAAACCCCAGCGGATCGTGCAGTTCACCTCGCCCGGCCCCCTCGAGGGCAAGTCGACCAGCTGCGTCAACCTGGCCATCGCCATGGCGCAGAACGGCCAGCGCGTCCTGGTGATCGACGCGGACCTCCGCCGCCCCGTGGTGCACCGCATCCTCGGCGTTTCCAACGAACGGGGCCTGTCCACGCTCTTGGCCACCGATGCCCGCTGGGAGGAGGTGGTTCAGTCGACCGCGATCGAGGGCCTCTCGGTCCTCCCCTCGGGACCGATCCCGCCCAATCCCGTCGAGCTCCTCCACGCGGAGAAGTTCCGCAAGCTGCTGGAGGAACTATCGCGGCACTTCGACCGCATCCTCGTCGATTCTCCACCCGTGGTCGCGGCCGCCGACGCCGCCGTGATCTCGAGCCTGGTCGATGGCGTGGTCTTCGTCGCCCGCTACAAGAAGACCACCAAGGAGATGGCGCGCCGGACGCTGCGGAGCCTGGAGGACGTCAACGCTCCGATCCTCGGCGTCTTGATCAACGCCGTCGATCTCAAGAGCCAGGAATACAGCTACTATACGTACAAGCGCTACGGGGGATACGGCGCCGGGGCGGCCTGAGCCGCCGCTTCGGAGGCGGATGACCGCCACGCGCGACGAAAGAGGTCGCGCGCGTTTGTCGACCCCGGCGCCGGGCGCGGAGGGGCGAGCATGAGTGCCCTCGGCGACCCGCGCAGGAAATCGCGCATGGAGAGGGATCGGAAGGAGGCGTTCGCGGAGGGGCTCGCAGCGGCCGCCCTCGTGCTCGCTCCGCTGGCGCTGGGGATGGTCCACCTGCCGGTGGTGCTGGCCATCTCCGGCCTGGCCTGGCTCGCGCTCGGCCTCCTGGTGATCGCCCGCGGGCCCAAGCCCTTGCGGATCGGCTGGTTCGGCGCCGCGTTGCTCGGACTCGCCTTCGCCACCGCCCTGCACCTCGTCCCCCTCCCCTTCGGCCTCGTCCGGCTCCTCTCGCCGGAGACCGCCCGGATCAACGAGATCGCGCTCGGCCCCGCCCCGGGCCCACGCCCACTCAGCCTGGACCTTCCCGCCACCTGGACGGCGCTCGTCAAGGCGCTCGGCATGGCGGCAGCGGCGGTCGTGCTCCAGCACCGCTCCACCACCTCCTCTCGCGCGCGCCGCCGTGTGCGCCTCTACGTCGTCGCCACCACGACCGCCGTGGTCCTGCTCGGGCTCTTCCACTTCGCCCTCGCCGAGCGGCAGACCTTCCTCGGCCTCTACACCTTCCGAAGCTCGCACCACTTCCGCACCTCCTTCGGCAATGCCAATCACCTGGCGGGATTTCTGTCCCTGGGCGGGCTCGTCGCCCTGGGCATGGCGGTGCACGCACGCTCGTGGAAGTCGCGGGTTTTGGGCCTGACGACCTTCCTGGGCGCCGGCGCGGGCGTCGTCCTCTCCGCCTCGCGCGGTGGATTTCTGGCGCTGCTCGCAGGGCTCTTCGTCTTCGGAACGCTCGCCTGGATCCAGAGAACTCGGGGGAAGGAGGAATCCTGGAGGAGCTGGCTGACCTTCGGCGCGGCGACCGCCCTCGCCACCTGCCTCGCGGTCTGGATCTACGTGGAGTTCCCGCGCATCCTGCGGGAGATCGAGACGCTGCTTTCGATCGCGCCCGAAAACGAGGCGGGCAAGGTCGAGGCCGCGCGGACCGCCTGGGAAGCGGCGAAGGTCCACTGGCTGACCGGGATCGGCCGTGGCGCCTTCGAATCCGCCGGCACCCACTACCAGACCCGGCCCTTCCCCAACGTCTGGTTCACCCACGCGGAAAACGAGGCGCTGCAGGCCCTCGCCGAGCTGGGTTTTCCGCTGGGCGGGGCGCTCGTCCTCTGCTTCGCCCTCGGCTGGATCGGCGTGGTCCGGCTCGGCCTGCGCTCGCTCGGCGAGGCCGGGGTAGCGGCGGGCACCTTCGCCCTCGCCTTGCAGAACCTGGTGGACTTCGGCTTGCAGGGCGCCTCCGGCCTCGCCTTCGCCGTCCTCCTCGCCGCCCCCGCCGCCAAACCCCTCGCCCTTTCTCCCTGGCTCGGCCGGGCCGCCGCTGCGCTGGGCGCGGTCCTGATCGCCGTGGGCAGCGTCGTCGCCTGGCCGGGGTTGGAGGAGGAGAATCGCCGCCTGGTCGAGGCCCGGGTGCGCGGCACCGGGGAGCTGGCGGCGCGCGTGGAAAACGCCCTGCGGCGCCGCCCTGCCGACTGGGTCCCCGTGGACCGGATGGCCACCCACCTGCTCTACGAGGAAGACGATCCCGCCCAGGCGCTCCACTGGATCAACAAGCAGCTCCTCCTCTACCCGCAGGGCGGTCGGGGCCACGAGCTGGCGGGTGTCGCCCTGGCGCGGCTGGGGCGGGATCGGCAGGCGCGACGCTCTTTCCAGGCCGCCGCCGAGCGCGGCGTTCCCACCATCGAGCACGTCCTGGAGTTCACCGACGAGCCACAGGCGCTGCTCCAGGCGATCCCCCGCGATCCCGAGCGCGCCGGACACGCCATCCAGCGCCTGCTCCGGCGCGGCCACGCGGAGGTCGCCCTGGAGGCGGCCAGGCGGGGTCTGGAGCGCCATCCGGACTCGCCGCCCCTTCTGCGCGCGCTCTACGCGGTCCAGCTCGGAAGGCGTGATTTCGAGCAAGCCCTCGAGGTGGCGCAGAGGCTCCGCCGCGTCGAAGGCGATTCTCCGCTCGCCCGGGCCCGCGAGGCCGAGGCGCTGGTCCGCCTGAAGCGATTCGACGAGGCGCGCGACACCTACGCGCGGGCGCTCGACGAGGTGGGCGCCGACTTCCGCCTCGTTCTCGGCTGGGCTTCCCTCGAGCTCGACCAGAAGCGGCCCGCCCGGGCGCTGGAGGTCCTCGAGCGCTTGCCGATCACCACCGACGAGGGGCTGCGGCGTCGCTATCACGTCCTGCGCGCTCGCGCCTTCCGCGACGACGGCTCGCTCGTCCGAGCCCGCGACGAATATCGCCTCGCACTGAAACTCGACCCCGACTCCGAAAGCCTGCGCATCGCCCTGGCCGACGTCCTCGGGGAACTCGCCGAGTTCTCGGAGGCGTCCCGCATCCTCGAGCCCCTGGATCCGGAGCGCCCCCCCGTCCGGGCAGCGATTTCGCGCCTGGAGCGGCGGCGGAAGGCCTACTCCGAAGAAAGAGGGATCGATCTCGAGCGGCTCCTGCGATAATGCACGGCGGAAGCCTTCCCGACTTCCGAATTACGAGGATGGTGGTGTCGTGATCGACCGGGATCCCTCGGAGCTCCTTCCCGGCCTGGGGATCCGACCCGGCTGCAAGGTGGCGCTGGCGCGGGAGATCTACTCCCTCGCCTCTGCCTTCCGCCTCCACGGCTGCCGCGTCGTCCCGGCCGATGCCCCGGTGCCGAACGCCGCCATCACCATCCTGGTGGTGCTGACCAAGGCGGAGGTCCCCGCCCTCGCCGCCTACGCTCACGCGCTGGCCGACGTCTCCTCGCTCTGGGTGGCGGTCCCGCGCAAGTCCGCCCGGCGCGAAGGCCTTCCCGACGCCGCGGAGCGCGCCGAACTCGCCGACCTGCAGGCGGTCTTCGTGCCGCTGGGCCTGACGGACAACAAGCTCCTCTCCTTCGGCTCGATGCTGGTGGCCTACCGCTTCGTCCGCAAGCCGGGGCCGCTACGCGCGCCCGGAATCGACGACGAGCTGGAGCACCTGGAGGAAAGGCGGCGCCGCCGAGGCGAGCAGCGTTGCCGGACCCCGCGCTGCTGACAGCCTTTTGCCGCGACTACTCCAGCGCTCCTCCATCGATCCAGCGGCGCAGGAGGAGGATCTCCGCGTCGCCGAGCGGCGGCCCGATCTCGGGCATCCGGTCCCCGCAGATCCCCGCTCGCCCCTCCACCTTGTGGATCACTTAGCTCGCCTCCGCATCGCCGGGCACCACGTAGACCCGGTCCTGGCAGCTCGACTTCACCCCCACCACCGCCCGGTGGAAGCTCTGGGAGGAAAAGCCCATCACCAGCCCTCCCTCCCCCCTGCCGTGGCAGGAGACGCATCGCACGGAGATCACTTCGTCGAAGACCTGTCGTACCCGCGGCGCCTCCGCCTCGTCGACGCAGACGCCCACCTCGTTGCAGATGCCCTCCGCACAGATGCCCTAGCTCCCTTTGCAGCCGTCGTCGCCGCACTCGCGCCCCTCGCAGGAGGGCGTGCACGGCGAGCGCGGGGCTCCGAGTTCGGCCCAGCGCCGGAACATGGCGCGGGCGTTGGGGCCGACGCCAACGCCGTCGGGCGGCATCTTCCCCCGCTCCAGGACCTCCGCGATCTTCGGTGCCATCGATCGGGCCCCCTGCTGGGCGCCCACGTCGTCGTAGACGTCGAGGCGGAACTCGGACGGTGCGCCGTTCCGCGGCCGCTCGCCGTGGCAGAGAACGCAGTGCTCCGCGAGGAAGGGCCGGATGTGCTCGTCCCAGGTGGGGTAGTCGGGGACGAAGGGGACGTCCGGCGGCGCCTCCGTTCCGCAGGCCCAGAGAAGGACCAACGCGAGCAGCGGCCTACTTTTGCGCATCGACCTTTGCATCGATGGCCTCCAGCAACGCTTCGCCTCGGACCGTGATCTCGTCGTCGATGGGGACGAGGAGGAGCTTCGGTCGCTCGATCGAATGCGCGGAGAGGCGGTGGTCGAAGGCGAACTGGACCTTCCAGCTGCCGTCGGGGAGTTGCTCCACCTGCGCCGAGATCGCCACCGGCGCAGCCACGCCCGCGAGCTGGACCTCGGAATCGAGTGGAAGCGAGAAGGTTGCAGGCACGGCGGGGACTCGAAATCCCCGCGCCAGCCCGCGCAGCACGACCAGAGGATGCCGGTCCGCGCGGACCGCCTCCAGCATGTGGGCGTCGCGGTTGGAATTGCCCGAGTCGAAGGAGCGAACCTCGGCCCGGCCCATCACCTTCAGCCCCGAGCCATCCGCCACCGCCCGGATCTCCACCTTCCGGCTCTTCCCCCTCACGGTGTGAAGCGGGTGGCGGACCACGTACTCGACCGTCCCGACTCCCCGCCAGCTCTTCGCCTGCGTCGGTCCGGCGGACAAAGAGGCGCTCTCCGCCTCGGGGGCAGCGTTCTGCCCCCCTGCGAAGAGCGGAAACCCGAGAGCCAGGGCCGCGATCCACCCCTTCATCTTCGGTCTCCCCGCATCAGAAGAGCCAGGCGACCGCCGCGGTCGCGAGCAGGGTCAGCGCGGCGTAGCCGGTGAACCGGTGCAGGTCGGCAACGGACTCGAAGCGCCGCGCCTGCCCCGACCGGAGCGCGTCGCTGGCCACCATGCCGAGCGCGACCTGTCCCGCCATCCCCGCCGCGGCCCCCAGCGCGGCGATCTTGTGGACGCTTCCGGCATCGAAGCCGGGCGATTTCTCGTATGGAACCGGAGCCACCCATGCCAGGCCCCCGGTCAAGGCGAAGGCGGCGGCGGTGCTGTAGGCCGCGATCCGGTGGGGAGTGGCATAGGCGCCGGAGCCGGCGCCCGAGGGCGAGAAGTGATCGTCGAAGTTGAGCTGGCCCAGGACGACCGTGGTGGCCATCAGCCCCAGCGTGGTCAGGCCGGCGATCTGATGCGCCGTCAGCATCCCCCGCCGAAGCCTCGCCCGTCCATCCAGCCCGGGGTCCTCCTCGGTGCGCTCGCCGTGTCACCAAAAAGATCGAATTCGAATTCGAAACCGCTTTCGGACTCGGACGGGACCGGGTCGCCAGCCCCTTCGGCAAGGCTGCGAAGGGGAAAAGCGAAGAGGAGAGCGGCGAAAATCGCGCCGCGAGCCGAGGCGACGTGCGCGAACAAGGTCCCCTCCTGCGTTTCGTCGCATGCTACGCGGAGGGGAATCCCCGGGGAAAGCCGCGGTGCGTCACGCCCGCGCGATACCGCGGTAGGCCCCGGCGGGCGCTACTTCACCGCGACCAGGGTGACGGGAAGGAAGAGGACGCCGTTCTTCCCGCTCGGGATCGCCGGGCCCCCGAGGATGACCACGCCATCGAGGGCCAGGCTGACCGTGGTATCCACCACCTCGGGGATCACCAGCTTGAGCCGGGCACGGCCATCCGGCTCCAGCTTCACGAAGGTGATGTCGAGCGACTTTCCGCGGAGCTTGCGCCCCTTCTCCAGCGGAACGGAGACGGTCTTCTTCTCCTCGACCGTCACCAGGGTGGAGTCGAGCAGCTTGTACTTCCTGAACGAGAAGTCGGCGAGCTGGAGGCGGAACTTCTCCAGCCTGGGATCGGTCCGACCCGGCGTCTTCGAGGCGCGCACGATGTCCACGGCGACCGTGGCCATGCGCGGCTCGGCGGCACGCGCCGGATCGGGCGCGAGGATGGCGAGAAGCGCCAGGGCGATGCAGCCGTGAAGAAGGTGGATGCGGCGCATGGTCATTTCCCCGTCAGGTAGATGATCGTCGTCCCCGCGCTGGTCTTGAAGAGCGTGGCGCCGTGGTCGCCCTGGGTGGTCATGGCGAGGATCCGGGTATCCGCCGGGTCGCCCTCGAGCAGGAGCCGCTCGCGGTTCGAATCGCCGAGAATGCCGGGCCCCACCGCCACCACCGTGGCCACGGCTGCGAGCGCCGCGGCCGCGGCGAAGATCGGCGCGCGACGGCGCACGCCCCACTCGAAGAAGCGTCGCCTTCCCGGCGCGGCGGCCGGGGCCTTCGCCCGCTCGACGCGCCGCATGACCTCGTCGGCGAAGCCCTCGAAGTCGGCCTCCTCGCCGATCTCTTCCAGGGTCGTCTGCAGCGCCACCGAGAGCGCCTGCAGATCATCCAGGCGCGCCCGGGCAGCCGGGTCCTCGCCCAGGATGCGACGGATCTCCTCGGCCTCCTCCGGGTCCAGTTCCCCGTCGACGAAGGCCGAGAGGCGCTGCTCCAGCTCGAGGTTGCGCGTGGTCTCGCTCATCGCCACCCTCCTCGGGGCCCATTGTCGCGCCGGATCATCCCTCGTCTCCCGCCACCAGGCCCAGGGGTTCGTCGCCGAGGTACTCACGCAGGATGGCCTGCATCTTCGCCCGCGCGTGGAAGAGCCGGCTCATCACCGTCCCCTTCGGGATGTCCAGCGTCTGCGCGAGTTCCTCGTAGCTCATCCCCTCGACCTCCCGAAGCACGAGGATTTCACGGTGCTTCTCCGGAAGCTGGGCCAGCGCCCGGGCCATCTGCGCGGCCAGCTCCTTGCGAAGAACGCCTCGCTGCGGGGTGGTCCCCAGACGGTTGGAGAGAAAGCCGGGTTCGGCGCGCTGCAGCTCCCAGCCCGCCCGCTCGTCCAGCTCCTCCTCCTCGCCGCGACGCGACCGGAGCCGGTCGATCGCCAGGTTGCGGGTGATCCGATATAGCCACGTGTAGAAAGAGGACTCGCCCTTGAAGTCGCCGATCCGCTGGTGCACCCGCAGAAAGGCATCCTGGGCGATGTCCATGGCTTCCTCCCGGTCCTTGACCAGCGCGAAGGCGACCGAAAAGACCTTGCGCTGGTAACGCAATACGAGCGTTCGGAAGGCCTGATCGTCACCCGCCTGGCATTTCCGTACCAGCGTGAGGTCGTCCAGTTCCAACCAGGCAGCTCCACTGCAGGTTACGACGACGGACCGCCGCCCTTATTCAATCGGGGGTCGAGACCGTCGAGCGACTTCCCTCATTCCCGGAAGGGGCACGCTACCACGCAGCTCGGGCGCGGCAAAGGTCCGCTTCTTCGCGAACGAACGGCTATCATCAGGGAATGGGCCCGGCAGGGAGCCGGTTGCCCAGCGAGGAGCGACGGGCTCCCCAAGCGCCGATCCGGATACGTCCCGCCGATGCTCGAGGAGATCTCACCCCGAAGTCCGCGCGAATCCCTCCGGGGGCTTTTGCGATGGACCCGCCGCCAGCGCCTGCGCACGGAGCTGCTCACGGCTCTTTGCGCCTGGTTCGCGGGCTCCCTCGTGCTGCTGATGCTGGCCGCCTGGGGGATGGCGCTCGGCCTGAGCCCCTTCGTTCGCACCCTCGCGCTCCTTCTCGTCGGGGCCGGTGCTCTGGTCGCGGCCGTCCTCGCCTTCCGGCGCGGCGGTCGGACCTCGGCGGAGGCATTCGCCCGGCGGCTGGAAGCGGAGCTTCCCGCGGCGAAAGGCCTTCTCTCCGCCCTGGAACTGGAAGAGGCGCTGGAAACTCCCGACTTCCCTTACTCCCGGGAGCT
Source organism: Pseudomonadota bacterium (assembly GCA_003242475.1). Taxonomy (GTDB): domain Bacteria; phylum Myxococcota; class Myxococcia; order Myxococcales; family Vulgatibacteraceae; genus ZC4RG40. Next base: position 54,229 of record QGUN01000002.1, read on the forward strand.
GGCCGCGGCCCACGTCGAGGAGGTCCTCCGGCGCGTGGAGGCGCCCCTGCGCCAGGCGGCCTCCGACCGGCGCTCCCTGGTCCTCGCCGCGCGCGCCGCCCTGGGAACCGCGACGGCCTTCCTTCTGGGGATGTCGATCTGGCCGCAGGATTTCGGTCGCCTGATGGGAGTGGGCGTCCCCGAGCCGGGGCCAGCACGGCGCGCGGAGCCCATCACCGGGGACGTCTCCATCACCTACCACTACCCGGCCTACACCGGCCTGCCGCCGCGGACCATCGAGGGCACGACGGGCGAACTCTCCGCGCTGCGCGGCACCGAGGCGCGCATCGAGACCCGCGCCGACCGCCCCGTCGCCCGCGCCTACGTGGAGATCGACGGCGCGGCGCTGCCGCTCGAGGTGGAGGGCGGGCGCATCCTGCGCGGCACCATCCGCCTGCAGAGCTCCACCCGCTACGCCTTCCGCTTCGACGACGAGCGGGGGCGCGTCGTCGCGCGGGGCCCCGAGATCGCGATCACCGTCCTGGACGACCAGAGCCCCTCCGTGCGCATCGAGGCGCCGGTGGCCGAACTCGTGGTCACCGAGCGCGACACCGTCGAGATCCAGTACGAGGCCACCGACGACTTCGGCGTTTCCAGGCTGGAGCTCGTCTACAAGGTGGGCCCGACCGAGGAGCAGACCATCCCGCTGGGCAGCCCCCGCGAGACGCCCCGCCGCGTTTCGAAGAGCTTCACCTGGGACCTGGCCACCCTCGACCTCCGTCCCGGCGAGACGGTGACCTACTACGTCCGCGCCCAGGACAACGACGCGGTCTCGGGGCCCAAGTGGGGGCAGAGCCCCACGCAGGTGCTCAAGATCTTCTCGGAGGCGGAGCATCGGCGGAAGCTCCTCGCCCGGGCGGAGGAGGCCTGGGAGCAGATGATCGGAGCCCTCGGCGATCGAATCGAGCCGCGCGAAGGTCCCCGCAAGGTGGAGGGGGAGGCCCGCGTGGAGGCGGGGCGGAAGGCCGACGAGCAGGTCGCGATCGCGGTGAACCTCCTGCGGGAGGTGACCGCGGAATTCGCCGGCGACGAACTCGCTCCGCCCGAGCTCTTCGCCGCCCTGCAGAACGTCACCACCCAGCTCTCCCGCAAAGCAGAACATACCCGCGCCACGCGCGCCCGATCGCCGCGGGTGCGGCAGGGGCGCGAGCTCTATCTGAGACAGCTCGACGAGGCGGAGGCCGAGGAGCAGCTGGAGCTCGAGCGCGGCGTGCTCTACCTCGAGTCGCTTCTCGATCGGCAGCGCATCCTCGAGATCGAAGCGCTCTCCCGGGAGCTGGCCGATAGCCGGGCCGAGCTGACGCGGCTCATCGAATCGCTCCAGGAGGCGCCCACCGACGAAGCCCGGCAGGCCGTGCTGCGAGAGCTTTCCCGGCTGCGCCGCCGCATCGAGGAGATGATGCAGCGCATGGCCGAGCTCTCGCGGGGCATCCAGGACGAATTCCTCAACCTGGAGGCGCAGCGCGCCCTCGCCCAGGAGCGCGATCTGCTCGGCCAGCTCGACGAGGTGGAGAAAAAGATCCAGGAAGGCGATCTCGAAGGCGCGCTGGCGGAGATGCAGAAACTGGCCATGCAGATGGACGCGCTCACCGAGGCCTTCGGGGAGGCGGCCGACAGCCAGATCGAGAACGATCCCGCGCTGCAGAAGCTGGCCGAGGACCTCGAGAAATTCGAGCGCGAGCTCGCGGAACTGCAGAGCGGGCAGCAGGCCCTCGTGGAGGAAACGGAGCAGCTGCGCCAGGAGCAGATCCGCCGCCTGCAGGAGCGATTCGCCTCCGAGGGCCGCGATCCGCTGGACGAGCTTCTGAGCAAGGTCCGGCGTGCGCGCGAGGCCCTGGCCGCGCTACCCGAAAACGAGCTTCCTCGCCTGGCCGCCGACGACCTGCGCGGCGCCGTCGAGCGCGCCGAATCGCTCGAGCACGCCCTGATCGCCCGAGACTTCGACGCCGCGCTGGAGAGCGTCGTCTCCTCCATCGGCTACGCGCTCGCCCTGGTGCAGGGTCTGGAGCGCGAGCGCAACTACGCGGAGCGCTTCGGGATCGGGTCGACCACCGACCTCGACTCCTGGCTGGAGTCGGCGCGCGCGAGCCTTCCGCTGCTGGAGGACGTGCGCGAGCTGCTCGAGCGCATGTTCGCCGAGCGGGGGCGACTCTCCCGCGGCCAGCAGCAAAGGCTCGACGAGCTCGGCCGGCGCCAGCAGGAGCTCGCCGGGCGCATGGAGAGCCTCCGTCATCGGGCCCAGGCCATCGGCGAACAGGCGCCGATCTTCGACGACGACGCCTTCCAGACCATGGAGCAGGCCGGCCAGTCGATGCGCCAGGCCGCGGGCGAGCTGGACAGGCAGCGGATCGGCGAGGCGCTCTCCGCCGAGCGGCGGGCGCGGGAACAGCTCGAGATTCTGCAGCAGGGCCTAAAGCAGGCGCGCCAGCAGGCGCGGTCCCGAGGTGGCGGCAGGGGGTTTCCGCTTCCCATGGGCGCCTTCGGACGCCGAGGCGGAAGCGGCGCCCATTTCGACGGCCGCGAGCGAGTGGAGATCCCGGACGCCGACCGCTTCCAGGCGCCCGAGGCGTATCGCAAGGAGATCCTCGACGCGATGAAGAAGAAGGCGCCCGATGCCTTCCAGGGGCCAGTCCAGGACTACTACGAGGAGATCGTCAAATGAGAGCCGCCCTGGTCGTGGCCGGCCTGATCTCGTTGGGCGGGGCCACCCACGCCGGAGCTCGCGCGATCGCGGGGCTCGCCGAGGCCGAGGAGGCCCTCTCGGCGTGGGACGTTCCCCGCGCCGCCGTCGTGGCCGAGCGGCTCGTTTCGGAGCGCCCCGACGATCCCCGCGTTCTTCACCTGCTCGGAAGGGTTCGACACTACCAGGGCCGCTATGCCGAGGCGGCCGAGCTCTTCCGCCGCGTCGGCGACGAGGATCTGGCCCGGCTGGCGGCCGACACCCACGAGATCACGAAGAACCACCAGAGGCAGGAAAGCGAGCACTTCGTCTTCCTCTACCCGCCGGGCAAGGACGAGATCCTCGCGCCCTGGGCCCTGGAGACGCTCGAGGCCGCCTGGGAGCGGGTGGGCGAGCTCCTCGGCTACAGACCCGAGGGGGAGAAGATCCGCGTGGAGGTGGTGCAGAGCGCCGAGGAGCTCGCCCGCGTCTCCACCCTCTCCCTCGAGGCCATCCGCAACACGGGGACGATCGCCGTCTGCAAATTCGACAAGCTGATGGTCACCAGCCCCCGGGCGCTGCTTCGGGGCTACGACTGGCGCGACACCCTCTCGCACGAGTACATCCACCTCGTCATCACCCGGAAGAGCCGCAACCGCACGCCGATCTGGCTGCACGAGGGCATCGCCAAGTTCATGGAGACGGCGTGGCGGGGCCGGCCCGGGCTGGCGCTGCACGCGGCCTCGCAGACCCTTCTCCAGAACGCGGTGGAAAAGGATCGCCTGATCACCTTCGACGCGATGCATCCCTCCATCGCGCTCCTTCCCACCGCCGAGGATGCCGCCCTCGCCTTCGCCGAGGTCTTCACCGCGGTGGAATTCCTCTACGAACGGGACGAGGGAAGCGTGGCGCGGCTGCTCGAGGAGCTCGCCGCGGGCCGAAGCGATCGCGAGGCGGTGGCCGCGGTCTTCGGAAGGCCCTTCCCCATCTTCGAGGCCGAGTGGAGGCGGCACCTGCGGCAGCGAGACTATCCGGACGCGGTCGCCTCCCTGGAGGAGACCCGGCCGCGCTTCCGCGAGGATGGCGCCACCGGCGACCAGGATCCGACCGAGCTTTCCGAGTTTCGCCACATCTCCGACGCGGAGGCGCGCCGCAACGCCCACCTCGGCGAACTTCTGCGCGCGCGGGGCAAGCTCGCCGCCGCCGCCGCCAAGTTCGAGCGCGCCTTCGAGCGGGTCGGCGCGCGCCACCCCTCTCTTTCCAACAAGTACGCGATGACCCTCCTCGCGCTCGAGGAGACGGAAAGGGCCATCCGGATCCTGGAAAAGGCCCTCGCCGCCTATCCCGACCACGCCCTGACCAACCTCAACATGGCCCGGGCGCAGATGCAGAAGGGAAATGCTTCCCGCGCCCGACCGTTTCTGGAAAGCTCGCTCTCGGTCAACCCCTTCGACCCGGAGCTCTTCTACCGCCTCCTGGCCGTCGCCCGGGAGGACGGCGACGAGGTATTGGCCGCGCGTTCGAGACGAGCCATCGAGCTTCTCGGCGGCCGCGTGCCCGAGGAGTGAACTGGAGGATCTCCTTGAGACTGGAAGCCTTCTCGACCGACCTGGAAGCGGTGGCCTGGCTCCGCCAGGCGCGCGAGCGAATCCTGCGCGAGCTTTCCAAGCGCGTGGTGGGCCAGCAGGAGGTGATCGAGCACCTGCTCATCGCGCTCTTTTCCCGCGGCCACTGCCTCTTCGTGGGCGTGCCGGGCCTGGCCAAGACGCTACTCATCTCCACGCTGGCCGAGGTCCTGGATCTCAGCTTCAACCGCATCCAGTTCACCCCGGACCTGATGCCCTCCGACATCACCGGGACGGACATCCTCGAGGAGGACCGCACCACGGGACGGCGGGAGCTGCGCTTCGTCAAGGGGCCGATCTTCGCCCAGATCGTCCTGGCCGACGAGATCAACCGCACCCCGCCCAAGACCCAGGCCGCGCTTCTGCAGGCCATGCAGGAGGGCCGCGTCACCGCCGGCGGCCGCACCTATCCGCTCGAACCGCCCTTCCTCGTCTTCGCCACCCAGAACCCGATCGAGCAAGAGGGCACCTATCCGCTACCGGAGGCCCAGCTCGACCGTTTCATGTTCATGGTCGACGTCGGATATCCCAGCGAGGAGGAGGAGGTGCAGGTGGTGATGCAGACCACCGGCGCCCCGCGCGAGAAGCTGGAAAAGGTCCTCGGGCCGAAGGAGATCCTCGAGTTGCAGGAGCTCGTCCTCCGCGTGCCGGTGGCGGAGGATACCGTCCGCTACGCGGTGAGCCTGGCGCGGCGCAGCCGTCCCACCGAGCCCGACGCGCCCGAATACGTCCGCAAGTACGTCGCCTGGGGCGCCGGGCCGCGCGCCTCGCAATTCCTCGTCCTCGCCGCCAAGGCGCGCGCCGCGCTGCACGGGCGCTTCGCCGCCGAACGAGAGGACGTCCAGGCCCTGGCCCAGCCGGTGCTCCGTCACCGCATCCACCTGAACTTCTCGGCCGAGGCCGAGGGCATCGACAGCGACGAGATCGTGGACCGCCTCCTTGGAGAGTGACGTGGCCGGCTCGCTGCTCGACCCCAGGCTCCTTGCGAGGCTGGGAACCCTCCAGCTGCGCACCCGGTCGGTGGTGGAGGGCCTGCTCTCGGGCCTGCACCGCTCGCCCCACCAGGGGCAGAGCGTGGAATTCGCCGAGCACAAGGAGTACGCGCCCGGCGACGACCTCCGCCGCATCGACTGGAAGGCCTACGGGAAATTCGACCGCTTCTACGTCAAGCAGTTCGAGCACGAGACCAACCTGCGCGCCTTCCTCCTCCTCGACGCCTCGGCGTCCATGGGCTACCGTGGCCCCGAGGGACTGACCAAGCTCGAGTACGCCGCCACCGCCGCCGCCGCCCTCGCCTACCTCCTCGTTCGCCAGCAGGACGCGGTGGGGCTGGTCGTCGCCCGCGGCGCGGAGATCCAGTACCTGCCGCCTCGTGCCCACGGCGCCCACGTCTCCGCCGTCCTGAACGTCCTCGAGGGCCTTCGGCCCTCCGGCCGCACGGATCTCGCCCGCGCCGCCGACTTCGTCGCCGAGAAGGCCCGGCGCCGCGCTGCCGTCTTCGTCTTCTCCGACCTCTTCGATTTCTCGCCCGGCGCTCTCGTTCGCCTCGTCGACCTGCGTCGCATGAAGAACGAGGTTTCCGTCTTCCAGGTCCTCGATCCCTGGGAGCTCGAATTCCCCTTCGAGGACGCCACCCGCTTCATCGGTCTGGAGGGCGAGGGCGAACTCGAGGTCGACCCGCGCGAGATCCGCGCCTCCTACCTGCGCGCCATCCAGACGCTCTGCGAGGAGGCGCGACGCCTCTGCCTCCAGGCGGACGTCTCCTATGAGCTGGTCCGCACCGATACGCCCCTGGACCGCCTTCTCCTCGGGCACCTCTCGAGGAGAGAAAGGAGCGCGCGATGGACGTCTCGTTGACCCATCCGCTCCTGGCCTGGGGGGCGTTGCTCGCGCTCCTGCCGATCCTCGTGCACCTCCTGCAGCGGCGAAGGCCCCGGCCCCATCCCTTCGCCGCGATGGAGCTCGTCCTGCGCTCGCAGCGGGAGAACGTGAGGCGGCTGCGGCTGCGGCGCCTGCTGCTCCTCCTCGCCCGGACCTCGATCCTGCTCTTCGTACCGCTTGCCGTGGCGCGCCCGCACCTGGCTGCGGAGGCGAGCGCCGTCGCCTCGCCGGCCGGTCCCGCCGCCACCGCCATCGTCCTCGACGCCTCCCTCTCCATGCGCTGGGGCGGCGGCAAACTCATGGAGAACGCGAAGCAGGACGCCCGCCGCGTCCTGGCCGATCTCCTCCCGGAGGAGCCGCTGAGCGTGATCGTCTGCGACGGCCGCCCGCCAAAGACCGAATCCCCCTCCTTCGACCGGGTGCGAGCGCGGCGGCGCATCGACGAGGCGCAGGCGAGCCACCTGCGCGCCGACCTGACGGCCTGCCTCGCCGCCGCCGCCGCGGCCCTGGCGGAAAGCCCGCTTCCGGCCAAGCGGATCTTCGTCGCCACGGACCTCACCGCCAACGCCTGGAACCTGGACGCACCCCCGCCCCGCATCCCCACCGAGGAAGGCGAGATACAGCCGGAAGTGGTGGTACTCGACGCAGCCCGCGGCGACGAACTCCCCAATGCGGCGATCACCGACCTTCGCATCGAGCCCGCGACCGAGCTCGGCCCGCGCGGCCATGCCTTCGCCTTCACCGTGCACAACTTCGGCTCCGAGGATCTGCGCGACCTGCGGGTGGAGCTCTGGGTGGGCGAGGAGCTGGTGAACCGCAGCTTCCTCGACGTCCCCGCCGGAGGCAGCACCTCGCGGCGTCTGTTGCACCGCTTCCCGGCCGGCGGCGTCTTTTCCGGCGAGGTCCGGCTCGCCCCCGACGAGCTCGTCGAGGACGACGCGCGCTTTTTCGTCCTCCACGTCGCTCCCGACATCCGCGTCCTGATCGTGAACGGCGCGCCCTCGCCTCTGCGGCATCGCGACGAGGCGTTTTTCGTGGAGACGGCCCTGCGCGCGGGCGGAACGGTCCCCCTCTCCGTGCGCACGATCGATGCCGATGGCCTTCCCCACCAGTCGCTCGACGACGTGGACGTCGTCTTCCTCCTGAACGTCCGCGCGCCCGATCGGCCGGTGGCCGAGCGACTGGAGCGCTTCGTCCGCGAGGGCGGTGGACTCTTCTTCGCCCTCGGCGATCAGGTGGATGCCGACGCCTACGCCTCCGCCTTCGGAGAGCTTCTCCCCCTCGCCCTGCACCTCCCCAAGACGCTGCAGGCGACCGGCGACGAGCCAGCCGCGGCGCGATTCGCCGACTTCGACCTCGATCACCCGGTGCTGCGCATCTTCCACGGCCCGGCGATCGAGGGCCTGGAGTCGACGCGCACGCACCGCTACTTCCTCTTGCAGCCCGGCGAAGGCGCGCGCGTCCTCGCCACCTTCGACGACGGCGCCCCCGCGCTGGTGGAGCGGTCGATCGGCCAGGGCCGGGTGATCCTCTTCGCCTCCACCGCCGACCGCGACTGGTCCGACTGGGCCATCCAGACCAGCTTCCTCCCCGCCATGCAGCAGATGGCCGCCTACCTGGCCCGCACCCTGGGCAAACGTGACGTGCTGCAGGTGCGCCTCGGCGAGAGCGCGGCGCTGGAGGTGCCGGAGGGCGCCCGCGCCCTCCTCGGTCCCGACGGCCGCGAGCACCCCCTGCCGGTAGTCGAAGGCGGACGCGTGACCTTCACCCCTGTCCTCCCGGGCGTCCACCGATTCGTCCGCGAGGGAGGCGCGGGCGAGCCGGCCTTCACCACCTTCGTCGACCCGGTGGAATCCGACACGCGCCGACTCGACCCCAGGGAGCTGCGCGCCCTCCTCGGCGGAAACCGCGCGCGCGTATCCGTGGAAGCGGAGATCGCCCGGCCGCGCGAGACCCCGCTGTGGAGCCTGCTCCTTTTCGCCGGCCTGCTCGCCTTCCTCTCCGAGGGCTGGCTGCTACGGCGCTGAGCGCGCTCGCTTTCCCGAGGTGGCGACGGCCACACATGCGCGCTTCGTCGCGGCGCAACCGGCCTCGCCTGCCCTCCTTGCCCTCTTCGACGCCGAACTCCTCGCGGATAAGCGGCGTCCCCGGACCGATGGGGGTCACGTCCCGAGCCGCATCCGAGCGCAAGGATCGCGAAGGCCCCCAGGCCCAGACCGGTCGCCATCCATCCCCGCCACGCGTGCATGCCGCCTCCTCGGCTGCCCCAAGCCGCCCCCGAATCCCGGAGGAGCGCTCGGCGAAGCGGGTTTCGCCTCCATTCGGTGCGCTGGGGGGAATCCTGACGCTCCACCCTGGCGCCGGCGCGAAAGCGAGCGGGGCCAGCCCCGACTCGTGGCCGGCGTCGGGATCGGATACGGAGGCCGCTGACGCCGCGGCGTCGGCGCGCTAGACTGCGCCGGTGGACTCGCTGGAGCACGCCGCGGCGAAGCTCTTTTGCGTGGGCTTCGCCGGTCTCGACCTTCCTCCCGGCACGCGCCGACTCGTCGAGCGCGGGGTGACCGGCGTGATCCTCTTCTCGCGCAACTTCGAGTCGGCGGAGCAGTTCGCCGCGCTCCTCGCCTCGATCAAGCGGGAGGCGGGCCGCCCCCTCCTCACCTGCATCGACCAGGAAGGCGGCCGCGTGCGTCGCCTGCGAGGCGCGCCCTTCACCGAGATCCCGCCCATGCGCGCGCTCGGTCGGCTCGACGACGAGGCGCTGGCGCGCGAGGTGGGTCGGGTCCTGGCGCGCGAGCTTCGCGCGGTCAACGTCGACCTGGACTTTGCCCCCGTCGTCGACGTGGACACCAACCCGGACAACCCCGTGATCGGCGACCGCTCCTTCTCCTCCGACCCCGAGGTCGTGGCCCGTCTCGGCGCGGCGCTGATCGACGGCCTGCAGGGCGAAGGCGTGGCCGCCTGCGCCAAGCATTTCCCGGGCCACGGCGACACGATGCAGGACAGCCACGTCGATCTTCCGCGCCTCCCCCACCCCATGGAGCGGCTGGAGACGGTGGAGCTCCTCCCCTTCCGCCATGTCGCCCCCTCCGTCGCCTCGATCATGACCGCGCACGTGGTCTTCGAGGCCATCGACCCCGACCGCCCTGCCACCCTCAGCCGACCGGTCCTCCACGGCATCCTCCGGGAGCGCCTCGGCTACGAGGGCGTGGTGATCTCCGATGACCTGGAGATGAAGGCCGTCGCCGATCACTACGGGCTGGAGGAGGCGGTGGTCGAGGGCGTGCTCGCCGGGGTCGACCTCTTCCTCGTCTGCCATCGCGAGGAAGTGCAGGCGCGCGCGATCGAGATCCTGGTCGACGCCGTGCGACGCGGCGTGGTTTCCGAAGCGCGGCTCGCCGAGGCCGGGCGGCGCATCGACCGCCTCGTCTCCCGCTTCGTCCGGCCTCCGGTCGGGCCGGAGGCGCTCGCCGTCCTCGGCTGCGACGCGCACCGTCGCGTGGTCGAGCCGCTCCTCGACCAGGCGCTCGCCTCCACCGGCACCGATCCCACCGCCGCCTGAACCCTGCCGCACCGGGGCGGGAGGCGCGAGGGTCTCCGAATCGAGCGCTGGATCGTTCCGTCTCCGGGGCCCGACGCGAACGCAGGCGATCTTCGAGGGCAGGCGAAGGGGCGCGCCGCCTACCCTCGTCTCTCGCCACCTTCCTCTGCGGCTCTCAGGCCTGGCCCTTCGCGGGCTCGTGCTTTTCGAGGATCTTCAGGCCCATGAGGGCGACGAGCGAGCCGTAGACCTGCGGCTGCGGCCGCGGCGTCGAAGCCAAGAGCTCCGCCACGGTCCGATCCTTCGTCGCCTTGGCCAGAAGCTGCGCCTCCCAGGTCTCCAGCTCCACCTCGGTGAGGTGGAAGATCGGGTCGGCGGCCTGCACCAGGCGGTCCTCCGGGGCGAGGATCCGCTTGTAGCGCGACAGCGGATAGATCTTCTTGATCGCGCGCTGGATGAGCTGGGCGGGGTGAATGCCGAGGCGGATCGGCTCGTGGCGCGCCTTCTCGAGGAAGGTCATGCGGTAGGTCCCCTCCTCCCAGGCGAAGGCCGAGTAGATGATCGCCTTCACCTGCTGCGCCACGTAGTACATGCGCTCGGCCTCCTGGAGGATTCCCATGGAGACCAGCACCTCGCCGAGGCGGCGGCCGTCGCCCTCGGCACGCCCCATCGCCTCCCGGTGCTGCGCCTCGGTGATCCGCCCCACGCGGACCAGGAAGGTGCCGAGGCGCTCGGCAGCGAGGTTGGAGACGGCGAAGACCGGCCAGCCCTTCTCGAAGAAGATCGCCTTCTTCACCTTGCCGCGCTCGAGGAGGATCTCGCCGGTCTCGCGCAGCTGCCAGAAGGCGCCGATCAGGTGGGGGAGGTTGTCGCGCAGAGCGCCGCGGCGGACGCGGCCGTCGGGGCTGCGCTCCTCCTCCGGCTCGGCCGGCCGCGGGCGGACCACCACCTGCCCGGGCGAGGCGGCCGGCAGGTGGAAGTCCTGGCCCGTGAGCAAGGCCTGCACGGCTCCCGCCTCCACCCGGATCTGCCCGGTCATCTCCAGGTCGGCCGCCGGCTCGCCCGCCTCGGTCAGATCGAGATCGATGTCGAGGTCGAAGTCGGGATCCCCCTGCCGCGGCTTCTCGGGCGGCGGCGGCACGAGGCCGCGGACGAATTCCACCAGCTTGCCGGCCTCGAAGGGCTTCTCGAAATAGGCCTTCGCACCCTCGCGCTCCGTCCCCTCCCGCGCCAGCCGCGCGCCGCGGAAGACACCGGTGATGAAGACGAAGGGAATATTTCGCTTTGCGAGGTGCTTGGCGACCTTGTAGCCAACCACGTCCGGCAAAAGGATGTCGACCACCGCGGCGGCCGGCGGATTTTCCTCGATGGCGGCGATCGCCGCGCGCCCGCGGTGGACGACTCGGCTGCGATAACCCGCGCGTTCGAAGAGCTGCCCGAGGAGCGTCGCCAGCTCCTCGTTGTCGTCCACGATGAGGATCTCGGGTGCGCCCATCGCGTTCGGCTGTAGCCGCGCCAGCGCAAGGTGTCAATCGCGGCCGCCTTTGTTGACCACTTCCTCTACTGCATTGTTGAATGACGTCTTCACGAAGCGGAGATAGCCCCATGACCTGCCGACAGCGCCGCGGCTCGCTCGATCGGGGCGTCGGCCGTTCCGCGATCCCGCGGGGCGCCGCGCTCCTCGTGCTCTGCGCCGTCCTCGCCCTGGGCGGCTGCGAGAAGAAGTCGGGTGCGCGCACCGCGCCCGGCCCCGGCACGGGGGGAGGCAGCTCCGACGCGGCCGAGATCCTGTTCGGGGAAGTCGCCTCGCTGACCGGCCCGGAGGCGACCTTCGGCCAGTCCCAGAGCCGCGGGATCGCCCTCGCGGTGAAGGAGATCAACGAGGCGGGCGGGGTCCTCGGCCGTCCCATCCGCGTCATCACCTACGACAACCAGGGAAAGCCCACCGAGAGCGCGGCCGCCGCCCACCGCCTCGTGGTCCGCGACCGAGTCCACGTTCTTCTGGGCGAGGTGGCTTCCTCCCGCTCGCTGGCCATGGCGCCGATCGCCGAGGAGCACCAGGTGCCCATGATCACCCCGGCTTCCACCAATCCGCGGGTGACGGAGGGCCGCAAATGGGTCTTCCGCACCTGCTTCATCGATCCCTTCCAGGGGAGGGTGATGGCGCGCTTCGCCCGGGAGGAGCTGGGCCTTCGGCGCGTGGCGGTACTGCGCGACGTGCGCAACGACTACTCCGTCGGCCTGGCCAATTTCTTCGTGGAGTCCTTCCGCGAGCTGGGCGGGGAGGTGGTCAGCGACCAGAGCTACTCGGCCGGCGACATCGATTTCCGCTCGCAGCTCACCGAGATCCGCGCCAGAAACCCCGAGGCCATCTACGTCCCCGGCTACTACACCGACGTCGGCCTCATCGCCCGGCAGGTCCGCGAACTCGGCATGAAGGTCCCGCTGATGGGCGGCGACGGCTGGGATTCGAGCAAGCTCTACGAGATCGGCGGCGAGGCCCTCGAGGGCTCCTTCTTCTCCAACCACTATTCCTTCGAGAACCCCGACCCGGTCGTCCAGGGCTTCATCGCCCGCTATCGCGAAGCCTACGGCGAGGTGCCCGACGCGCTGGCGGCCCTGGGCTACGACGCCGCGCGCCTCGCGGCCGATGCCATCGCCAGGGTGGGAAGCCTCGAGCGCGCGGCCATCCGCTACGCGCTGGCCACCACGCGTGATTTCCGGGGCGTCACGGGGACCATCACCATCGACGAGAACCACAACCCGGTGAAGCCCGCGGTCGTGCTCGAGATCCGCAACCGCGGCGCCACCTTCGCGAAAACGATCGAGCCGTGACCGAGTTCTTCCAGCACCTCGTCAACGGTCTTTCCCTGGGTTCGGTCTACGCCCTCATCGCGCTGGGCTACACGATGGTCTACGGCGTGCTGCAGCTCATCAACTTCGCGCACGCCGAGGTCTTCATGCTGGGGGCCTTCTCCGGCTACTACCTGGCGAGCTGGCTCCCACCCTTTTCGCGCGAGCCGCGCTTCGTCGTCGTCCTCTCGCTTTCGATGGCCATCTGCGCCTGCATCGGGGTGGTCATCGAACGCTTCGCCTATCGGCCGCTCCGCCAGAGCCCGCGCCTCAACGCGCTGATCACCGCGATGGGCGTCTCCATGCTCATTCAGGCGATCGGTCAGCTCCCCTTCTTCATGGGCCCCTCGCCCCGCTTCTTTCCGGAGCTCCTTCCCAACCGAACGCTCCTCTCCGCGGCGGGCGTCAGCCTCACCACCCTGCAGGCGGTGACGCTCGGCGCCGCCGTGCTCCTGATGATCGGGCTGCACCGCCTCGTCTTCCACACCCGCTTCGGCGCGGCCATGCGCGCCGTCTCCTTCGACGGACGCACGGCGGGGCTGATGGGGATCGACGCCAACCGGGTGATCGCCCTCACCTTCATGGTGGGCTCGGCCCTCGCCGCCGCCGCGGGGATCCTCGTCGGATTGAGTTACCCGCGCATCGAGCCGACGATGGGCGTCCTTCTCGGCCTCAAGGCCTTCGTGGCCGCGGTCCTCGGCGGGATCGGAAACATCCGCGGCGCCATGGTCGGGGGAACGATCATCGGACTCGTCGAGGCCATGGCGGTCGGCTACGGCTCCTCGAGCTACCGCGACGCCGTCGCCTTCGGGATCCTCATCCTCGTCCTCGTCTTCAAGCCTTCCGGGATCTTCGGCAAGGCCGTGGTGGAAAAGGTATGAACGCGCGCGTCCTCGAGAGCTGGGCGTGGATCCTGTTCGGCCTTCTCCTCGTCGGCCTGGCCAGCGCCCTCTTGCCTTCCGCCTCGCAGAGCTATCCGATGTACGTGGCGGGGCTGGCGGGGATCAACGTCATCCTCGCCGTCTCCTTGCACGTCGTGAACGGCTTGACGGGGCAGTTCTCCCTCGGCCACGCCGGATTCATGGCGGTGGGGGGATACACCGCCGCGCTCTTCGGGACGAGGATCATCTCAGAGTACAAATTGATGTACATCTCCGAGCCCGTCTCGGACACGATCCTGTTTTTCTTTGCCACCCTGCTCGGAGGCGCCGCCGCCGGCCTCGCCGGCCTCCTGGTCGGGCTCCCGTCGCTTCGGCTGCGCGGCGACTACCTCGCCATCGTCACCCTCGGCTTCGCCGAGATCATCCGCGTGACCATCGAGAACGTGGAGGTTTTGGGCGCGGCGACGGGGCTCGTGGGGATCCCCCCGCTCACCAATTTGTTTTGGATTTTCTTCTGGGCGCTGGTCACCTTTCTCTTCGCCAAGCGCCTGCAGGAATCCACCCATGGTCGCGCGCTGGCGGCCATCCGTGAAGACGAGATCGCCGCCGAGGCCATGGGGATCGATACCACCGGTTACAAGGTGCGCGCTTTCGTGGCCTCCTCCTTCTTCGCCGGCGTGGCCGGCGCGCTCCTCGGCTACTACCTCACCATCCTCACGCCGCGGGACTTCACCTTCCTCAAGTCGGTCGAGGTGGTGGTCATGGTCGTCCTCGGGGGAATGGGCTCGATCTCCGGGGCCATCCTCGCGGCGATCCTCCTCACCATCCTTCCCGAGGCGCTGCGGCCACTGCGCGAGCATACCGGGGTCGACCTGCGCATGGTGATCTACGCCTCGCTCCTTCTGGCGATGATGCTGCTTCGGCCCCGGGGGATCCTCGGCAGGCAGGAGGTCTGGACCCTGCTTCGTCGCCGACGGGAGGAGGCGGAACCGGAGGTGGCGCCATGATCCCCGTCCTGCACGCGCGGCGGGTTTCGATTCGCTTCGGCGGTCTACAGGCGCTCACCGATTTCGAGCTGGCGATCGCCCCCGGGGAACTCGTCGGCCTCATCGGCCCCAACGGAGCCGGAAAGACCACCGCCTTCAACGTCCTCACCGGGATCTACCGACCCACCTCGGGCGAGGTGGCCATCTCGGGGAAGGTGGTCAACGGCGAGCGCCCCAGCCGCATCGCGGCGCGCGGCCTGGCGCGGACCTTCCAGAACATCCGCCTCTTCCGGGAGCTCAGCGTCTACGACAACGTCCGCATCGCCTGCCATTCGCGGGTGCACTCGGGGTGGATCCGCAGCATCCTGCGCACGCCTTTCGCCCTCCGCGAGGAGGACGAGATCGCCCGCAGGTCCCGCGAGCTCCTCGAGCGCATGAACCTCTGGCACCGGCGCGACGAGCTGGCGAAGAACCTCCCCTACGGAGAGCAGCGAAGACTCGAGATCGCCCGCGCCCTGGCCACGCAGCCCAAATGCCTTCTGCTCGACGAGCCGGCCGCCGGCATGAACGGCGCCGAGAAGGTCGAGCTGATGGAGCTCATCCGCAAGCTCCGCGAGGACTTCGGGCTGGCGATCCTCCTCATCGAACACGACATGCGTCTGGTCATGGGGATCTGCGAACGCGTCCTGGTACTGGACCATGGCAAGCCGATCGCGGAGGGTTCGCCGGAGGAGGTGCGGCGCGATCCGCGGGTGATCGAAGCGTATCTGGGTAGTCAGGCCTCCGCGGCGCAAAGCCCGGCTTCCGAGGAGGTGGGCGCATGATGGCCAACGGCGCGGATCCCCTCCTCGTCCTCGAGCGCATCACCGCGCGCTACGGGGTGATCGAGGCGCTGCACGGCATCTCGCTCGAGGTCCGGGAGGGAGAGGTGGTGGCGCTGATCGGCGCCAACGGCGCGGGCAAGACCACCACGCTGCGCACCATCTCCGGCCTGCTGCCCCCGGCCTCGGGATCGATCCGCTTCCGCGGCGAGGAGATCGGCGGCCGCCCGGCCCATCGCCTCGTTGCCAAAGGGCTGGCGCACGCGCCGGAGGGCCGCGGCATCTTCCTCAATCTCAGCGTGCGGGAGAACCTCGAGCTCGGCGCCTACCTTCGCCGCGACCTCGAGGGGGTCAAGCGCGACCGCGAGTACGCGCTCTCGCTCTTTCCTCGGCTCCGCGAGCGGCTGGATCAGGTTGCCGGCACCCTCTCCGGCGGGGAGCAACAGATGCTCGCCATCGCCCGCGCCTTGATGAGCGCGCCGCGCCTCCTCCTCCTCGACGAGCCCTCGCTCGGCCTCGCGCCCCGGATCGTCGAGCGGATCTTCGAGGCGCTGCAGGAGGTGAGACGGCGCGGCACCTCGCTCCTCCTCGTGGAGCAGAACGCAGCCATGGCCCTGGAACTCGCCGATCGGGCCTACGTCCTGGAGACGGGGCGGATCGTCCTCGAGGGAACAGGGGCCGAGCTTCTGGCCTCCCCCGAGGTCCGCCGGGCCTACCTCGGAACCTAACCTCGGCCCCGACGCGAAACGAGGCGGGCAACGGCCGCCCGCCTCGAACGCGACCCTTCGGCGGGAGATCGCTACTGGATCTGCACCTCCATCTGGAAGGGGCCTCCGCCGCTGGCACCGTCCACCACGAGCAGGTAGGTCCCGTCGGCCGGTGCGGTGAAGGAGAGCGTCTCCGTCTCGCCCTTCAGCCCCGCATCGGCGCCCGCCAGGCAGCTCGCACCGGCGTCGCAGCTCTCCCGCACGTAGACGGCCACGTCGTAAGCGGTGTCGGGCGTCACCGTCACCGTCAGGGTCTGCCCCGCGGCCAGCGTCACCGAGTAGAAGACGTCGTGGCCGCCGAGCAGGTACCCGGTGCAGCTCTGCTGGATCGGGTAAGAGCTGTGGTCGCGCGCCCAGGTGGTATCGCCGGTGAGGGTGCCGCTCGCCAGGATCGGGATGGCATCCGCGCAGAGGTCGTTGGCCGGCGTCTCCACCACCTGCACGCCGAGCTCGAAGTCTCCGGCCCGGCCCGAGGTGGCGAGCACGCCCACGCGGTAGGTGCCCGCCGAGAGCTCGAGCTCCTTGCGGGAATCCGTCCAGCAGGGGCTGGTCGGCGAGTGCGGCTGGTCGCAGGCGCCCTCGATCAGAACGAGCGTGTGGGGCGTCCCGCCGCCCAGGTCGAAGACCACGCGGGAGGGCTCGCCGAGGGAGAACTGGAAGAAGACGTCCGGCGAGAGCTCGGCGCAGGCGGGGACGAAGTCGCTTCCCGCCCCCACCGTGGTCCCGTGCACCACCACCGGCGAGGAGAGGTCGAGGGCGGACGCGTCCTCGCAGCGATCGTTGGCCGGCGAGGGCAGCGGCGCGTCGAGCTGGACACCGAGATCGTACCAGCCTCCTCCCTGCGAGCCCGCGGCGACCACCAGCGCATACCTTCCAGGCGCAAGCTCTGGCACGTCCAGGACGGCCTTCGCACCGGTCGCCGTGCGGCAGGCGAGCGCGCTCGAGCACGCGGAGTCGTAGAGGGCGAGCTTCGCGCCGGCGAACTCGGCGGCCACGCTGGCGATGAAGCGCGACGGCTCGTCGACCTCCACGAAGTAGGTTCGCGCCTCCGAGAGCTCGCCGCAGGCGCCGCTGAGCGAGAGCCGCGAGCCCGCCGTGGTGCCGCTCACGCGCGCCCGATCGTTTTCCGCCTTCAGAAGCTCCATGCCGTCGCTGCAGCTTCCCGGCGGCTCGACCGCCACGTACATGCCGTAGTGTTCCGGTGGGGGATTGGTTCCCTGGGTCCCCAGGCGGAAGATGAGGGTCCGGTCCTGGGGCGCCGGCGGGACGGTGACGACGCGCCCGCCTCCGTGCAGGGTGGTCGGCTGCGGCTGAACCGGCAGGCGGCTACCTTCGTGAAAGACCTGGATGTCGAGAGAGCCGCCGTCGAAGAAGGCGAAGAATCGCGCCTGGGCCTGGGCCGGAACCTCCACGCGGTAGTGGTCGAGCCCGCAGAGGCGCAGGCCCTCGTAGAGCTTGCCCGGCACGAGATCCACGACCTGGCTCGGCTGGTCGTTGGGCTCGAGCGCATCGCGGCAGTCCTGCGGCGGCTCGACCAGGAGCGTGTAGTTCCCGCTCGCCTCCGCGGAGCGCACCACCACGAAGTAGCGGTTCGCGGCCGCGGGCGGGAGCGCGCCCGCGATCAGGCCGTTCGTCGCCACCCGCTCCATGCGCCGCCGCGCCTCGTCCGCCGAGAACCACACCAGCGAGAGCTCGACACCCTCGGGCGCATCGAGGAGCGAGATCTCCATCTGCACGCCCTCGGCCGCCTGGAAGGAGAACCAGTCCTCGTCGGCCGGGCAGATGGTTCGGCTCTCCGGGGTGCGCAGCCCGATCGGCCGCGCCACCGCGGGCCCGCCGTCCGGTTCGAAGGCATCGACCTCGCACTCGGACGGCACGCAGCTTCCCTCGTCACAAACCTGGCCGGGAGGGCAGGAGGCCAGATCGTGGCAGCCCGGCCCCGCAGTACAGGCGCCCGCCACGCAGAACTGCCCCGCCTGGCAATCCCCGTCCACGACGCAGCCCACGCAGATGCCGCCGTCGCAGACTCCGTCGGGGCATTGCGCATCGCTGGTGCAGGAAGGAGCCGGCGAACAGGTCCCGTCCACGCAGACGCCGCGCGGGCACTGCGAGTCGGCGCGGCAGAACACACAGGCGCCGCCCTCGCAAACGAATCCGCCCCGGCAGTGGGAATCCGCCCCGCAGGTGGCGAGAGGCACGCACTCGCCCGCGTCGCAGACTTCCCACGGGCCGCAGCCCTCGCCCACGACGCAGCGCACGCAGCGCCCGTCCTGGCAGTAGGGGAGGCGGGGGTCGAGGCAGCCGACTTCCGTCTCGCACGTATCGGCGGCCTGGCAGCTACCGTCCTCGCAGATCGAGCCGATCGGGCAATCCTCTAGGCCCCCGCAGGCGATGGGCTCGCAGCTCTCGCCGCCGATGCAGGCCTGCCCCGCCGGGCAACCCTCGGTCGGCGTGCAGCGCACGCAGGCGTTTTCCAGGCAGTAGGGACGCTCCAGGGGGCAGTCCTCGGCGAGGTCGCACTCCCCGGGGCGGCACTGGCCGCCGCGGCAGGTGCGGTCGTCGAAAGCCGAGCAATCGGCGTCCGTGCCGCAGCCCAGGTCCTGGCAGCTCCGGTCCGCCGCGCAGCCCTGGCCCTCGGGGCAATCGCCGTCGTTCCGGCAGGCCGAGCAGATTCCGTCGACGCAGAAGGGCGCGTCCTCCGCACAGTCCTCGTCCGTCTCGCAGGCGAGGATGGATTCGCAAGCGCCCGCCCGGCAGACGAATCCCTCCTGGCAGTGATCGTCCCGCAGGCAAGCCACGCAGGCATCTCCGGCCGCATTGCAATGAGGTGCGTCCGCCCCGCAATCCTCGTTCGTGGTGCAGACGGTGCCCTCGCAGCGCCCCGCCTTGCAGGATCGCGCCGGGTGACAGTGCGAATCGTTGAAGCAGGCGACGCATCGCCCCGTCTCCCGGTCGCAGAATTCGCCCTCCGGGTGGAACATGCAATCTGCGTTCGTCTGGCACCCGGGCTGCGGGTCGGGGCGATCCACGCACTGGCCGTTCACGCACTCTTGACCCCGCTTGCAGACGACGCCCCGACACGGGTCCTGATTACCGCCGGGTCCGGAAGAGCTGCACGCGGCCAGCCATACGACGGAAACGCCAACCAGCCAACGGACGGGGGACGAACGCATGCGCCGCTTTTTATCACGAGACGGCCCGCCCGTCTTCAATGGATGCCGACGGGCCGATCGGCTGGTTCGCGACAACGAACCGCGGCCGGCTCGATGCCTGAAACGTTCTGGATCCTTCATTTCCTGGCCTTGGGGAAAGTGAAAGGGGGTGCTAGACTTGCGACCCCTGATACCGAAGACTCGAAGCGTGTCGCTTCGAGGAGGCAGAAATGGCTCGACCGTTTCGCAGACTCGCATCGTGCCTCACCCTGGCGGTTCTCGGCGGCATGGCCTGCGGAGACGACGAGGTCGTCCGCGTGGATCCGCGTCCCGACGTGATCGACCGCTTCGAGCAGAAGAAGGCCTCGGCCATCGACATCCTCTTCGTCATCGACAACTCGGGGTCGATGCAGCGGCACCAGGAGAACCTCTCCAACAACTTCGAGCACTTCTTCCGGCTCATCGACCCGGACCCCACGCGGGTCGGCGAAAGCGGGGAGGTCGACTATCGGCTGGCGGTTGCGACCACCGACGCCATCAAGGACGCCGGAGTCCTCCACCACGGGCCCGGCGAGCCCTCGATCCTGGCACCCACCACCGACTACAACCCGCTCGAGCTCTTCCGGAAACGGGCGCTGGTCGGCACCAGGGGCGCAGCTCGGGAGGAGGGCTTTCGCGCCGCCGAGCTCGCCCTCGAGACGGCGGGCCAGATCACCGACGTGAACGGGAACCGGGCCTTTTTGCGGAACGAGGCCTACCTCTACATCATCTTCGTTTCCGACGAGGACGACGAGTCTCGCGACGAGGTTCGTTACTTCGAACGCCGCTTCCGTTCCCTCAAGAGCACGGGGAATGAGAAGACGGTGATCGTCTCGGCGATCGCCGGGCCAAACGAGAAAGACCTGCCCGAGGAGTGCTTCGACGAAAGGGGCAATCCCATCGTGAGACGGGGGGCACGCTACGAGGCGATGGCGAAGCTGACGGGCGGAATCGTCGGCAACATCTGTCTGCAGGACTGGGCGCAGACTCTGGAGAACCTGGCCTACACCGGTCTCGGCCTGCGCAAGCGCTTCCAGCTCTCGGCTCCCCTCTACGCCGGGCCGAAAAAGGACGAGGTCGACCTCGAGATCCTCACCCGCGTGCTCCACCGGGTGGACGTGTTCTACCCCTGCTCCACCCCGCGGGATTTCCCCGGGCTCTCCGAGTCGGCTTGCCACACGGTAGCAGACCTCTGTGGCGGACCGCAGCGCACGCTCGTCTGCAAGCCGAGTTACGATCCAAATCACCGGAACGGCTTCTGGTTCGAGCCGAGGGACAACACCATCGTCTTTGCCGGCGACGCCGTCCCGGGGCCGGGCAGCGTCGTCGAAGTCGAGTACACGCCGAGGGACAAGTGAAACGCGTTGTTCTGATCAGCCTTTGTCTGCTGACCGCGGCGGCCTGTTCCGAGGACCCCACGACCCGGGTCTATCCGCGTCTCGACATCGTCGCCACGCACGTGGACGACGACGGTTCCCCCCTCCTGGATTTCGGGCCGGTTCCGGTCCTCATCCCCCGGGAGCTCCAGGTCGAGCTGGTGAATCGGAGCCGCGCTCACCTGGAGATCCGCAACCTGGCGATCGAGGGCGAGGAGGGCGTCTTCTCCCTGGAAACCCCCTTCGAGCAGACCATTCGCATCGGGCCCAACGAGTCGCTCGAGGTGAGCGTGATCTTCCGGGCGCCCCGTCAGGAAGGATTCTCCGGTTCCCTTCTGATCGAGAGCAACGACCCCGACAAGGAGTCGGCGCGCGTCGGCCTCGTCGGGGAAGGCTCGACCATCGGCCGCGTGCACATCGAGCCCGAAACCATCGATTTCGGCCTGGTTGGCGAGTGGACCCAGGAGGTGGAGAACGTGCGCATCGTCTCCATGGGCAGCGCCCCCCTCCTGGTGGAGTCGGTCGAGATCGTCGAGGGGTCGAGCCCCGCCTTCGCCGTCCTCGGCTCCACCCGCCCCATCGAGCTTCCACCGGGCCGCGACGGCGAGCCCGGAGGCGAGGTGATCGTCCAGGTCGCCTGCGCGCCCACCGGCGAGATCGAGGAGGACGAGGTCTTCGGGACGGTGCGCATCCGGACCACCGATCCCAACCGTCGTGAGGTGGAGATCCCCTTGCGGGCGGCGATCAACCGCGCCCCGATCGCCGAGTTCTCCATCGACCCCCACAACCACGCACCCAACCTTCCCATCGCCCTCGACGGCACCGCCTCCTACGACGTCGACGGGCACGAACCGCTGACCTTCGAGTGGCGCATCAAGGATCAGCCGCTCGGCGCGACCGCCGTCTTCGACGATCCCAAGTCCCCCACGCCCATCCTCACGGTCAGCGAACCCGGCGAGTACGTGATCGGCCTGGACGTCTACGACTCCCTCGGCGTCCGCTGCCACCCGGAGGACGGGAGCCTGGAAACTCCCTGCAAGACGCAGGTTCTTCCGATCCAGGCGGAGAACGATCTGGAAATCGTCCTCAAGTGGACCCATCCGGTGACGGACCTCGACCTCCACCTTTTGGAGGGCGACGCCGAGCTCTACTCGGAGCTGGATTGCTACTGGGACAACCGCACGCCCGACTTCGGCATCCCCGGTGATTCCTACGACGATCCCCGCTTCACCCGGGAATCGCTCAAGGGCTACGGCCCGGAGGAGATCGTCTTCTCCAAGCCCTCCGGCGGCAAGTACAAGGTCGTGGTGGAGTTCGCCAAGGCCAACGGTGCGACCAAGCCGGCCACCACCGCGACCGTGCAGGTCAAGGTTTTCGGGATCCTCGAGGCCCAGAGCACCAAGGTCCTGTCCAAGCCGGGCGAGGTCTGGGAGGTCCTCGAGATCGACTGGCCTTCGGCAATCCTGACGCCCATCGACAAGATTCGGGAGGCAGTCGCTCGATGAGACGTTGGATCCCATTCTGGTTCGTCGCTGCCCTGGCCCTCGGCGCCGCGCTCCCCCTCGGCTGCGGCGAGCCCGAAAAGTGCAAGGGAGCGGACTGTGACGGCGGCCAGGCCGGGAGCGGAGGCTCCGAGCCCGAGTGCCAGACCAACCTCGACTGCGAGCCGGGCCTGGCCTGCATCGAGGGTGAATGTTCCCCCTGCGGCTCGGACGGCCACTGCCTGCGGGTGGAGCGCTGCGACCCCGCTTCCCTGCGCTGCGTTTTCCGGGAAGGCTGGGGCAACGAGTGCTCCGCGCACGAGCAGTGCCCGCTCGGGCGCTATTGCGTGCAGGGGCTCTGCATCGCCGTGAATCTCGCCACCCCCTGCGGGTCGATGGGGCAGTGCCCGGAGGGAATGCGCTGCAACACGCGGGTCGGCAACCCGCCCGTCTGCGAAGAGGACGTCGGCTGCGGCGACGATCTCGATTGCCGCGACAACGAGGTCTGCAACCAGCGGACGGGGCAGTGCGAGATCGCCTGCACCCCCGAAAACCAGGCGGAGGTCTGCCGAGCGCGGGAGATCTGCGTCGACGGTCAGTGCGTGGAGTGCGAGACGGACGAAGACTGCTCGCTCGGCCTGGTCTGCGACGGCGGCTTCTGCGTGGGCGAGGGTACCTGCTTCACCGATCGAGACTGCCCGGTGGGTCAGGTTTGCAACCGGCGCATCCACATCTGCACCGAGCGCCCGCCTCCGTGCACCTCCGACAACGAGTGCCTCCCCGACGAGCGCTGCGACGTGGCCAGCGGCCAGTGCCGTCTCCGCGCCTGCCAGCCCGATCTCGACGCGCCCAACGGCTCCCAGGAGGAGGCGGTGCTGATCGGTACGGGCGAGCGCCGAAATCTGGTCGTCTGCGAGAACGAGGAGAAGTGGTATCGCTTCGAGCTCTCGGAGGGCGACCTCATCAGCATCATCATCAACACCGACGTGTTGTCGATGACCGGTTTCGAGGCGCAGTTCCGCACCGCCGACGGCCTGGTGCTGGCCTCGAGCGTCCACGAGATCAAGATGACGATCGCCGAGACGGGCGACTACTTCTTGCGCATCCGCACCCGCAACGAGCGCGTGTATTACCGGCTCGACGTCCTCATCGCTTCGGGCCGCCCCTGCCGCAACGACACCTTCGAGCCCAACAACGAGGCGCAAATGGCCAAGCGGCTCGACGCGCAGGTGCAGCCGGGCCTGGTGATCTGTCCCGGCGACGTCGACTGGTTCGAGATCGAGGTCCCGGTGGGCCAGGGACTGTCGGCCACCCTCCTGCAGGAGGAGCTCGGCAACCTGGAGCTGGAACTCTACGACGGCGACGGCACCACCCTGCTCGACCGCGACGATTCCACCCGGATGGAAAAGCAGGTGAAGGCCACCCAGCTCAACCGGGGCCGCGCCTTCCTACGGGTGCGGGCGAGCGATAGCCGCACCGAGAACGGATATGGTTTGCAGATTGGACGACCCTGAAAGGGGGTTTGCCATGCGACAGACGGCGCTTCGCTTGGTTTCGCTGGCTGCGATCGCGCTTCTCGCGGGGTTCGCTTGCGGCGATTCGGGCCCCGCCCCGTCCTCGGGCAAGGGCGGCTCCGGAGGAACGGGCGGCATCCACATCATCCCGGGCGGCGGCAGCGGCGGCGATGGCGGCACCGGTGGGACCGGCGGGACCGGCGGCCAGGGCGGAGAGGAGCCCCCGCCCCCCTTCGACGTCACCGGCGTCTATCCCAGCCGCGGCACGGTGGAGGGCGGCACCCGCGTGACCATCACCGGCGTCGGCTTCCTCGCCAGCGTCCCCGGCGAGGTGCCCGGCGAGTCGACCGTGGTCTTCTTCGGCGACAACCCCTCGGTCGACTCGCGCGTGGTCGACGACCGGACCATCCAGGCGACCACGCCGCCGGGGCTCGAGGGCGTCGTCGACGTGGTGGTGCGCAATTCGAGCGGCGCGCGCGTCTGCGCGGGCTGCTTCACCTACTTGCCCCCGCTCGACCTGCGCGCCATCGAGCCCGCCTCCGGCCCCCTCGAGGGCGGCACGAGGGTCGTCCTGCGCGGCGAGGGCTTCGAGGAGAGCACCCTGGTCCTCTTCGGTAACCGGGCCGCGCTCCTTCCCGAGGTGCAGCCGGACGGCTCGCTCTCGGTGGTCTTGCCTCCCGGCGACGAAGCCGGCCTCGTCGACGTCCGCGCGATCTCCTCCGGCCGCTACTCGGTACTCCGGCGCGTCTTCCGCTACCAGGCGGAGCTGCGCATCGACGCGGTCCAGCCGCCCGCGAGCCCGCTGAGCGGCGGCGAGACCGCGCTTCTCCGCGGTGAGGGCTTCACCAGTTCCACGAAGGTCTTCTTCGGCGCGACCGAGGCAGCGGCGCGGCTGACCCCGTCGGGCCTGGAGGTGACCATCCCGCGCGCCTCGGCACCGGGACCGGTGGAGGTCTCGGTCCGCGACGGCGATCGCGTGGCCTCCTACCCCTTCGCCTACTTCGATCCCGCCGACGGGAGCTTCGACGCCTACGCCGTCGCTCCCGGGCGCGGGCTCACCACGGGCGGCGCGGAAGTCCTCGTCCTCGGCAGCGGCTTCGATCGGGATACGCTGGCCGTCTACTTCGGATCGACGCCCGCCAGCGACGTCCAGTGGGAGAGCGCCAACGTGGCGCGCGTCGTGGCCCCCCCCGGTTCGGCGGGAACGGTCGACGTGCGCGTGCGCAGCGCCGGCAACCAGAAGGTCCTCCCCGGTGCCTTCCGCTACGTGCGCTCCTTGAGCGTCCAGGCCGTCGCGCCCGCCGTGGGCCCGGTGGAGGGCGGCACCTCGATCGCCATCCAGGGCGAGGGATTCCCGGAAAACCCCCTCGTCTACGTCGGCGCGCTGCCGGCGAAGAATGTCGTCCGGGTCGACGCCAACCGGATCGAGGCGGTGACTCCGCCCGGCACGGATGGCGTGGTCCCCGTTCGCGTGGTGGACGCCGCGGACGCGGACGTCCGTGGGGTCCTCGGAAGCGCCTTCCGCTACGAGGGCCCGCTGCGACTGGACCTGGTCGATCCGCCGACGGGCGCGCGCGCCGGTGGCACCCGCGTCTTCCTCCGGGGGACCGGCTTCCGCGGCGATCTGCGCGTCCGGTTCGGCGATGCCGAGGCGGAGCACGTCTCGGTCGTCGATCCCTTCACCTTGGAGGTCCTCACCCCGCGCGGCAACGTCGGCACGGTCGACGTCAGCGTGGAACGCGAGGACGGGGCGACCGCGGTTCTCGAGGGTGGATTCAGCTACTTCAACCCCATCTCGGGGAACGGTGGTGCCTCGGGCGGTCCGCTGGCCGGCGTGCTCAACGTCACCGCCCTCGCCGCCTCCGGCCCCAACGAGAATCAGCCCATCCCCGGCTGCCAGGTCTTCGTGGGCGCGGACGATTCCGCCCGCCTGGTCAAGGAGACCGACGCCCGCGGGCAGGTGACCTTCTCCGATCCCTCCCTGGTCAAGGCGGTGAGTGTCTCCGTGCTCTGCGAGCACTACGAGCTCGCCACGGTGGCCAACCACGTCTCGGAGAACCTGACCGTTCTCCTCGAGTACAACGGGCCCGTCGATCCGCCTCCTCCGCCTCCCCAGCCCGAGCCGGGAACGGTAGGCGGCCGGGTCTACGGCTTCAAGCGTCCTCCCTCGCGGGAACTCGCGGCCAACGAGGAGGAGGTGGCCATCGTCAGCGTGGCGTTCCGCAGCGTCTTCAACGCACCTCCTTTCGTGAGCGAGGACGAGATCCCCGTGGCCGAGGTGCTCGAGGAGGGCGGGGAATACGCCTTCACCTTCCGGGGAGCGGGCTACTTCACCTTCTACGCCATCTACGGCATCCGCAACGTGGACACCCGGGCGTTCGAGCCGCTCCTCTTCGGATACACGCGCGGCGTCAGCGTCGGCCAGGGCGAGACCTACATGGGGGCCGACATCGTCCTCGACACGCGACTGGACCGCACCATCCCGGTGTCCATCCTCAACCCGCCATGGGATGCGCCCAACAGCGTGGTGGTCACCGCCTATCTCGACCTGGGCGGAGACGGCATCATCCGACTCGGAACGGCGGTGAATCGCGACGTTCCCGGGGAAGCGATCCTGACGAACATGCCGGCGGTCTCGGGTGAGAGCCTGCTCTTCCAGGCCATGGGCCACGACATGGGTCGGTTGCCCTTCAGCCTCACCTATCGGCGCCAGAGCGGCGATCCGACCCAGGGCGTGACCATCGGCCCCCTCCTCGGCCTGCCCACCATCACCTGGCCGCCCCTGGTCGACGCCGGCGGCATCCTCGCCGGCTACCTCGACACCACGCTGGAGTGGGAGATCGCGTCCAGCGCCGTCGAGCCGAACCTCATCTCCATCAACATCTTCCAGCCGGTGCTCGGCGGCAGCATTCCTCACTGGCACGTCGTGCTGCCGGGGGACGAGCGGCGGGTCACCGTGCCGACGGAGCTCGTGGCGGCCCTGACGGAGCGACTGGAGGGAGCCTTCGTCATCGTCCAGTTCGTCACCGGCGCCCAGCCGACCTTCTCCTTCCCGAACTGGAACTACCTCACGGTCAACCTGGGTAGCCTCTCCTCGTTCACCATCCACCAGTTCGCGCTGGTTCCACGGTAATGACGATGCGACACACTCTGGCGTTCATCTCTGCCGCCGTCATCGCGGGCCTCGTCGCGGTCGCCTGCGAAAACGACCCCGTTCTCCGGCCGCGCTGCCACAGCGACGAGGAGTGCGTGGAGACGAACGGGCGACCCGACTGGTACTGCGACGCGTCGGTGGGCCGCTGTGCCTGCAGAAGCGATCGCGCCTGCGGTGATCAGGAACACTGCGAACCCCTCCCCGGGGGCGACGGCTACTGCCACCCGAACCGAATCTGCGAGTGGAACGCCGACTGCAGCCAGGGCGAGTTCTGCGACATCGCCACCAGCATCTGCCGTCGCTCGGGCTGCTCGATCGATCTGCAGTGCCCCGAGGGTCACGTCTGCGACGCCGATACCTCCACCTGCGTGCCGGGCTGCCGCACGCACGGCGACTGCGGCTATCGCGAGGTCTGCCTCTGCGAGACCGACGGTGGCCTCGACGGCTGCGAGTGCAACGCGGAGACCGAGGAGGGCCGCCGCTTCTGCGCCAAGGGCACCTGCTACGCCGGCACATGCGCCGACGACTCGCACTGCGAGTGGGGGCAGGTCTGCGTGGAAAACCCCGACCCGACCAACCCGCTCAAGGTCTGCGTCGACGACACGCGTGGGCCGTTCTGCGAGCTCTGCAAGCTGGAACCGGGAAATGCGTTCGACCGGTGCGACGGCGCGGCCAACTACTGCCTGCGCGATACCACCGGCCCCATGCCCTACTTCTGCGGCGTCAACTGCGTCAACGGCGAGCCCTGCCCCAACGGCTTCACCTGCGCGGACGTCCTCGTCCTCACCTCCGCCGAGTGCACGAGCAACGATTCCTGCTCGCCTCCGGCCAGCGCCCCCGCGTGCGAGAGCGACGACGACTGCCAGAGGCCTTCCGGCCGATGCGTCGACGGCCGCTGCGCCGGCTTCTGCCTGGTGCACGAGGGCGGGCACTCCGGCTTCTGCTCCTGCGTCACCGACGAGGAATGCCCCACGCAGTCGTGCGACGGAGGTTACTGCAGCATCTCCGGGACCCGCTGCGTGAAGGACGAGGACTGCCGTGACCAGATCGTCTGCCACGTGGGGCAGAACGGCTATGGTTACTGCAAGATCGGACGCAACTGCGCGCCCCAGGAAGGCGTGACCTGCGACGAGGTGCTCGACATCCGCAGGCGTAACCAGACCCCGTGATCGCGGCCGAGGCCGCGGTTGCCGTCGCCCCGCCGCCGGGCGGGGTGGCGCGACCGGGGCTCGCGCGCGAGCCCCGGAGAGGAAACGCGATGATCCGCCGGGCCCTGCCCCTGATTCTCACCGCGTTCGCCCTCGTGGTGGCGGTCGCCTGCGAGAGGGACGACCGGCCCGGCCAACGCCCCCCCGGTTCCGGCTCCGGCGGGGGCATCCACATCATCCCAGGCGGAACCGGTGGCGAGGCCGGTGGCGCCGGAGGTGCGGGCGGCGCTGGGGGAGAAGGGGGCTCCGGCGGGTCGACCGATCCCGGCTTCGAGGTCCACTCGGTCTATCCGACCGCGGGCATGGTCGACGGCGGGACGCCGGTGACCATCCGCGGCCGCGGCTTCGCCACCCACCTCGGGGGAAAGCCTCCCTCCTCCCTGATCGTCCTCTTCGGCGAGAACCCCGCCCCGGGCGCGCGGATCCTCGACGACGCCACCATCCAGGCCACCACTCCGCCCGGGCTCGAGGGGGAGGCGGACGTGGTCGTCCGCACCGCCACCGGCGAGCGGACCTGCGAGGGATGCTTCCGCTACCTCGCCCTTCTCTCCCTCGAAGCGATCGAGCCCGCTGCGGCGCCGGTCGAGGGCGGGACGCGGGTCGTACTCCGCGGCTCGGGGTTGAGTGAGGAGACGATGGTCCTCTTCGGCCGCCGCGCCGCCCTTCTTCCGCGCCGGGAGGCGGACGGCTCCCTCTCCGTGATCGTCCCGCCCGGCGACGAGCCGGGCCTGGTGGACGTTCGCCTCCTGGCGCCCTCCCGCGATGCCCTCTACCGCCGCGTCTTCCGGTACCAGGGCGAGCTCTCCATCGATTCGATCGCGCCCCCGGCCAGCCCGCTTGCGGGAACGACGGCCATCGTCCGCGGCCGGGGCCTCTCGGCGGGAACGCGGATCTTCCTGGACGGCGTCGAGGTGACGGCACGGCCGCTCGCCGATGGACTGGAGATCGACGTGCCGCCCGCGACCGCACCGGGCCGGGTGGTCGTCGAGGCGCGCGAGGGCGCGAGGTCCGCGGCCTTCCCCTTCGCCTACGTCGATCCCGACGCAACTCGACCCGCCCTCTACGCGGTGGTCCCGCCCGCCGGACCGGAGGAGGGTGGCAATCCCCTCCACCTCCTCGGCAGCGGCCTTTCCGCCGAGGGCGCCGTCGCCTACCTCGGCGAGGCCCAGCTCCCCTTCGTCCTGCAAGAACTCGGGACCGGCGAAGCGATCGCTCCCCCCGGCCCGCCCGGCGCCGTCGAGGCCCGGCTCCGCACCCTCGAGGGAATGGCGGTCCTCCCCGACGCCTACCGCTACCTGCGCGACTTCGCGCTCCTCGCGGTCGAGCCCGCCTCCGGTCCGGCGGAAGGAGGAACACATCTCGTCCTGACGGGCCGGGATTTCCCGCGAAATCCGCGAGTCTTCGTCGGAGCCCTCGAGGCCGATGCCGTCGTGCGCGCAAGCGACACCCGGATCGAGGCAACGAGCCCGCCAGGGACGGACGGCCCCGTCTCGGTGCGCGTGGTCGACGGCGACTTTCCCGCCCACCAGGCGGTGCTGCCCGACGCCTTCGTCTACGAAGGCCCGCTCCGGCTCGCGGTGGTGGACCCCTCCCGAGGCTCGCAGGCCGGAGGTACCCGCGTCCGCCTGCGAGGCAGCGGCTTTCGAGGGGCCATGCGCGTCTACTTCGGTGAAACCGAGGCCACGAAGGTCGAGGTCCTCGATCCCTTCACGCTCGAGGCGATCGCGCCCCGCGGAGACGAGGGCCTGGTCGACGTGCGCGTGGAACGCGAGGACGGAACGAGCGCCGAGCTCGAGGCGGGCTACGCCTACTTCGACCCCACGATTGGATCCGGCGGTCCCTCGGGCGGGCCGCTCGAAGGCGTGCTCAACGTCACCGTCATCGCCCGCTCCGGTCCCGACGCGGGTCGACCCATCCCCGGCTGCCACGTCTTCGCCGGGCCCGAGGACTTCAGCCTCGTCGTCGGCCGGACCGACGACCGCGGCCAGGTCACCCTCTCCTCGCCCTCCCTGGTGAAGACGGTGACCGTCTCCGTCGCCTGCCATGAGTACGAGATGGCGACCGCGGCCCACCACGCCTCCGAGAACATCACCTTCCTCCTCCGCTACAACGGCGTGCCGCGGCAGACGCCAGGCGAGGGAGGCGCCGGCGGCGAGGGCGGTTTCGGTGGCTTCGGCGGGATGGGCGGGTCCGGCGGCCAAGGCGGCTTCGGAGGGTCCGGCGGCACGGGCGGCACCGGCGGAACGGGTGGAACCGGGGGAAGTGGCGGCGAGCCGATCCAGCCCAGTCTGATCTCGGGCCGGGTCTGGGGCTTCAAGCCGCCTGCCTCGCGCCCGCTACGCCCCCACGAGGAGGAGGTCGCCCTGGTCGACCTGGCATATCCCTCCCTGCTCTCCATTCCCCTCTTCGGCTCGACCTATCCTTCCTCCTTCCAGCTCGACCACGAGGGCGCCCCCTTCGCCTTCCGCTTCTGGGGGCCGATCTACGAGACGGTCTACGCCATCTATGGGATCCGAGATCGGCAGACCGGCCGCTTCGAGCCCCTCTTGCTCGGCTATCTGCGTGGGCTCTCGGGACCGGCGGGAACCGAGCTGCGCGACCTCTCGCTGATCCTCGACACCCGCCTCGACCGAAAGGTCCCCCTGCGATTTCCGCCGTCGCAGGGCCCGGCACTTCCGCTCACCGTCAGCGCCTATCTCGATCTGGGGGGAGATGGTGCCATCCCCCTCGATCGCGTCACGGGGACCACGGAGGATCCCGTCCTCTTCCTCGAGCACATGCCGCCCATCTCCGGCGAGCACGTCGTCTTCGTGGCCGTCGCCCGCGCCCCGGCGGGGATCCCCTACGCCGTCGCCTACCGACGCCAGGGCGGAGACCTGGGCGAGGGCGTCGACTTTGGGCCCATGATGCAGCCCTTGCAGCTGGTGGAACCTCCCCCCGGCGCCTTCTTCGAGGGAAGCCTGCGCTGGGAGCTTCAGGGCGAGCTCGAGCCCGACGTCCTCCACGTCAACGTCCTGGCCACGCCGCCGGGCCTCTCCATGGTTCCCGTCTGGCACGCGGTTCTTCCCGGCGACGAGCGCCACCTGCGCCTGCCGACGGTGCTGGTGGACGAGATGACGGCCCGTTTCGGGGCGGCCCACTATCTGGTCGAGGTGACCGCCGGATACTGGCCCGTCCTCGACATCGAGGACTGGACCTACTGGAACCTGGGCCGCAGCAACTTCACCACCTACAGCTACGACCGCTTCGAACTCCGTCCCCCACCCGCCGCTCCGGCGCCGTGAGCGCCGGCGCTGGCGAGGCCGCTCTCCACGCCGAATCGGCGAGCTCGCCTCCGTTCCGGCGCGGTAGGGCCGCGCTCACCCGCCTGGGCTCGCGACCCGTTGTCGCCCCAGGGGCGCGAGGCCGCGCTCACCCGCCTTGCTCTGCGACCGCGCTCCCGTTCACGGGCGCCTTGAGTCGGTCGTGCCTGGCCATTAGGTTCGGCCCCTCATGTCCGATGCCCAGCACCGCGCCCTCGTCCTTTCGGCGAGGGGCGAAACCCCGCGACTTCGTTTCCTCACCCTCCAGGTGCCGATGGCGGTGGCGAGCGGCTACCGGATCCCCGGCCAGTTCGTGGAGATCTCGCTGGGGCCGAGCGCCCCGGGTGCCTATTTCGCCATGGCGAGCCCGCCCGGCGGCGAGCGCTTCGAGCTTCTGGTCCGCCAGGGCGAGGGGGTGGCCTCGGAGCTCTGGCGGCTCGCGCCGGGCGACGAGGTCTGGACGAGCCTGCCACTGGGGCCCGGCTTTCCCCTCGACGATGCCCGGGGAAAGGACGTGCTGCTCTTCGCCACGGGCTCGGGCTTCGCCCCGATCCGCGCCCTCCTCCGCACCATCCTCCAGGAGCGCGAGGCCTACGGCGAGGTCCACCTCTTCTTCGGCGTGCGCACCGAGCAGGATTTCCCCTTCCGCGACGAGCTCGCCGCCCTCCCGGTACGCGGCGTCCACACCCATTTGACCGTCTCCCGCCGCCCCCCGGACCCATCCGGCCACCCGCGCTACGTCCAGGAGAAATTCCGCGAAGTCTTACCAGAAGTGAAAAATGCGGTCGCCTACATGTGTGGCATCCAGGGGATGGTCGAGGGGGTGACGGAGGAGCTGGTCCAGGCCGGGATGCCGAGGGAGCGGATCCACGTAAACCTATGATTCCTTTGACTTTCGCGGGCAGAAAGGGATAGTCTGCCGCGTTTCCCTGGGGAAGCTCGATCACCATGTCCAGCCAGAATCCGAACTTTCCTGAAGGCGGCCCGATCGCGACTCCGGTGAACATCGAAGACGAGATGCGGCGCTCGTATCTCGACTACTCGATGTCGGTGATCGTGGGCCGCGCTCTGCCCGACGTACGCGACGGCCTCAAGCCCGTGCATCGCCGCATCCTCTACGCGATGTACGACGAGGGCTTGCTGCACAACCGCAAGTTTTCCAAGTGCGCGGGCGTGGTCGGCGAGGTCCTCAAGAAGTACCACCCCCACGGCGACGCCTCGGTCTACGACGCCCTGGTCCGCCTCGCGCAGGACTGGAACATGCGCTACCTGCTCGTGGAGGGGCAGGGCAACTTCGGCTCGATCGACGGAGACCCGGCGGCCGCCTACCGCTACACCGAGGCGCGGCTGACCAAGCTCGCCGAGGCGATGCTCGCCGACATCGAGAAGGATACGGTGGATTTCGGGCCGAACTTCGACGGCTCGACCGAGGAGCCCCTCGTCCTTCCCACGCGCTTCCCCAACCTGCTGGTCAACGGCTCCTCGGGCATCGCGGTCGGCATGGCCACCAACATCCCCCCGCACAACATGGGGGAGGTGATCGATGCCTGCCTGCACCTCATCGACCATCCCGACTGCACGATCCAGGACCTGATGCGGCATCTGCCGGGGCCCGACTTCCCCACCGGCGGGATCATCCACGGCCGCAAGGGCATCGTCGACGCCTACACCACCGGCCGCGGCTCCATCCGCGTGCGCGCGAAGTACCGCATCGAGGTGGACGAAAAGCGCGATCGCGAGACCATCGTCATCGAGGAACTCCCCTACCAGGTCAACAAGGCGCGGCTCATCGAGCGCATCGCCGAGCTCATCCGCGAAAAGAAGATCGAGGGCATCGCCGATCTGCGCGACGAATCCGACCGCGAGGAGCCCGTGCGGATCGTCGTCGAGGTCAAGCGCGACGCGATGGCGCAGATCGTCGTCAACAACCTCTTCTCACAGACCGCCCTCGAGTCGACCTTCGGCGTGACGATGCTCGCCATCGACGGCGGCGTGCCGCGGCTCCTCGACCTCAAGCAGCTCCTCGACCGCTTCGTCTCCCACCGTCGGGAGGTGGTCACCCGCCGCACCCGCCACGACCTGCGCAAGGCGGAGGAGCGCCTGCACATCGTCGAGGGCCTGGTCGTCGCCCTGGATCTCATCGACCTCGTGGTCGAGCTGATCCGCAAGTCGGCCGATCCCGACGAGGCGCGGTGGGGCCTGCAGCACATCCTCTCCCCCGCGCTCTACGAGCACGAGCGCTTCCGCGACCTGCCGAGGCTCGACCCCGAGGCGGCGCGGGCGGGCCTTGCCCGCGTGGTCGCGCGCGTGCGGCAGGAGCAGCCCGACTTCGAGCTCTCCCGCCAGTACGAGGGCACGGGCTTCTCCGAGGCCCAGGCGCGCGCCATCCTCGAGATGCGGCTCTCGCGCCTGACCGGCCTGGAGCGCGAGGAGCTCGTCGCCGAGCTGGTCGGCCTCGTCCGCGACATCGCCTGGTACCGCCAGATCCTCGGCAGCCGCGAAGTCCTCATGGGCGTGGTCAAGAAGGAGCTCGAGGAGGTCAAGGCGGAGTTCGCCGATGCGCGCCGCACCGAGATCCGCGAGGAGGAGGGCGAGCTCACCCGCGAGGACCTCATCGCCGAAGAGGACATGGTCGTCACCTTCAGCCACAACGGCTACGTCAAGCGGAACTCCGTCAGCGAGTACCGCGCGCAGCGCCGCGGTGGCCGAGGGAAGACCGGGGCCCGGACGCGCGAGGAGGACTTCATCGAGTCGCTCTTCGTGGCCAGCACCCACGACTACCTCCTCCTCTTCACCAACCTCGGCCGCCTCCACTGGCTCAAGGTTCACGAGATCCCGCTCGCCGGCCGCCAGGCCCTCGGGCGGCCCATCGTCAACCTCGTCCAGTTCCAGGAGGGCGAAAAACTCGCGCGCGTGCTTCCGGTTCGCCGCTTCGAACAGGGCCACTTCGTCTTCATGGTCACCCGCAACGGCGTGGTGAAGAAGACGGACCTGATGGCCTTCTCCAACGTCCGCTCCGGCGGAATCCTCGCCCTGCGGATCGACGAGGGCGACGAGCTGGTGGCCGCCATGCTCACCGACGGCTCCGCCGACATCCTCATCTGCACCGCCAACGGCATGGCGATCCGCTTCAACGAGCGCGACGTCCGCCCCATGGGCCGCGATGCGCGGGGGGTGCGAGGCATCACCCTCGAGCCCGGCGACCGCGTGGTCGCGGCCGACGTGCTCGAACCGGGCACCACCATCCTCACGGTCACCGAGAACGGCTACGGCAAGCGCACCCTCGAGTCCGAACATCGGCTCCAGGGCCGGGGCGGGAAGGGCCTGATCTCCATCCGGACCACCGAGCGCAACGGCAAGGTCGCCGGCGTCTCCCAGGTGCGCGACGACGACGAGGTGATGCTGATCACCAATACCGGAATCTTGATTCGCATGGCCGTCCGTGAGATCAGCGTCATCGGACGCGCCACGCAGGGCGTCCGGCTCATCACGCTGGACAGCCGGGACGAGAAGGTCGTGGCCGTGGCGCGAATCGCCGAGGGCGAGGGCGACGACGAGGGACGAAACTCCGCCTGAACGCGGCCCCCTTTCGCCCGCGCCCCGAGGAACCGCTGCCCCTGGCCCGGTTCCGAGGAGGACGTGCATGCGGCCTGTCGCATTCGTCGCGCTGGGCTTTTTGCTGGTCGCCTGTCAGTCGAGCATCGACAGCCGCCTGGAGGAGGCCCGCGAGCTGGTCTTCCGCCAACGGCCGGAGGAGGCGATCGCCGCCTATCGTTCCCTGCTCTACGCCCTGGAGGGACAGAACGACGAGCGGGCCCAGAAGGCGCGGATCGAGGCTCTCTCCCGCATCGGCGACCTGAGCTACCTGGAAAAGCGCGACATCCAGGGCGCGGCCGAGGCCTACCGCACGCTCATCCGCCTCGCCCCCAACGCCGAGGAGGCCTACTGGGCGCGCGAGAAGCTGGCCGAGATCGCCCACCACCACCTTCGGGACCTGCCCGAGGCCATCACCCACTGGCAGGTCCTCGCCACCTCCGGGCGCGAGGGCTCCGAGCAGTTCGCCTACCGCGTGGCCCGCGCCTACTTCGAGGCGCGCGACTACGAGCAGAGCCGCAAGGAGTGCGAGAACATCGTCCGCGCCTTCCCCGAGGGGAAGGTCGCCCAGGACGCTCTCTTCCTTCTGGCCACCAGCTTCCAGTTCGAAGGGCGTCACGAGGAGGCCATCGCCGCCTTCGACCGGGTGGAGGAGCGCTGGCCCGACACCGAGATCGCCGCGCGGGCGCGCTTCCAGAAGGGTCGTGCCCGCATGGCCCTCGGCGATCCCGACGGCGCGCTGGCCGACTACCTCGCGGCGCTGAAATCCCATCCCGATCCCGAGCGCGTGCAGGCGGAGATCGCACGCGCGCGCCGGCACGTGGCAGAGCTGCAGAGGATGCGCAACACGGACCGCCGAGCCGCGTTCCGAGGCTGACGCCGAATACGGGGCTGCGGCCGACGTGCTCGCCTCGCACTCGCTTGGACGTACGCTTCCGGACGCCTTCGCTGGCGCTCGGCTGCGCTGCCGCCCTCGCCTGCCCTCCTCGGCGTCACCCGCCACGAGATTCACTCCACCGTGGTGGCCTGTGAAGCACCCTCGCTCCTCCTTCCGCCGCGCATGAGCCCCCCTTCGCCCCCTTCGCCGACCCCGGGGGATGTGCTAGGAGCCTTAGCCAGGCGCCGAATTTCGAGGTGGCAGGAGGAGAGCCAAGATGGAGAGGGTGCGGAGCGCGGAGCTTCTGGAGCGGGCCCTCGAGAAGATCCCCGGCGGCGTCAACTCGCCCGTCCGCGCATTTCGCGGCGTGGGCGGCTCCCCCGTCTTCTTCGCGCGGGGCGAGGGAGCCTGGCTCGTCGACGTGGACGGCAACCGCTACGTGGACTACGTGGGCTCGTGGGGGCCACTCCTCTTCGGCCATGCCTGGGGTCCCGCCGTGGAAGCGGTCCGGCGCGCCGCCGAACGCGGCACCAGCTTCGGTGCGCCGCACGAGGGCGAGGTCCTCCTCGCGGAGAAGATCTCGGCCCTCGTTCCCTCGGTGGAGATGGTCCGGCTGGTCTCCTCGGGGACCGAGGCCACACAGGCGGCGATCCGCCTCGCCCGCGCCGCCACGGGCCGCGATCGCATCCTCAAATTCGAGGGCTGCTACCACGGAGCCTCGGACTCGCTGCTGGTGAAGGCCGGCTCCGGCGTGGAGACGCTGGGCCTTC
The DNA here is from genome assembly GCA_003242475.1 of Pseudomonadota bacterium. Taxonomy (GTDB): domain Bacteria; phylum Myxococcota; class Myxococcia; order Myxococcales; family Vulgatibacteraceae; genus ZC4RG40. Next base: position 90,746 of record QGUN01000002.1, read on the forward strand.
CCGACTCTCCGGGCGTGCCGGCGCGGCTGGCCGAGTCCACCCTCACCCTCCCCTTCAACGACATCGCACGGCTGGAAGCCTTCTTCGCCCAGCACGGCGATACCCTCGCCTGTGCCATCGTCGAGCCGGTGATCGGGAACATGGGCGTGATCCCGCCGCGGCTCGATTTCCACGAGCGCCTGCGGGAGCTCTGCACCCGCCACGGTGTGGTGCTGATC
>QGUN01000098.1 GCA_003242475.1 Pseudomonadota bacterium
ATCGCCGATGGTACTGCACGGGAGACCGTGTGGGAGAGTAGGACGCTGCCGGAGCCAATTTCCACGTCCGCCCAGCGCGGATGGCCAAATTCCAAAACCCCCGAGAACCCACGTTCTCGGGGGTTTTTCTTTTTTCGCCGCCGTGTCGCCACCACCAGACTCCGAGCCCTCGGCAGGCGGATGGACCGAGCAGCGCGAGCGGAGCCTGGCAGACGCTTCGTTTGCACCCGCGCCAGACGGGCAGACCTTCTGCCGCGGGCGTTCCGCCGCGAAACGCCCGGCATGGACCCAGGATGGCCCGCATTGCGTCAACGTCTGCCGGAGCCTCGAGGCTTCGGCGTTCGCGTCGGCAAAGCGGCGGGGCGAAAGTGGAGTTCAGGCGGGCGCCGCCAGGGCGGTTCGGTATCGCTCGCGCGCGGCAAAGAGCTCGGCCAGCCGTCCGTCGGCATAGGCCCGGACGAGTTCTCGAAACTCGCCCGCCTGGAGGCGCCGCAGGTAGTGGTGCTTGCGGGCGTGGTAGCGGGAGACGGCCCAGGCCGCCTCGACCGCCGCGAGACCGCCGCGAAGGAGGCCGCCCTTGAGGACGCAGTTGCGCAGGACGTGCACCGGCCGGGCCAGCCAGGCGCGGCCCGGGCGTCGGCCGGAGGCGTGGGCCTGCACCGCCCACAGGAGTGCGTACCAGTCCTGCTTCGCCTCGAGCTCTTCCGTCGATGTCATGAAGCGGTGTTCGATGGGGGCGCGGAGGCGTGCGGCGGGGCGCCGGGGCAAGGCCTCGTGAACGATCATCTCCGGCTTCCAGGTGGCCGCGTCGCGGCGGACCAGGCGGACGTGCCACTCGGTGCGCAGGACGAAGCTTCGCGAGGGAAATTGGACCCAGTCCCGCCTCGGCAAGAGGTAGTGCGGAAGGTGGGGATTCGAGCGGCGCCACCCCGCGATGGCCTCCGCGGCTTCGGGCGCGAGCCGCTCGTCCGAGTCGAGGAAGAAGAGATAGTCGCAGTTCGCCAATTCGCGGGCCGCGGCCTGGCGCGCCGCGCCATAGCCGTGCCACGGCAGTACGACCGAGCGAACCCCTCTCGAGCGAACGATCTCCGCCGAGCCATCGGTGGAACAGGAATCGACCGCCACCACCTCGTCACAGACCGAAAGCAGCGAGTCGAGGCAGTCGCCGAGCGTTTCGCGGTTGTTGCCGTGGATGACGAAGCCGCCGAGGCGCATGGCCGGCATCTTGCCGACGAAGCTCGCCGAGGTCCATCGGCTCCAGCGACGCCTCAGCCGTAGGCGGTGCGATAGTCGATGCCGTCGTCCTCGCTCTGGCCGTGGAAACGGGGGTCGGGAAGGGCGGTGGAGAAGAACTCGTCGAGGGCGCGACGGACCTCGTCCACGGTCTCCAGCTCCATGGCGCGGGCGCGGAAGTTGGCGGCGCCCACCAGACCGCGGGAGTACCAGCCGATGTGGTTGCGGAAGGTCCGCACCGCAGCGCGTGGATCCTCGCGGAAGGCGACGTGATCCTCGAAGTGCTCCAGCACCACGCGGTGGCGCTCCTCCGGCGTCGGGGGCGGTCCGCCCTGGAGCTGGCGGAAGAGCCAAGGATTGCCGAGCGCGCCCCGGCCGATCATCACCGCGTCGCAGCCCGTCTCCTCGAGCATGCGATGGGCGTCGGCCACGGTCTTGACGTCGCCGTTGCCGATCACGGGGATCTCGAGCGCTTCCTTGAGCTCGCGGATCAGGCTCCAGTCCGCGCGGCCCGAGTAGCCCTGCGCCCGCGTCCGCGGATGGAGTGCGATGGCCACGCAGCCGGCCTCTTGCAGCGCGAGGCCGACCTCCACGCAGTTGATGCGCTTCGAATCGAGGCCAGAGCGGATCTTGGCGGTGACGGGCAGGCCGGTCGCCTCGCGGATCCTCCTCACGATCTCCGCGGCGCGCGCCGGGTCGGCCATGAGCGCGCAGCCGGCCCCGCTCTTGAAGACTTTGGGGACGGGGCAGCCCATGTTGATGTCGATGATGTCGGCCCCGTGCTCCTTGGCCACCACGGCGGCGCGCGCCATGGAATCGGGATTGCCGCCGAAGATCTGCACGGCGAAGGGGCGCTCCGCCTCCTCGTCGCGTCGAAGGTAGCGGAGCGTGCGGGCGGAGGCGCGGACGAGCCCCTCGGAGGAGACCAGCTCGGTCGGGCAGAGGCCGGCGCCATAGCGGAACGCCAGACGACGGAAGGGCATCTCGCTGACACCGGCCATGGGCGCCAGGATCCACTTGCTCTTCAGCTCGATCGCTCCGATTCGCATGCGCCGACCCTTCCAACCCGCGCTGATCACCTCGCCATTTCCAGACAGCCGGGCGCCTGCCTGCTAGACTGTCGGCCATCTACCATGGCACGGCTGCACTTGATCATCGAGAAGCTACACTCCTCGGGAGCGAGCGATCTGGTGTTCGAGACGGGCACGCCTGGCCACTTCCGCTTCCCACAGGGCAAGCGGCCCGTCTATCGGGAGCCTCTATCGACCGAGCAGATCATCGGGCTCTTCGCGGAGTTGGTTCCCGCCGCCGCGTGGAGGCGGCTCGATGTCGAGGGGACGATCCGCCTTCCGATCGACGTGCCCTCCGGTCCGGTGGAGGTGGTCCTCGCGCGCCGCCCCGACGGGCTGACCGCGATCGTCCGGCCGAGGCCCGCGGGAGAGGCGCGAACGGAGGCGACCCAGGCCGCCGAGCCGCAAGCCGCAGCGACGGAAGGGGGCGAACGCCGGGTCGTCGAAATCGAGAAGCCCGCCGCGACTCTCTCCGACGAGCCGGCGGAGGCGATGGCCCAACTCCTCGACTTCATGGTCGAAAGAAGGGCCTCGGACCTCCACCTCGTCGCCGGCAGCCCTCCCATCTTCCGTATCGACGGCGACCTGGTTCCGGCGGAGGACCTTCCGTCTCTCGACGCGGAGCGACTGCGCGCGATGCTCTGGTCGATCGCGCCGGATCGGAACCGCGACGAGTGGACTGCCCGCCACGATACCGACTTCGCGCACGAGACGCCGAAGGCGCGCTTCCGCGTCAACGTCTTCGCCAATCGGCTCGGGATCGCCGCGGTGCTCCGCCAGATCCCCAACCAGATCCGGACGGCGGAGGAGCTGGGACTTCCTCAGGCCCTCCTCGACCTCTGCTTCCTCACCAAGGGGCTGGTGCTGGTCACCGGGCCGACCGGCTCGGGCAAGTCGACCACCCTCGCCGCGCTCATCGACTACATCAACCGGAACCGCTCGGATCACATCCTCACCATCGAGGACCCGATCGAATTCGTTCACCCAAACAAGAAGTGCCTGGTGAACCAGCGCGAGGTGGGGGTGCATACCGAGTCGTTCAAACGCGCACTGCGCGCGGCGCTGCGCGAGGATCCCGACATCATCCTCGTCGGCGAGCTTCGCGACCTGGAGACGGTGGCCATCGCCATCGAAACCGCGGAGACGGGTCACCTCGTCTTTGGCACGCTGCACACGACGACGGCTCCCGCCACGGTGGACCGCCTCATCGACCAGTTTCCGGCGGACCAACAGGAGCAGATCCGGGTCATGCTCGCCGACACGCTCAAGGGCGTCGTCGCGCAGACCCTCTGCAAGAAGGTCGGGGGCGGCCGGATTGCGGCACTGGAGATCCTCTTGGTCAACCACGCGATCTCCAATCTCATTCGCGAGGGAAAGACCTTCCAGATCCCCTCGGTCATGCAGACCTCCAAGGCCAAGGGGATGTGCACGCTGAACGACTCGCTCCTCGACCTGGTGAAGAAGGGGCTGGTCGAGCCGGCGGAGGCGTATCGCAAGGCGGTGGCCAAGTCGGAGCTTCTCGCGGCGCTGGAGCGGGAGGGGTTCAAGGTCGACGCCGCGGCCGCGTGAGCGTTCTGCTACGTGAGGGGTAGACCGGCCGGGGGCGGCGTTGACCCCCCCATGGCCCATTGTTAGGATTCCCGGCCTTTCCTTCATCGAACCGGTCCGAGCCCCGACCGGACAACCCAGGGAGTATCCATGTCCTCGTCTGCCATCCCCAGCGCACCTCCGGACGCGTCCCCCCGGACCCCGGAAGAGGAAAAGCGGCTGCGCCTGGCCGCCCTCCACGCGGAAGCGGAGGCCGGAGGGGGGCCCGAGCGCATCGCCCGGCAGCACGCAGCGGGCAAGCTGACGGCGCGCGAGCGGATCGACCTGCTGCTCGACCCGGGGAGCTTCGTCGAGATCGACAAATTCGTCACGCACCGCTGCACCGACTTCGGGATGGAGAAGAAGAAGATCCTCGGCGACGGCGTCGTCACCGGTTACGGTCTGATCGACGGTCGCCAGGTCTTCGTCTTCGCCCAGGATTTCACCGTCTTCGGCGGATCACTTTCCGGCGCCTACGCCCAGAAGATCTGCAAGATCATGGACCTGGCGATGCGGGTCGGCGCGCCGGTGATCGGGCTCAACGATTCCGGCGGCGCGCGCATCCAGGAGGGCGTGGAGAGTCTCGCGGGCTACGCCGAGATCTTCCTCCGCAATACGCTCGCCTCGGGGGTGATTCCGCAGATCAGTCTGATCCTTGGTCCTTGCGCGGGTGGGGCGGTCTACAGCCCCGCCATCACCGACTTCATCATCATGACCAAGGAAACCTCCTACATGTTCATCACCGGTCCCGATGTCATCAAGACGGTGACGCACGAGGAGGTGACCAAGGAGACTCTCGGCGGTGCGCTCACCCACGCCACCAAGAGCGGCGTGGCGCATTTCGCCGCGGAGGACGAGGCCTCGGCGATCCGACTCACGCGCGAGCTCCTCTCCTTCCTTCCGCTCAACAACGCGGAGGATCCGCCCTTCGTCCCCACCGACGACGACCCCTTCCGCGAGGACGAGAAGCTCAAGACCATCGTCCCGGACAATCCGAACAAGCCCTACGACATCAAGGAGATCATCCGCACCGTCGTCGACGACAACCATTTCTTCGAGGTGCAGGAGCACTGGGCGAAGAACATCGTGATCGGTTTCGCCCGGCTCGGCGGACGGTCGGTGGGGATCGTCGCCAATCAGCCGGCGGTGCTGGCAGGCGTTCTCGACATCGACGCCTCGGTCAAGGCGGCGCGCTTCGTCCGCTTCTGCGACTGCTTCAACATCCCGCTGGTGACCTTCGTCGACGTGCCCGGCTTCTTGCCCGGGACGGCGCAGGAGTGGGGCGGGATCATCCGCCACGGCGCCAAGCTCCTGTACGCTTACGCCGAGGCGACGGTGCCCAAGGTCACCGTGATCACGCGCAAGGCCTATGGCGGCGCCTACGACGTCATGGCCTCCAAACACATCCGCGCGGACATCAACTACGCCTATCCGACGGCGGAGATCGCGGTGATGGGGCCGGACGGCGCGGTGAACATCATCTTCCGCGAGCAGATCAAGAACGCGTCCGATCCGGAGGCGGAAAAGGCGCGACTCGTCAGCGAGTACCGCGAGAAATTCGCCAACCCCTACAAGGCGGCCGAGCTCGGCTACATCGACGAGGTGATCCTGCCGGAGCAGACCCGCGGCCGGCTCATCCGCGCCCTGGAGATGCTCAAGAACAAGCGGCAGGAGAACCCGCCCAAGAAGCACGGAAACATCCCGCTCTGAACGGCCGCCCGAGGCGACGATGCGAAACGAGGGATTTCCTCCGGCCACCTTCGAAGAATGGAGGCGGCTCGTCGAGGCGGACCCGAAGAACGCGCCCCTCGAGGAGCGACTCGCCACCGCCCTCGAGGACGGGATCGTCTCCAGGCCGCTCTATACCCGTGCCGACCTCCCGGGAGAGCGTGGCATTCCGGGCGTGGCGCCCTGGATCCGTGGCGCCCACGCCCGGCCGCGCGCCTGGGAGGGGGTGCAGACCATCGACCTTCCCGAGCCCGCCGAGGCGCCCCGCCAGGCGGCCCGCGACGTGGAGCGCGGCCCCCCCGCGCCCCTCTTGCCCCCGGGCCCCAAAGG
>QGUN01000003.1 GCA_003242475.1 Pseudomonadota bacterium
GCGAACTCCAGCGTGCCGGCAAGGATTTTTCCGACGCCCGCTCGACCGCGCACGGCCGGATGACCGCCGCACGCGTGGCCTACGGACTGGCGGGCGCGGCCGCCATCGCCGCGGGCGTGCTCCTCTACCTGGACGCCCGCCAGGCGCCCGCCGCTCCATGAGGCAGGAAAGGTCGGTCGGAGTCCCCGATCCTCGGGGGACGGCTCCGCGCGACGCCGACGAGCGCCTCGAGGCGCGACGCCGTCATGGCCCGAGCGGCGGAGAGGAGCGGAGGGCGAGCGCGCCCGCGGAGCCGTCGTCGCAACGGGTCGGCCGTGACCAGCTGCTTCTCGAGGCGCGCGGGGTCGGCCTGGAGCGAAAGGACGGCCGCGTGGTCCTCCGCGACGTCGACCTCGAGGTGGCGCCGGGGGAGATCCTCGGCATCGTCGGCAAGAACGGCGCGGGCAAGAGCACGCTCCTTCGCGTCCTCGCCGGCCTCCTTCTTCCCGCTTGCGGTCGCGTCCTCCTCGAGGGATTCGACCTGTCGAGCCTCGAGCGCCGCGAGATCGCGAGGCGGATCGCCTTCCTCCCTCAGGAGGTCCCGGCGGACCTCCCCTTCACCGCCCGGGAGGTGGCCTTGATGGGGCGGAGCCCGCATCTGGGCCCCATGGGCCTCGACGGCCCGGAGGACCGTCGCATCGCCGAGGAAAGCCTCCACCAGACGGGGACCCTGGAACTGGCCGACCGGCCCTTTTTTCGCCTCTCCGGCGGTGAACGCCAGCGCGTGTGGATCGCCAGGGCGTTGGCCCAGCGAGCGCCGCTCTGGCTCTTCGACGAGCCGACGGCCCACCTCGACCTGGCGCAGCAGCGCCTCGTCCTCGACCTCTTGCGGCGTCACGCGGCGCGGGGAGGCGCGGCGGTGGCGGTCCTCCACGACCTGGGGCAGGCGGCCCGCGTCTGCGATCGCGTCCTCGTCCTCGACGCGGGCCGGCCAATCGCCCTCGGCCCCCCGCACGAGATCCTCACCCCCGAGCGACTGGAGTCCGTCTTCGGCCTTCGCTTCGCCCGGGGCGGCGAGGGGAGCTCCGTCCCCGTCCCCGAGTGGGACGATTAGGGCTCCGGAGGCCCCGGAGGGCCCATGGCCCGCGGCGGAGAGAGCGTCAGCGAAGGCGGAACGGGAGGTCCAGCGCCACACAGCCCGGCGGTCCGGGAAGGGGCGCCGCCCCCTCGATCACGCAGCTCTGCGCCGCCTCGTCGAGGAGAAAGGAGCCGGAGCTGCGCTCCACGCGCATGCGCACGGGCATCCCCGCCTCGTCGATGCAGAAGGAGAGCGAGACCACGCCCTCGATGCCGCGGCGGCGGGCCGGCGCCGGATAGCAACGGCTGGCGTGGGCGCGCAGATGGGCGACGAGCGCCGCGTGGGGATCCTCGCCGGCGCCCCGACCACCCGGGCCTACGCCCTTCCCGCCTCCGCCCAGGCCCTCGCCGCCAGGACCGCCGGCGCCCTCGCCGACCGAGGCACCTCCGCCCTTCCCGGCGGCCGCGCTCGCCTCGCCCCCGTCGTCGCCTCCTTCCGCAGCCGGGCCTTGGGCACTGGTATCGGCCGCGCTCGCGACGTCGACGGGTTTTTCCCCGCCCGGCGGCCTCGTCCTCTCCGACTCCACGAAGTCCTCGACCTGCGGAGAAGTTCCGGCCTCCCTTGCGACGGGGGCGTCCGCGGCGGGCTTCGCCTCCAACCGGGCGCGGCCCTTGGCGGACTTGGACGGTGGCGCCTTTGACGCCGGAGCTGCCGGCGATCGTCGCCGCGGAGAAGACTCTCCTTTCGGGCCCGGTTCGGGCCCCGGCTCGCCGGCGCCCTCCCCGCCCGAGCGGGCCTCGACCCAGACGAGTTCGGCGTCCACCGCGGTGCGCGTGAGAAGGGGGTCGAGCCGGATGGCCCAGGCGAGGATGGCGCCGTGCAGCACCAGGCTCGCCGCGATCCCCACCGCCCCGCGCGCGCCCATCAGAAGACCTTCCGCGTGTCGAGGAGGATGGTCACCGGTCCGTCGTTGACCAGCTCCACCTGCATGTGGGCGCGAAAGCGCCCGGTCTGCACGCGCGCCCCGCGAGCGCGCGCCTCCTCGCAGAAGCGAGAAAAGAGCTCGGCGGCCCTCCCCGGCTCCATGGCGTCGACGAAGCTCGGCCGCCTTCCCTTGCGCGCGTCGCCGAGGAGGGTGAACTGGGAGACGGCGAGGATGGCGCCGCCCACCTCGAGGAGGTCGCGGTTCATCTTCCCCGCCTCGTCCTCGAAGATGCGCAAACCGACCACCTTTTCGGCCAGGGCGGCGGCATCGGCCTCCGCATCGCCTTGCGCCACCCCGACCAGCACGCAGAGGCCGGGGCCGATCTCGCCGACCACCTCGTCGCCGACCCGCACACTCGCTCTGGAGACCCGCTGCACCACGGCACGCATGGCGCGGATGTTAACAAAGCGGGCGCCGCCCCTCGAAGGGCCGGGACGGCTGGACCGAACGTGGTAGGATTCCGCCCGCAAGGAATTCGTCGCGGCAACGGGCCGTAGGAGTCTGTCGTGGTAGCCGCCGAAGCAGGCGGGTTGCCGCAACAGGCTCCTGGGCGACGCGCGAGACGAGGAGCAAAGCGACGAGCGGCCCCGGCCGCGTCGAGGCGCCGGCGAGTGCCCGAGGGCGAGCCGGCTCCCCGGGGCGGTCCATGGAGGATCGGTCGCCGTGGCCGCTCGGTTGCCGCGGCTCCTCCAGGACGATACGCCATGGACTTCGACCTTCTTTCCGCAGCCCGCGACCTCATCGCCGCCGATTCCGTCTCCGCGCACGGCAATCTGCGCGCGGTCGAGGTCCTGGAGAACGTGGCCCGCACCCTGGGCCTGGAAACCTTCCGCCAGGAGGCCGTCGCGCTCGGCGTGCCCCAGGCGAATCTGATCGTCCACCACCGGGGCGTCCGCCCGCGCGACGGCGGCCTGCTGCTGGTCACGCATACGGATACGGTGGGCCCGGGTCCCCTCGATCTCTGGACCAAGACCAACCCCTTCGAGCTTCTGCAGGAGGGAGATACCCTCTACGGCCTGGGCGTGGCGGACGTGAAGCTCGACGCCCTGGTCAAGCTCCAGGCGCTGGCCAACGCGCCGGAGAGCGCCCGGGGGAAGGTGGCCTTCCTCGGCACCTACGTGGAAGAGGTCGGGTGCCTGGGCGCCAAGCATTTCGTCCGCGAGCCGCCCTTCCGCCCGGCCTGGGCGGCCTGCGGCGAGCCCTCGGAGCTGCGCATCATCGACGCGCACAAGGGCTACCTCGTGGCGCACGTGATCCTCGAGGATGCGGCGCCTCGACCGGCGCCCGACGATCGCCTCGCCATCACCGTCACCGGCAAGGCCGCCCACAGCTCCACGCCGCATCTGGGCATCAATGCCATCGACCGGGCCATCGAGTTCTGCCGCGCCCATCGCGCGACCATCCACCGCATCGAGGGCGGCGACCTCGCCAACAAGGTCCCCGCGCGCTGCGTGGTCGAGGTGGAGTACGCGCCGCAACTGGAGGAGGCGGCCCGCGCGCAAGGCCACGTCTGCGAGCGGACGAGCGGCGCCGCCGACTCGATTGCCAGGCTCCTCGACCTGGGACTTGGGCTCCGGGAGCGGCTCCGCGAGATCGTCCTCGCCTCCGGCCCCGCGGAAAATCTGCGTTTCGACCCCGCCACCGCCGTCTTCAACCACGGCGTGGCGCGGACGAAGGGTTCGCGGTTGGAGCTGATGTTCGACGCGCGACTCCTCCCGGGGCACGATCCCGTGGAGATCTTCGAGAAGCTCGAGGCGGAAGGGGCGCGCCTGGCGGCGGCGGCGAACGTCCGGCTCTCCATCGACCGTAACCGCGCCAGCTATCCGATGGAGCTCCGTCCCGACTCGCCGCTGCGGCAGGCGGCCATGGAGGCCTCGCGGCAGCTCGGCCTCGAGGCCGAGCCCCAGGCCAAGCCGACCAATACCGAGGGCGGCATCTTCGTCTCGGCGGGGATCGACGCCATCGTCTTCGGGCCCGGCCGCTCGACCGGCAACGCTCACACCGCCAACGAGTGGCAGAGCCTCTCGCAGCTTCGCAAGGCGGGAGAGTGGTACGACGCGCTGATTCGGAATCTCGTCGGGTGAACCATGTATCTTCTGCGCGACGCCCACCCATCCGATCTTCCGGACCTCAAACGCCTGGCCGAGGTCCTGGACACGGTGAACCTTCCCAACGACGAGGAGGCCCTCGCCCAGATCGTCGATGTGTCGCGGCGGTCGTTTTCCGAGGAGATCGAGGATCCGCTGGAGCGCGAGTACCTCTTCGTGCTCGAGGACCTGGAGACGAAGCGGATCCTGGGCACCTCGATGATCATCGCCCAGCACGGCACCCGCGAGGCGCCCCACGTCTACTTCGAGGTCTCGAAGCGGCAAACCTACTCCTCCACGCTGGACCGCCACTTCGAGCACACCATCCTCTCGCTCGCCTACGACTATGACGGCCCCACCGAGCTCGGCGGCCTGGTGGTGGCGCCGCAGGCCCGCGGTCACGGCAAGCCCGGCAAGCAGCTCTCCTACGTCCGCTTCCTCTTCATTGGCATGCACCGGCCGTGGTTCCGCGACCGCCTCATCGCGGAGCTCCTCCCGCCCCTTCTACCCGACGGCCGCTCGCTGCTCTGGGAGGCCCTGGGAAAGAAGTTCACCGGCCTGACCTACATGGAAGCGGACAAGCTGAGCCGGAAGAACAAGGAGTTCATCAAGGAGCTCTTCCCCCAGACCGATATCTGGGCGACGCTCTTTCCTCCCGAGGTGCAGGCGGTCATCGGGCAGGTGGGACCGAATACGCAGGGCGTGCGCAAGATGCTCGAACGGGTCGGCTTCCAGTACGTCGAGCGCATCGACCCCTTCGACGGCGGCCCGCACTTCGAGGCGGATACCGACGAGGTGGAGCTGATCGCCGGGCTGCGCCGGGGCCTCGTGGCCGAGGCGGAGCCGGAGGGCGAGACCGAGGAGGTCCTCGTCGGCGTCTCGCGCGACCAGGGCCCCTCCCGCTTCGCTGCCGTCCGCACCGACGTCCAGTGGGAAGGAGAGCGCGTGCGGCTCCCCGCAGCCGCCCGCGCTGCCCTGGGCGTGGTGGCGGGCGACGAGGTGGCCGCCGTCCCCTTCGTCTAGAAGCTCAATCGGCGACGAAGACGGTGCCGGCGCTGCCGGGCTCGCGGATCTCCGAGAGGAGCTCTCCCGCGCCCGCCCCGCAGACGTGGACCGCGCGGATGCCGAGCCGCACTCCCTCCAGGGCCTCCTGCACCTTGGCGATCATCCCTCCTGTGATCACGCCCTCGGCGATCAGGCGGTCGGCCTCCGCGGGGGTGATCCTCGGGATGCGGGTCTGCGGGTCGGCGGGGTCGCGAAGCACGCCCGGCACGTTGGAGACGAGAAGGAGCGCCGACGCGCCGAGGGCGGCGGCGATGCTGCGGGCGAAGGTGTCGGCGTTGACGTTCCAGACGCCCCCCTTCTCGTCGCCACCCAGCGAGGCGATGGCGGGGACGTAGCCCGCGTCGACCAGAAGCTCGAGGAGCGAGGCGTTCACCTTCGTGACGTCGCCGACGAAGCCCAGGTCGACGGGTTCGTCGGGGCCACCCGGGATGCGGCGCGGCGGCCGCTTTTCCGCCTCCACCAGGCCGCCGGAGACACCGGTGAGCGCGATCACCGGCACGCCCTCTGCACGCATGCACGCGGCCAGGTCCACGCCGGCCTCGCCGGCCAGGGCCTGCTTGACCACTTGCAGCGTCGCCTCGTCCGTGATGCGGCGGCCGGCCACCTGACGCGGCTCGAGTCCGAGGCGGCGGGTGAGGGCGTTGGCCTGGGGACCGCCGCCGTGGACGATGACCACGCGCGCTCCCGCCTCGCGCAGCGCGCGCACGCCCTCGGCCACGCCGCGCAGCTTGCCCGGACCGATGAGCTCGCCCCCGATCTTGACGACGAACCAGCTTCCGCTTTGCGGCGAAAGGTCTACGGCCACAGGCCCGGCTCCTTGAGCGTGAGGGTCTCGTCCAAGCCCATCATGATGTTGAAGCTCTGGATGGCCTGGCCGGCGCCGCCCTTGACCAGGTTGTCGAGCGCCGAGAAGCAGACCACCGAGCGGCGCCCCGCGAAGGGCTCGGAGAGGGCGAAGCCCACCTCCACGTAGTTGCTCCCGGAGACCGCCACCACCTCCGGATGCCGGCCCTCGACCACGCGGATGAAGGGTTCGTTGCCGTAGGTCTCCTCCCAGATGGCCTTCAGCCGCTCGACGGTGACGTCCTCGGGCACGTCCACGAAGGAGGAGGCGAAGATGCCGCGCGGAAGCGGCGCCGAGACGGGAACGAATTCGAGCTGCATCGCGCCGGCGCCGGCATCGCGCAGCGTCTGCAGGATCTCCGGCTGGTGCTGGTGCGAGAGCGGCTTGTAGGTGCGCAGGTTCGAGGCCCGCAAGGGATGATGGGTGGTGAGTTGCGGATTGGCGCCGCTGCCGGAGGAGCCGGTGGCGGCCACCGTGCGCACCGGGCCGGAAAGCAGCCCTGCCTTCGCCAGGGGCAGAAGGCCCAGCGCGATCGTGGTGGCGAAGCAGCCGGGCGAGGCGATCCAGCGGGCGCGGGCGATGGCCTCGCGGTTCAGCTCCGGCAGACCGTAGGTGAAGGTGCCGAGCTTTTCGGGGGCGGGATGCTCGGCGCCGTAGAACCTCCGGTAGTCCTCGGCGCTGCGCAGGCGGAAATCCCCCGAGAGGTCGACGATTCGCACGTCGAGGTCCAAGAGTTCCAGCGCCACCTTGGCGGTGACCTTGTGGGGCATGGCCAAGAAGACCACGTCCACGTCGCGCGCCACCTCCCTTGGCGGCATCTCCTCGAAGCGCAGGTCGGTCAGTCCCGCGAGGTTGAAATGGACCTCTCCGACCTTCTTGCCGATGTTGTCCGCGGCGGTGACCCGGACGACTTCCACGTTTGGATGGAAGAGGAGGCGCCGCAAGAGCTCCGCTCCCCCGTAGCCTGTCCCGCCGATCACGGCCGCCCGGATGCGTCGACCCATCTGGAACTCCCTTGAAAGGAATTTTCGAAATCTTGACCTGGCGTGCCACCTGGCACTAGCTAGCAGGCAGCCGGGCGGTCGCTCACCCGCCCCACAGAGGAGAACGTCCATGAAGAATTGGCGCTACCTGCTCCTTTCGGCGGTCCTCCTTCTAACTCCAGTCGCCTCCGTCGCCAAGCCGGTCCTTTCCGCTGGCGAGCTGAGCCTCGGAGCGGAGTTCCACACCTTCAACGCCTGGGCGGGAGCTCACACTGGCCTTCAGTTCCAGACCGTCCCCTTCGTCTCGCCTTCGATCGGCTTCAACCTCCGCTACGCGATGAGCCAGCGGGCCGCGATCCTCGGCGAGGTGGGCTTCTTCCACCGCATCCAGGACGGCGAGGATCCGGATACCTTCTACTCGCTCGGCGTCGGCGTGCAGTTCGACTACATCTCCACGCGCCAGGCCTCCGCGCTGCTCCGCGCCGGCTTCCAGTTCCACCCGCGCCCCGACGAGGGCTTCGATCAGGACTTCGGCGTGCGCTTCTACGTGGGGCCGGGCTTCGAGGCTCGCGTCTCCGACGCGCTCTCGCTGCAGATCTACAGCCCGCTCATCGACCTGGGGATCGGCGGCTTCAGCACGACGCTGGATTTCAACCTGATCCCCAATCTGGCGCTCTTCGTCTACTTCTGATCCGACCCCGGAGGCGCACGCCGCCAGTCCTCCGCCTCGACCACGCCCTCGCAGGCGGTCCGGCACTGACCGCCCCCGATCGCGCCGCAGCGGGTGTTGTCGAGGCAGTCGGCACAGGGCGAGGCCGCTCCCTCGGGACTGGCCTCGCACTGGTCGATGCAGGCGCGCCTCGACTGCTCCCCGAGCAGCACGCAGTACTCCAGCTTGCCGCAGGCGACCTCGCAGTCGTCCGGGCAGGCCGAGAGAAGCAGCCCGCTTGCAGCCGCGTGGAGAACGGCGAGGAGTCGACACGCCCGCCTACGCATGGAGGGCGGCCCTCAGCTCGTCGGGATCCGTGCGCGGCCGCTCGCAGGCGAATTGCCGGCAGACCCAAGCCGCCGGCTCGCCGTCCGCGCCGCCGCGCCCCGCCATCGCGGGCCCGGCTCCCCGTTCCGAGGCGTAGGCGAGGATGTCGGGCCGAAACCCTTCCCGGCTCGCGGCAAGCAGCGAGTCTCGCTTCGGGCCCGGTGGACCCAGGACCGCCACTTCGGTGATCCCCCGCGCGTGCAGGACGGCGGCGCAAAGGAGGTGCCCGAAGGAGAAGGGATTCTCGGCCATCGCCTGGCCCTGGCGCCGCAGGTGGGCCTCGGCGATGCGCCCGAACTCGTCCTCGCCCGTCAACGCACGGAGCCGCAAGAAGGCGAGGGTCGCCGAGGAGGCTCCGGCGGGGACGGCGCCGTCGCGGGCGGCGACCACCCGGACGATCAGCCGCTCGCCGTCCTCGGGCTCCAGGTAGAAGGTCTGGGTCGCATCGTCCCAGAAGCGACGTGCGATCGTGCGGGCCAGCATCACCGCCTCGTCGAGCCAGCGCAGCTCGCCGGTGGATTCGAAGAGCTCGACGAGGCCCTCGCATAGGAAGGCATGGTCGTCGAGGAAGGCATCTTGGCCGGCGCGCCCTTCGCGGTAAACGCGAAGGAGGCGGTCTTCCTCGCGGAGCCGCGAGAGCACGGCCGCCGCCGCGCGCCGCGCCCGCTCGACCAACGAATTGTCCTCCAGCAACCGTCCCGCGGCGGCGAGTGCGCCGATGGCCAGGCCATTCCAGCCGGCCAGAATCTTGTCGTCGGTGGCGGGCGGGACCCGGCGCGCGCGGGATTCGAGCAGGCGCCGACGAGCCTCGCGCAGCATGCCTCGGATCTCCTCCTCGCTCCGACCGAAGCGCCGCGAAAGCTCCGGAACGCTGGCGGCGATCGAGAGCACGGTCGTCCCCCCCTCGAAATTTCCGCCGGCGAGGACACCGAAACGCGCCATGGCCACCTCGGCCAGCTCCGCTCCGAGCACCTCCTCGAACTCCTCCGGCGTCCACACGTAGTAGCGGCCCTCCACGCCCTCGCTGTCGGCGTCGCGCGAGGAGAAGAAGGCGCTGGCGGGGTCGCGCATCTCGTCGAGCCAGTCGACGATCCCCGCGGCGACGCCGGCGAAGTCGTGGCGGCCGAAGGCGCGAGCCGCCTCGGCGTAGAGCCGGAGCAAGAGCGCGTTGTCGTAGAGCATCTGCTCGAAGTGCGGCACCGCCCACCGCTCGTCCACGGCGTAGCGGTGAAAGCCGCCGCCGAGCTGGTCGCGGACCCCGCCTCGGGCCATGGCGTCGAGGCTGATCTCCACCGCTTCGCGCGCCCGCGCGGAAAGGCCCTCGTCGACGCCGAGCGGCATGGCGGCGATGCGAAGCAAGAAGGAAAGCTCCAGCGGATGCGGAAATTTGGGAGCGCCGAAGAAGCCGCCGTGGACCGCGTCGAGGGCCGAGAGGATCTTCTCCGCCGCCTCGAAGAGCTCTGTCGCCGCCGGCGCGCTCTCGCCCTCGCCGAGCCCCGCGGCCACGTATGCCGAAAGCCCGCGGGCGATCTCGTCCGCCATCCTCTCGATCTCGTCGCGGCGATGGTTCCAGGCGTCCGTCACGGCCGCGAGGACGCGCCGAAAGCTCGGTAGTCCATGGGCGTCGCGCGGCGGGAAATACGTGCCACCGAAAAAGGGGCGACCATCCGGTGTGAGAAAGACCGAGAGCGGCCACCCGCCCGGCCGGCCGAGTAGCTGCACCACGCCCTGGTAGAGCTCGTCCACGTCGGGTCGCTCCTCGCGATCCACCTTGACGGAGACGAAATCGCGGTTGAGCGCCTGTGCGATCTCCTCCTCGGAGAACGCGTCTTTCTGCATCACGTGGCACCAGTGGCAGGCCGAGTAGCCGACGGAGAGAAAGATCGGCCGATCCTCGCGGCGCGCCTTCTCGAAGGCCTCCTCGCCCCACGGAAACCAATCCACGGGATCGCGGCTGTGCTGGAGCAGATAAGGCGAGGTCGCGCTCGCCAGGCGATTGCGTCGGGGCTCGGCCATCGGATCTTTCTCCGCGCGAAGGAGGTCCCGATCCCGATGGTCGTGGTGGAGGGGCGAATGCGCAAGGGCTCCCCGTCGAGCTCACCCGGAGACGGCGGGAACGCCGTGCAGCGGCCGCGCCGCGCGCACACCGCGCACGATCGCCTCCGCCACCAGTTCGATCGCCGCCTCGCCGAGTTCGGCGAGTACGAGATCGTCGGCGCGAGCCGCCTCGCGCGAGGCGATGGAGGCGGCGAAGACGATGTCTCCGTCGAAGGGCGAGTTGTGCGGATGGATGGCGCGCGCCATCCCGCCCTGGGCCATGCGCGCCAGATGGCAGAGCTGGTTGCGGTCGAAGGGCGCGTCCGTACACACCAGGGCGAGCGTGGTGTTCTCGCCCGGCCCGGGGCCCACCGGCTCCCGCGTGGGCGCATCGGCGACCGGCGACTCCCACCCTTCCGGTCCGCGGGCAACCGCGATCGGTCGACCGGTACGAGGGTCGCGGATGTCGCCGAGCGCGTTCACCGCGACCAGCACGCCGACGCCGTATCGCCCCACCCGCGCGAAGGTCGAGCCGATCCCTCCCTTCCACGCGCCGGCGTAGCCCAGCCGCTTGGCCACGGTGCAACCCGTGCCCGCACCCACGTTGCCCTCCTCCACCGGATCGGCGCTGGCACGCTCGCAGGCGAGCCGCCCCATGGCAGCGTCGGGCCGCGCATCGCGTCCGATCCCCAGGTCGTACAGCACCGCCGTGGGCACGGTGGGGATGCGCGCCGTCGTGGTTCGAAAACCGATCCCCCGCTCTTCGAGGTAGGCCATGCAACCGGAGGCGGCGTCCATGCCGAAGGCCGAACCTCCGGTGAAGAGAAAGGCGTGGACCTCGTTGACCCGGCCCCCGGGCCGAAGCGAATCGGCCTGCCGCGTGGAGGCAAAACCGCCGCCGATGTCCACGCCACCCAGGGCGGGTGCATCGAAGAGGACGACGGTGCAACCAGTGCCGCCTTCCAGATCCGTGGCGTGCCCGACCCGGAGCCCTCCGAGAGATGTGAGCGTGCTCATGTCTCCTCCCCGCCCGCGCGTCCGCGTCGCAGCTTGAGCAGGACCAGAACCAACGCGAAACCCACGAGAACGATCCACGCCACCGTGCTGTAAGCGCGGAAGAATCGCTCCAGCCGCTCCAGGTTGGCTCCGACCAGGTAGCCGACGGCGAGAAGAAGGCCGTTCCAGAGCGAGGCCGAAAGCGCGCCGAGGATCATCACCCGGCGAAACGCGATCCCGCCCATGCCGGCCGCCACGAAGAAGAGCCCCCGGATCGCGGGGATGAAGCGGTTGAAGAGGATCAGCAGATCACCCTTGCGCTTCCAGTTCTCCTCGATCCGCTGCAGCCGCTCGAGCGAGAGCCACCGGAGGATCCAGCGGGGCGCGACGCCGCTGCGGGTCCAGTCCCGGAGCCGAAGCCCGATCAGGTAATCGAGCGCGGAGCCCACGACGCTTCCCGCCATGACCGCCCCGAAGACCGCGGGGATCGGGAGCGCGCCGACCACCGAGTAGTAGGCGCCAAAGAGCGTGACGGTATCTCCCGGGAAGGGCGGGAAGACGTATTCGACCATGGAAGCGCCAAAGAGGATCCAGAGCGCGTGCGGCCCCGTCCGCCACACGATCTGGTCGAGTAGCTCCTCGATGCTCAAGCGCAGATCCCCCCGTGTATCGGGTCGGAGAGGTGGAAGCGGCATCGCGTGCGCCGACAAGCCATCTCGACGTTGCACTTGGCGCGCAACCCGCCGTGCTTAACCTTCCCGTGCTCGGTGCCGACCCTCATGCGTTGGAGGCCCCCATGGTCGAGCGAAAAGTCCTTGCGGTGGACGACGACCCCGCGGCGCTCGAAGCCATCGTCGCTCTCTTGAAAAAAGACGGATACGAGGTCCACACGGCTGCCAGCGCGGAGGCGGCGAAGGAGCTTCTGGCCCGATTCGACTACTCTCTGATCATCACCGATCTGGTGCTCCCCGGCCAAAGCGGAATCGAGCTGGTTCGCCATGCCGCCGCGCATCAACCCCAGGCGATCTCGATCGTGGTGACCGGCCACGCCACCCTGCGCAGCGCCATCGATGCCCTCAAGGCCGGAGCCTGGGACTACCTGACCAAGCCGCTCGATCCCGAACACCTTCGCGACCTGGCGGCCCGGGCCATCGAGACGAAGACCAAGAGCCTCGCCGTCGATCGGCTCGACCGGTCGCTGGCCGAGCTCGATGGCATGGTCACCCGCAATCCGGCGATGCGTGCGGTTTTCGACAAGGTGCTCCTCGCCGCCCAGACCGAGAGCGTCGTCCTCTTGCAGGGCGAGAGCGGTACCGGCAAGGAGCTCTGCGCCCGGTCCATCCACGCGCGCTCGCGCCGGGCCACGAAGGGATTCGTCGTCTTCCCTGCCGGGGCCTCGCCGCCCGAGCGAGCGCTGGAGGAGCTCTTCGGAGTCGAGGACGAGCGAGGGGCGAGGCCGGGCAAAGTCGCCCTCGCCCGGGGAGGAACCCTCCTCCTGGAGGAGATCGACGCCCTCGACGCGCGCGCCCAGACCGCTCTCCTCACCCTCCTCGAACGCGGAACCTACCGCCCCGTGCATGGCGCCGAGGAAAGGGTCGCCGACGTACGACTTCTCGCCTCCACCCACCGCAACCTCGCCGAACTCGTCCGCGACGGCCGCTTCCGTGAGGACCTCTATTACCGCATCAGCATCTTCCCCATCGAGATCCCGCCGCTTCGCGAGCGCCGCGAGGACGTTCCGGTCCTGGTCGATCGCTTCCTCGGCACCTTCGCAGCGCGCTACGCGAGGCCGCGACCGACGCTCCCGCCCGAGACGCTGGAGCGTCTGTTGCGCTACGACTGGCCGGGCAACGTCCGCGAGTTGCAAAACGTGATCGAGCACGCAGTCATCCTCTGCACCGACGGCGTACTCTCGCCGTCGCTCCTTCCCCGCATGCTGCAAGACGAGCCCGCACCCGCGGAATCGATCCAGATCCCCATCGGCACGCGGATGAAGGAGATCGAGCGCGCGGTGATCGCCCGGACCCTGGACGCCTTCCACTGGAACAAGAACAAGACGGCCCAGATCCTCGGGATCAGCCGCCGCTCGCTGTACAACAAACTCGACCGCTACCGGATCACGCGGGAGGGAAGCCGAGAGGCGCCGCGGCCACGCGAGGGAGAGGGCGCTGCGGGCGCATCGCTCGCCGAAGGGAAACGCTGATCTCAGGCGAGCGGGTCGTCCAAATCGAACGTCCACCCCGTCGGCCGCCTGAGGAGACGGTGGATGTTGGCCCGCTCCCAGGCGATCGCCCGCTCGTAGTCGGGATAGGCCCGCTCCGCCGCTCGAAACTCCGGGGTGTGCACGATCGTCTTTCCGTCGACCTCGCGCGGCGGAAAGGCTTGGTGCAGCATCTCGTGGAAGACGACGTAGCGGACGAAGAAGAGCGGCACGTCCGGCCGATCCAGCGCGGGATGCACGCGGATCACCCGGGAATCGTGGAGGTAGACCCCCATCCGGATGCTTCGCGTCCGGCGCCGCGGACCGCTCCTCCCCCAGCCGATGCGCGCCTCGATCCGCGAACCGAAGAACTCGCGGTTCAGTTCGTCGAAGATGAGCTGGAGGTCGAAGAAGAGGCCGCGCGGCTCGAGCCCGGCGGCGTGGCGCTCCGCGCGGATGCGCCGAATCTGGTCCGCGTGGGCCCGCACGTAGGCGTCGAGCGTCCGGCCGGCCTCCTTGTTGCCCCGGACGTAGCGCGCCAGCGCCTGCACCACCTCGCGCGGCGCCTCGAGAAAGATGCGATGCGCCCGCAGGCGCAGAAGCCCGCGGTCCCGCCGGAACGAGACCATGGTGGAGGTGTTGTCGGTGATGGTGAGGTGGACGTCCTCGTCCAAGAGCCCGACCAGCGCGTCGGCGAGGTCGCGGGCCCGGGCGCGGTGAAGTCGCCGCTCCTCCTCGGCCGACCTCGCGGACGCGATCCCGGACGCGGTCAGCTTCCGCGCCGCGGGCTTTCTACTGCCTCCTGCCATTGGGACCGATGCTAGAGAAGTCCCCGGGCAGGGGCAAGGCGGCCACGACCAGGCGCCAGGCCGCCGGTGCAGAGAGCGAGCCGCCCCCAGGCGCCTGTCGCAGCAACGCGATCGGCTGCGGCGACGGAGCCGGGGCGGTCCGCCGCCGCGCGCAGCCGGTGACGGCAACCGGCTCCTGGGAGCCTGTCGGCGCCGAGGGGGCCGGCTCCTCCAACAGGCTCCTCGCGTTCAGAGCCCGATGCGGGTCAGCGAGTACCAGTAGCGGATCCGCTCCAGCAACTCGATCCGCGTGTTGAGCTCGGTATCCACGTCGCGCATGGCCGCGTCCGCCTCCAGGTAGGCCTGATAGCGCTCCTGCCTTTCCGCGGGTTCCGCGTTCTCCCAGGCCTCGCGCGCCGCCTGCAGCGCGGCGTGCGCGGGAAGCCATTCGTTCTCGTAATACTCCTTCGCCGCCCGGACGGCCCGCATGCCGAAGGAGAGGTGCGGATACCTCGGATTGGCGAAGGTTCGGTAGGTTACACCCGAGTAGGGGCTCTGGAACTCGAGGTAGTGCTCCGGATTGCCCGGATCGACCCAGGACGGAAGTTCGAAATCCTCGGCCGAACCCTTCAGGACCACGTTGAAGTAGTCGCGGAACTCCGTGCGCGCATCGTCGCCCGAGGTGAGGAAGAGCAGGCCGATGAGCATCGCCACCTCCCGCGTCTCGAAGGAGAAGGGCGGGGCGATGGTCGGCCGCGAGTCGGGCGGCGGCTCGGTCGAGCCGAAGCTCTCGAGGTCCACGAGAGGCCGTGGCACCACGCGGATCTCGCCCGTATCGGTGAATTCGAGCGCGCCTCCATAACGCTCCACCTCCCCGAGCGCGACTGCACCGAGGAGTGCCAGGATCTCCTCCTCGAACACCTTGTTGAAACCGATCACGAAGAGCCGCGGATCGCCGACCTCTTGCAGAAAGAGCGCCTCGTTCCAGGTCAACGCCAGCATCGCATCGATCCGCTCCCAGTAGGTGCCGAATGTCTCGACTTGATACTCGTAGTCATTGTTGTACATCACCCACTGAGGACGACCGACCCCGAGCGGGACCTCGAGCCGCGTCGCGTCTGGACGGCAATCTTGTTCGGGATTCTCGGTGGCGCGATAGACGCCGTCGGCATGCTCGCAGTAGAGGCCTGCAGCCGGCATCTGGAGGATCCGCGCGATCTGGTTGAGCGTCTTGACCGAGGCGATCTGCAGGTCGCGAACGAGGTCGAGCCCGTACTCCGCGTAGATGGCGTTGAAGAAGTAGTAGTACTGGAACGCCTGCGTCCCCCGCATCAGCCCCATCAGGTTGCGGGCGAAGTGTCCCCTGGGATGCCAGTTGGTTCGACCGCGGCGGAATCCATGGACGAAGTAGTAGTTTTCGTAGTCGGCGATCGTCGCGTCCACGATCTCCTCCAGGCTGGCTCCCTCGTCCCACGGATGACAGTCCAGCGTCTCCTGGCTGAACTCGTCGATGCAGAAACGGTAGGGAACCTCGACGGGAGTGTCGTCGCAGTTGGCGGCGCAGCCGTCCATGGTGAGCTGAGGCAGTCCCTCCCGAGCCCGCGTCAGCGCCCAGCGGGCTCTTCTGAGCTGAAGCTCGTGGTAGGGTACGAATTTCCGCCGCAGGAGGTTCTCCTCGCCGCCGAAGGCCTGCGGCAAGTTGCGGTAGTGGGTGAAGTACGCGGTCGTGCCGGCCTCGAAGGGGAGGTACTGGTTGACGTCCGCCTCGAAGACCTCGACCAGGTTTCCGTAGCCGAAGGCGATCGCCGCGCGATCGTACTTGCCGAGCCCGGCGAAGTCCGAGTTGAACTTGGCGCCGTAGTCCATGATCGAGGCCTGCTTGAGTTCCGAAGCACGCAGGCACTCGAGCGTCGTGGGAATGGGAAGGCCGATCTCCTGCGCCCGCTCGATGCAGCGATCGAGGCGAGCCCGAACCTCCTGCGAGGCCTGCATGCGCGCCGCCAGCGGATCCTCGGGCAGGCGCAGGTAGTCCCAGAATTCGTCGAAGTAATTCAGGGCATCCATGCTGGCCGCGAAGTTGTGACGAAGCCCGAGGGTATGACCGACCTCGTGTAGCGCCACGCCGAGGAAGATCCGCTTGCGCAGCTCGCGGTAGATCTCGTCTCGGTCGAGGCCCCGGGCGTCGAAGTCCAGGGCCAGGCCGATGACGGCTCGGTCGGCCATCGCCAGGTCGTACATGCAGTAGTGTTGCGCCTTCAGGCGCGATACCTCCTTCCACTGCTCCAGCCGCTTCGGGGAGAGGAGGTCGAAGAAGGAAACCTCTTCCCGCGCCTTCTCGAACCGCGCCGGATCGGCCCCGTGGGCGAGCTCCGGCCTGAGCAAGGCGAGCGTGCCCGGGTCGAGAAGATGCCGGTCGACCCCGAGCGCCTTCAGCCGCTCCAGACGCGCCTCGCGAGCCTTGGGCGAAACGGTCGCCGCGATTCGCTCCAGCGCCTGCCCCCGGTAGGGAGCCATGCGCCGGTCGAGTTCCGCGAAGAAGTTCTCCGACGGCCTTCGATCGCGCTCCTCCGCGCGCCGACGCGCGCTGGCGATCACCGCCTCTCGAAGCTGGCGCCCGTAGAGGAAGTCATTTGGCGAAAGCCGGCCCGAGAGCAGAAGGACGACATCGGTCGCGTCCGCCGCGCTCCGGTCCACGGCCGCTCCGTAGACGTAGGCGGCCGCGCTCACGATCTCTCCCGTGTCCGGATCGGCGTACGAGGGGCCGTAACCCAACAGGCCGGCGGTCGTCGGCTTTTCGACCCAGTAGAGGAAGTTGTACCGCAGGTCTCCGTTTTTCTGCCATTCAAATCCCAGATGGTGTTGCAACGCGGCACAAAGGTTCCGGATGTTGTGCCGGTTCAGACGATCCATGCCGCCGATGACCCGGTCCGCGATCTTCTTCGCCTGCGGATTTCGAGACACGTAGTCGCGCAGATTGTCCGGCGAGCAGGTATTTCTTCGGATCTCGAAAACCCGCTCGACCTCCTCGATCGGCCTTCCCTGGACCGTGGCCACCACCTCCCGCAGAATCGCATCCCACTGCCGGCCGACCTCCTCGGCCGCATCGTAGAGATCTTCGGGGAAGTCGGCGTTGAGGTAGTAGACGATCGGGCGGACCGTACGCTGATGGAAGGGGATGGGATTTCCCTCCTCGTCGACGCTCCGTTCCCAGATGTGGTGGCGATTGATGAGGTAGCGCCGTCCGGCCTCCACCTGCCCCCGCTCTCGATCGTAGAGGATCTTGTTGGTGCGGAAGTAGCCGAATCTCCGGAAGTAGGGCTGCCGAATCGGCTCGCAGTCGTCCTCCGTGTAGTCGTAGAACGAATAAAAGGGATGACGGCGTAGAGCTTCGATCGTTTCGGGCGTGCAGGCGACGTAGGAGACGCGGATGCATCGCGCACCGCCGTCTGGCGTTCGCTGGACGTCCGAGCAGATCCGGATTCCCCGATCGAGCCGGTCGTCGTCGTCCAGCTGACCGTCGCCGTTGAGGTCGACGGGCGCCAGCATGCCCTTGTAGTCGAGGTAGTTGAGGGGCTCGTACGCAGCCACGCGCTCCTCGTCGACGCGGGCGAAGGAGGTCCGCACGCGAACCACCACCGGGCCGCACCCCGCCACGAAGGAGGCGTTGTCACCGTAGTACAAGAAGGGGTTGTCAGCGAAGTAGCGAACGCATGCCTCCGCCGGGACGTAGGCATCGAAGGCATTGACGATGGAGATATAATCCGGGCCAACCTCCGCGGCGTCGGGATCGCTTTCCTCGTGCGGTTGAATCCAGTGGTTGGCGCCGCTCATGTGGATCCGGGTGATGTAGTTGTCGAAGGTGTACTCCCCCATCGTTCGGCTGCTGCTCCAGTCCACCCGGATGTATCGCCGCTCGTACCAGGGACGGTCGGTGGTGTTCTCCACGATGACGTTGGACTGCTCTCCGGTGGCGGGGTTGTACTCCCGGACGATGTCGAAATGGGAGAGGATGGGCCAGGCGGCCACCGCCCGGTACCCCGGAGCACCGGGGCTCGGTCCGTTCGCCCCCGGGACGACCTCCGAGATGTCGTAGGCGATGAGGAATTTCTCCTGGATCTCCCAGCGAACCTTCGCCAGGGAGCTACCCAGCCCCTCGAAGGCGAAGAACGCCTCGTAGGGTACGTCCACGAAGGTCTGACGCATGTACCAGGTGCCGGCGAACATCGCCTTGTCGTAGTAGTTGGGCTGCACCCGGTTGACGTCTTCCATTCCCGCCGCACAGGCCGCGCCCAGAAAAAGCGCGACGATCGGCGCGAGCGAGTGGCGTCTAGGCATGATCTGCCCTCCTCTCTCAGGGGTTTCAGAGCGAATAGACGGCATCCACGTAAAAGGTCGTGAAATTGTTGGCCGGGTTTCCGTCGTAGAAGGGATTCCTCCAGGTGCGGTTGTCTCGGGAAAGGAGCGGCTGAAAGGTTGCCACCCCGAGGGAAAGCGAGAGGTTCTCGGTGAGCGAATAGGAGACATCCAGAAGCGTTCGGGTCATGTCCAGGGTGCGGTTGTCCGTGCGCGCGTTCGGCGAGGTGAACTCGTCCACCGGTGCCGCCACGCGCCATCCCCCCGTCCACGCCATGTCGAGTGCAATGCCCAGTCGGGGTAGCGCCTGGTAGGCCAGCAAGATTCCACCGGTCGCCGACCACGCGAGGACGTATCGCCCGCCCAGGCAGACGTCCTGCCCGCTCCGGCAGTGCACGGCTCGAAGGCCGTCCTCGAAGACGACCTCCCCTTCCCGAACCTCGTTGCGGTAGCGATAGAAGTGACGGGTGGCCGCGGCCGTCCCCATCACCATGAACTTCCCGCTCGTCCACGTCGCGCGCAGGGCCGCGGTCGTCGCCGTGATCTTGTGGGTGTTCCAGGAGGTCCGCGAGATCGGCAGGGTCGTCTCCAATCGGGCGCCGAGCCGGAGCCCGGTCGACTCGTGCACGTAAAGGGAGTTGGTCGAAAGCGAAATGGCAGTGTCTCCCCAGTCGAGACGGCGTCCGGAGACATTGTTGGGCTGTGTGTACTCCCACTGGAACCACTGGCGGAGCGCGAGGTTCGGCTGGAAGGGGAGGTCGTCCAAGTTGTAAATGGGCGTGACGTTCAGCGCGGAATAGACCAGCGGGTCGTCGGAGAAATCGCTCGCGATGAAAGTCCCCGTTCCCACGCCTGTCTCGAATACGATTCGCGCACGAAGGGGGGAAACTTCGTCTGCCTCCGCGGTGGAGAGTTCCGCCATTCCCGGCGACTCCGCGAACGCGGCGGAGGCGATGCCGAAAGCCACGAGAACGGCGACACCGTGCATGCGAGCGCGCATCGACCTGCTCCCCTGTAGCGGTTGTGCTTTCAGGGTCGCGCGTCGACCTGCCTGGTGCAATGTTTTCGGGTGTTCGTTTCGCCGAACAGGACGAACGGATGCGTTCGCATCCGCGGACTCGCCGGCTTATGTATCGGATATTTCAGTCGATCTCCGAGCGAAGGAGACGCTGGATACGCTCCTGCTCCACGCGGTAGCGGGTCGTCTTCTCCTGGGTCACGATCGCCGCGCCCGGCGCTCCACCCTTCGGCTTGCGCACGTACTTGACGCGCGTGCTCTGGATCTCGGCGACTGCCTCGTCGCGAAGCCGGGAAAAATGCGTCGCGAGTGCGCAGGCGTCGAGAAAGGTCTGCTCGTCCGGGGCCTGGCCGCGCTCCAGAGGGATGACGACGTGCGCTCCCGGAACGCCGCGCGCATGCAGCCAGACGTCGTTTCCCCGCGCGGTGCGGAAGGTGAGCACGTCGTTGTCCCGCGCGCTGCGGCCGACCCAGATCGTTCGCCCCGTGGCCGAACGAAAGCTGCGGTAAGGGCGTCGGATCCCCTCCTCCTGGCTCGGGCGCACCGGCCCCCCGCGCGAGCTGCGCCGCGCCTCGTCCAGGATCTCCTCCACCTCGGCGCGCGTCTGCGCCTCCCGGAGGCGCGCTTCCAGGCCCTCGACTCGAGCCAGAACCTCGCCCAGCTCCTCGCGACGTTTCTCGATGCGCTCCGTCGCCGCAAGCATCCGGCGGTACTGCTTGAAATAGCGCTCGAGATTCTCCTGCGGCGAAAGCTCCGGGCGCAGCGGGATCCGCACCGTGCGCGTCCCTTCCTCCGTGTACTCGGTGGTCTCCACCCAGGAGCTCCCCCTTTCGATCCGACGGACGAGCGGCTTGAGCAGTTCGCCGAACCGCCGGAGCTCGTCGGCGCTCTGAGCCCTCGCCGCCTCCCCTTCGAGCTTGACGAGCGCGCTCTCGGCGCGCTTTCGCGCCTGTGCAAGGAGGCGTGTCGCCTCTCGCTTCGCCTCGCGCAGCTCCCGTTCCCGGGCGATCGGCGCGTAATGCGCCTCGATGGCACGGGAGACGGAGAAGGGCTCGGTCTCCCTCGGCGAAAATCGCGGGGGCCGCTCCTTTCCCGCGGGAGGAGGCGGAGCCTCGTAGACCTCGCCCGCGCGCAGGATGCGCGTGGTCGAGCTGGAGGGGACCGCCAAGCCGAGGATTCGATCGTCGGAACCGAGCAGAAGGAGATTGCCGTGCCGGCCCGTGAGCTCGGCGACGAGAGCCCGCGGTCCCTCTGGCGTCTCGAATTCGAGCCGTACCACGCGATCGCCGGGGACGGCCTCCAGTGAGACGAGGCGCGCCGGATCGAGGTGCGCGCGCAGCAGCCCCTGAAAGGCGTGGGGATTCTGGGGGGAAGGGGGGCGCTCCGAGGCGAGGTGGATGCGCGTCTCGTCGGGGATGGCCGAGATCAGAAGGAGGTGGCTTTCGCCCTGCGCGAAGACGTCCAGGATCACGAGCCGCGGCTCGGGAACCCAGATCTTCTGCAGGCGTCCTCCGACGAGGAAGGTCAGCTCGCCGACGACGAGCGCGATCTCGGTCGATGTCAGGGACACGGGCGACGA
The DNA here is from genome assembly GCA_003242475.1 of Pseudomonadota bacterium. Taxonomy (GTDB): domain Bacteria; phylum Myxococcota; class Myxococcia; order Myxococcales; family Vulgatibacteraceae; genus ZC4RG40. The sequence continues at coordinate 21,029 of QGUN01000003.1, forward strand.
CCCTTCCGCGCACCGCCGGGCATCGCCCGGCGCGCAAAAAATCGGGCCGCGCGGTGACGGCCCGTCACTCCACTAGCAAAAGCACGGGTGCCCTGCCAGCGCGAGGGCCGTCGCCCCAAAAAACTTCGCTCAGCTGGATGAAGGCAAAAGACCGTTCGCCTGCACGGAGGCTCCGCTCTCCGAGGCAACGGACGCGCTGGCCTCCGACGCCCCCTCCACGTCGGAGCTGGGCATCGAGCTCGCCGGCTCCGTCGACAGCGACGAGGTCGGAGCGCCGGTGGAAACCGCCGCGGCGGACGACTGGCTCGCGGCCTTCCGCGCCGTCCTCCGCGTGGAGGCCGCCCTCTTGGTGGCGGTCTTCGCGGCCGTGGCCTTCGCCGCCGTCTTCTTCGCCGCGGTCGTCCTCGACGTCGCCTTCTTCGCCACAGCCGTCTTCCGCGCCGCGGTCTTCTTGGCTGCCGTCTTCTTCGCCGCGCTCTTCTTCGCCGTGGCCGTTCTCGACGACTTCGCCGCCGTCTTTCGCGCCGCGGGAGTTCTCGACGTCTTCGCTGCCGCCTTCCGCGCCACGGCCTTCTTCGCGGTCGCCCTCTTCGCAGTCGTCGACTTCTTCGCGGCGGTCGCCCGCGACGTCGTCTTCTTTGCGGCCGTCTTCGCCGCCGCCTTCCTCGTCGTCGTCTTCTTCGCGGCCGACGTCTTCTTCGCCGCGGTCTTGCGCGCGACGGTCTTCGTCGCGCTCGTCTTCTTCGCAGCCGAAGACCGGGTCGCGCGCGCAGGGGAGGCCTTTACCGTCCTCGCCTTCGACCCAGCGGCCTTCTTCGCCCCCGCCGTCTTACGAGACGACGTCGAGCTTGCACTCGTCGCTTTCATACATCCTCCCCAATCGCCTACCACGAGGTTGACAAACGGTATCGGAGCCCTCTCGGAAGTGTCAAGAAACCTCCAGCGCCCCCCGTACAACGGAACACCATGCCATCAACGCGCGTGACGGTCCAGTAAACGTCCGACATCCGGCGCGGCCTGGCGCACGTTTCGCTCTGCCTGATTTCGAATCTTTTCGTACGCGCCTCGCGCGGCTTTCGACTTCAACTGTTGCACGCGGCGATCGGTGACGGAAAGGAGTGCGCGCGAGACGCGATCCGCCTCGGTGGAGAAGAGCTCTTCGTACGACTGCTCGGGACGCTTCGTCGCGAGCACGCTCGCCAGGCTCGCGGCGAATTCGGGGAAGAGCTGGCGTAGAGCACCGACGGGAAAATCCGCGCGCAGGCCTTGCGCGATCCGGAAGGCCGTCTTCACCGCGAGGCCAGCCACCCCGCGCTGCGCCTCGACGCGCTCCTCGACGAGTCGGGCGGCGTCGCGAAGGAATGCATCGAGGTCGATCCGGGTAAAGACGTCGGGCAGCTTCGGCTCGCCAGTCGGGGTCGTTTGCCGCATCTCGCAAAGAAGCTGGTGGTCGACATGCCGGGCGGCAAGCGCGAATGCGCGGCGAAAAGCACGCTCGCAACGGCTCGATCGGGTCGAGGGAACGGCGTGGCTGGCGCATGGGTCGAGGCTATGGCAGATTTCGCCGCCCGGAGGTCTTCATGCTGACCGAGACGCTCTTCAGACTCTTCACCAGCGTGGGCGCGGAGTGGGTGATGTGGCTGCTCATCGCCCTCTCCATCGCCTCGGTCGCGGTGATCGTGGAGAGGCTCCTCTACTTCCGCCGCAACAGCTCGCCCGAAGTACTCGAGCTTCTGCCGCTGCTGTCGGCGGGCAAATGGGACGAGGCGCGCAAGTCGCTGGACGGCATGCGCGGTCTGGAGGCCGAGGTGCTGCGCGAGGCGCTGGATGCCACCCCCCGGGGTGCGGCGAGCGTCGAGGACACGGTGGCCGGCGCCATCGCGCGCCGGCGCACGACGTTCGAGCGCTTCCTCCCTTTCCTCGGCACGCTGGGATCGAACGCGCCCTTCGTCGGCCTCTTCGGAACGGTGATCGGCATCATCGAGGCCTTCGCCAGCCTCGCCCGGGAGGGCCAGGCGAACCAGTCCACGGCCGCGGTGGTCATGGCGGGCATCTCGGAGGCGCTCGTCGCCACGGCGGTGGGCATCTTCGTGGCCATTCCCGCCGTGGTCGCCTTCAACCTCTACTCCCGCTGGCTCAAGACCATCACGTCCAGGGCGGCGGTCGCCGGCGGAGCCGTGGTCGCGCATCTGCGGCGGGAGGCCTGAGCCATGTCCCGTAAGCTCTTCGAGCAGGAGGAGGAGGCGTTGATCGCGGGGATCAACGTCACCCCCCTCGTGGACGTGGTTCTCGTCCTGCTCATCATCTTCATGGTCACCGCCTCCTTCATCGTGCGCGAGACGATCGAGGTCCAGCTACCACGCGCCGCCTCGGGCGGTGAAACGGTGGGGACCACGGTCAACCTGGTACTCGACGAGCGCGGCGTGCTCTACCTCGACGGGAAGGAAGCGACCCTGGAGGAGGCTCGCCGGGCGGTGCGGGAGCTGGCGCGCCAGGGCGACGACGCCCGCGCGATCATCAGCGCCGACAAGCGCCTCGCCCACGGACGGGTGGTCGAGATCATCGACCTGGTCAAGTCCGAGGGTCTTTCCCGCTTCGCCATCAACATCGAGAAGGATTCCACCGCCTCGCCCGGACCGTGAGCGGCAACGGGAAATCGCAGCGGCGGCACTGGATCGCCGCTCTGCTCGTCTCCCTTTCGGTGCACGCAGGCCTCGGCGTCATGGCTGCGTCCGCGCCGGAGCGGCCGCGACCGGTACCTCAGGTTCCGGTGGAGTTCGAAGTGGTGGAGGTAAAGCCGCCCGAGCCGGAACCCGAGCCCGAACCGGAGCCGGAGCCGGAACCCGAGCCGCCCCCGCCTCCTTCGCCGCCACCGAAGCGCCTGGCGCGATCCGAGCCTCCGCCGCGTCCAAAGCCACCGCGGGAGGCGCCGCCTCCGCCGAACGAGGAGCCGCCGCCCGAGACGGAGCCGGAGCAGCGCCCGCCGCCGATCCGCATCGGGGTCTCGCTCTCCTCCACCACGGAGGCGGGAGACATGGCGGTGGCCACCGGCAACACGCTCTACGGCAAGACCGACGAGGTGGCGCAGGCGCCGGAAGACGTCCGGCCCTACGCACCGACGCAGACGGAGAAGGCTCCCTTCGTACCGGAATCCCGGCTCTCGCGGCCTCCTCTGCCGCGGCGCGGCTCCTGCCCCTCCTCCCCCGACGATTACACCGAGGCGGCGAGACGCGAGGGGATCGAAGGGACGGTGGTCCTGCGCGTGATGATCGACGAGAACGGCCAGCCCGGCGAAATCCGGGTGGTCAAGGGACTGGGATATGGTCTGGACGAGGTCGCGATCCGCCTGATGCGGAACTGCCCCTTCGAGCCAGGCCTCGGCCCCGACGGAACGCCTGTCCGGACGGAGATCCGGTATCATTTTCGGTTCCGCCTGGATGACTGGTAGAGCTCCCCTCCTGGCAGCGCTGGCCCTGGTCCTCCTATTCGACCCCCCGGCCCTGGGGCAGACGGTGACCCGTCTTCCCGAGGTCCTCGAGGCCGCGGAGGCCGTCTATCCGCCCGAGGCGCGCGAGCTCGGGCTCGAGGCCGAGGTCTTGCTGGAGATCGACATCTCCGAGCAGGGGGAAGTCCTCGACGTGCGGGTGGTGCAGCCCGCCGGGCATGGCTTCGACGAGGCGGCGGTGGAGGCCCTGAGGCGCTACCGATTTCGCCCAGCAGAGGTCGACGGCGCTCCCGCGGCCGTCACCATCGAGTTCCGCTACCGCTTCGAGCTGCGCCAGGAAACCCCGCCTCCGCCGGCGGAAGGCGTGCTCCGCGGCCGCGTGGTCGACCGCGAGAGCCGTCAGCCCGTGGTCGGCGCCCTGGTCGACGCGGGAGAGGCGGGCGTGGCCGAAACCGATGCAGACGGCCGCTTCGAGATCGCCGACCTGCCCGCGGGAAGGATCCGGGTGGTGGTCGTCGCGTCGGACTACGAGCGGTTCGAAACGGAGGAGCTCGTCGCGGAGGGACAGGCCACCGACGTGGTCTACTACCTCGAGCCGCTGCCGCGCTCCCCCTACGAGAGCGTGGTCCGCGGAAGGCGCCCGAAGAAGGAGGTCTCCACCGTGGCGATCTCGCAGGGCGAGATCACGCGCATTCCCGGGACCCACGGCGACACGGTGAGGGTGGTGCAGAACCTGCCCGGCGTGGCGCGGATCCCCTACGGCGCGGGCGCGATCATCGTTCGCGGTGGCGAAGCCCACGACACGCGCGCCTACGTCGACGGCCAGTACGTCCCGCTGATCTTCCATTTCGGCGCGCTGAGCAGCGTCTACGCCAGCGAGCTCATCCAGGAGGTGGAATTCGAGGCCGGCAACTTCGGCGCGCGCTACGGGCGCGCGACCGGCGGCCGGGTGGAGATCGTCACCCGCGACCCGGGCGAGGAACTCCGCCTGGTCGCCGACGCAGACCTCTATGACGCCACCGGCCTGATGGAGACGCGCGTCTCGGACGACCTGGCGGTGGCGCTGGCGGCGCGCCGCTCCTACGTGGACGCGGTGCTCAACGCGGCCACGCAGCTCGTACCCACGGCGTTCGAGGGGATGGGCTTCTCCGTGGCGCCCCGCTTCTGGGACTACCAGGCGAAGATCGCCTACCGGCCCTCGGAGAACGACCGTCTCCGCCTCGACGTCTATGGCTCCTCGGATCGCCTGGCGATGACGGGCGTGAACACCGGGGTGGAGACCGACAGCTCGATGGAAACCAGCATGGGCTTCGCCCGCGTCGCCCTGAGCTGGGACCACCGGCTGGACGATTCCACCCGGACCCGGGTCGTGCTGGCCCCCGGCTGGGATCAGATCCGCATGGCGATGGAGCCGCTCCTCTTCGACTTGAACGTCTACTCGCTCACTGCGCGGGCGGAGGCCTTCCACGACGTCTCGTCCGTCCTCTCCATCGGCGCCGGTCTCGACTTGCTCGTCTCCGAGCAGAACATGCTCATCCAGCTCCCCGTGGACGAGCCGGGCCAGATCCCGCCGCCGGACTTTCGCGACATGCTCGGACACCTGGAGACGCAGGTGACCCTGGTCCAGCCCGCGCTCTGGACCGAGGCGGTGATCCGTCCGGTGTCCCGCCTTTCCCTCGTGCCGGGGATCCGAGTGGACTGGGATTCCTACCTGGAGGCGACCTGGGTCGACCCCCGCTTCAACGCGCGCTGGCAGGTCGCCGACGGGACGGTGCTCAAGGGTGGCGTCGGACTCTACCACCAGCCCCCGCCGCCTCAGACCATCGTCGAGGAGTACGGGAACCCCGACCTCGAACCGGAGGCGGCATGGCAATACGCCCTCGGGGTCGAGCAGCACCTGGTCGGGCCACTGCACCTGGACTTCCAGGTCTACTACAAGGACTTGCGCGACCTCGTCGTCGTCTCCGACCGGGTCGTGCGGCGAGGCGGAGAGGAGGTCCTGGAGCGCTACGCCAACGAGGGAACGGGGGAGGCCTACGGAGCCGAGATCCTGCTCCGCTACGACGCCGACGCGCGCTTCTTCGGCTGGCTCGGATACTCGATCAGCCGGTCGAAACGGCACGACCGGCTGCGGGACCGCACCACCCCCTCCTTCACCGAGCAACCGCACTCCCTCGTGGGCGTGGGCACGCTCGAGCTGCCGGAGATCTGGGAGGGATTCTCCATCGGCGCGCGCGTCCGCTACACCTCCGGAAATCCGTACACGCCGGTGATCGGCGGGGTTTACGACGCGGACCGCGACGCGTACCGGCGCTTGCCCGCTCCCGATTCGCGCAGCCAGCGCCTGCCCGACTTCTTCCAGCTCGACCTGCGCGCCGACAAGGAATGGGACTTCGGCACGTCCCGGCTCTCGGTGTATCTGGACGTGCAGAACGTGACCAACCGGAAGAACGCCGAGGGCGTGATCTACAACTTCGACTACAGCGAATCGGACTACCTGCCAGGCTTGCCGATCTTCCCCTCGGTCGGGATTCGGTGGGAGATTTGAGGATGCGTCGTCGATCGGCGATCGTCGCCTGCGCACTGGCACTGGGCTGCGGAGAGGGCTTTCTGCCCCCATCCTACGTGAACGAGCTGCGCGTCCTCGCCGTCCGCACCGAGCCGCCCGAGATCGCGTGGGGCGCCGAGGAAATCCCGTCCGAGAGCCGCATCTCCGTCCTGGTGGCCGATCCGGTACAGCTCCTCGATCCAACGCGAGAGGTGGTGGTGGGCTACCTCTCCTGCACGGCAGATCCCGCCCGGCTCGAATTCAACCCCTGCACGGCGGTCACCACCCTCCGTTCCCCCGGAGAGCTCGCGGCGCAATTGCCGAAGGAACTCTGCGAGGGCGGGGGAGGCGACGAGAGGCAGCGCAACCCCTTCGCCTTTCTCGGCGCCGAACGCTGCCGCCACGCGGAGGGCTGCGAGCCGCTTCGGGTGCCGGTCGGCGACTTCGAGCTCCCCCTCCCTCCTCCCGTTTTTCGCCTCGAGGACGACCTCGGCCTCTCTGCCCTCCCCGCGAATCATCCCGCGCGCACGCGCGGCCACCAGGTGGTCGTCCTCGCCTTCGCCGTGGCGGCGGCTCCCGCGGAGCTCGTGGAGGGCGCGGACACGAGCGACGAATGCCGCCTGGGTACCTCGCTCATGTCTCGATTCATCCAGCTCTTCGAGGAGCGCGAGAGCGTGATGGCGCTCAAGCGAATCCAGGTTCGCGGCCCCGACCAAGCCGACGAGCCCAACGAAAATCCGCGCATCACCGGCATCCTCGTCCGGGGCGTGCCCCTGCCCGCCGAGCCAGCGGATCCCTGGCCCGAGATCGCCACCTTCGCGCGAAAGCAATCCATCTTCCTCCACCCCCGACCCGCCCCCGCACCGCTCGACGAGGAGGGGCGGCCGCTGCACGGAAGCGAAAAGCAGAGCTACACCCGCTACCGCCACGACGGCACGCCGCTGGGCACGGAGGTGGAAGAGTGGCGATACTCGTGGTTCTCCACCGCAGGTCGCTTCCACGAGGCCCGAGGCGACACCGAGGGCGGGATCATCTGGGCGGCGCCGACCGGCGACTCCGAGGATCCCGTGCCGCCCGAGGGCCGCGTCTTCCTCTACCTCGTGGTCCGCGACGGACGCGGCGGCGTCGACTGGGTCCGCCGCGAAGTCCGCGTGCGGTGACGGGCGTAACGCTCTCGGCGGCTCCGGGGCCCGGCGGCAGCGGACCCCGGACGCGGCGCGAGGACGCCGCAGAATCGGCTCCCTCAGGGAAGCGCGAGGAGGGCGGCGCCCACGAGGCCGGCGTCGTCGCCCAGCGCCGACTCGTCGATGGTGAGCTCCGCCGCCTGAGCGCGGCCGGCGACCTTGCGGATCGCTCGCTCCACCAGGGGCCGCAGGCGCGAGATGCCGTGGAACATCCCTCCGCCCAGGACGAGCTTGCGCGGGTTGAGGAGGGTGATGGCATTGCCGATGGCCAGCCCCAGAAACGCCGCCATCTCCTCGAGAAAGTCGAGGGCGAAGGGATCGCCATGCTCGGCGGCGAGGTGCAACGCGTGCGGACCGACCTGGTTCACGTCGCCTCCCGCCGCGGCGAGGACGGCCTGCGCGCGGCCCTCGTGCACTGCCTCGCGCAGGCGGTCCGCCACATGGTGCCCGCCGACGTAGGCCTCCAGACAGCCGCGCTCGCCGCAGCCGCAAAGCCGCTCGCCGGGGCGCACCTTCACGTGACCGATCTCCCCGGCCAGGCCACTGGCGCCCTCGTAGAGTGCTCCGCCGAGGATCAGCCCTGCGCCAACGCCACTGCCGAGGAAGACCACCAGCACGTCGTCGACACCCTGAGCGGTGCCGGCGCGGTGCTCCCCCCATGCGGCGGCATTCAAGTCGTTGACGACCCGCACGTCGCGGCCCAACCGATCGCGCAAGAGCGCGGCGAAGTGCACGTCGCGCCAGCCGAGGTTGGGGCCGACCACGACCCGCCCGGTCGCGGAGTGGATCTGGCCAGCCAGCCCGACGCCCACACCGGCGACGTCGTTCCACGTCCTCCCCGCCATGGCGAAGAGGTCCGCGCACCGGGCTGCGATCCGCCGGGCGACCACCTCCGGTTCTCGGTCTCCGTGGGCCTCGCGGGTCGAGGCGAGGACCTGGCCGTCCTCCGCCACCAGCGCCACGCGGAGGTTGGTCGCCCCCAGGTCGCAGCCAACGGCGAGGCGCATCAGGCCACCTCGCGTTCGAGGCGGGCGAGGGCGTCGGAGAAGATCGCGCGCACCTCGGCGAGCCTCGCCTCGGTCGGGGCCTCGAAGCGAAGGACGAGGATGGGCGTGGTGTTGGAGGCGCGGACCAACCCCCAGGCGCCATCGGGGAAGATCACGCGCGCGCCGTCGACGTCGATCACCCGGTGGCCCAGGGCACGGAAGTGCTCGATGGCCTTCTGCACGAGGGCGAATTTCCGCTCCTCGCTCCCCACCGGGTGGCGGATCTCCGGCGTCGAGTAGGTCCTGGGCAGGTCGGCGAGCAGCGCCGAAAGGGGGCGGTCGGTGTGGCTGAGGATCTCCAGCAGCCGCGCCCCGGCGTAGGCGGCGTCGTCGAAGCCGTACCAGCGGTCGGCGAAGAAGACGTGACCGCTCATCTCCCCGGCCAGGGCGGCGCCGGTCTCCTTCATCTTCGCCTTGATCAGGGAATGCCCCGCCTTCCACATGATGGCCCGGCCGCCGAGACGCTCCACCTCGTCGTAGAGGAGCTGCGAGCACTTCACCTCGGAGATCACCGTGGCGCCGGGACGCTCGGTCAAGAGCGCCCGGGCGAAGAGCAAGGTGAGCTCGTCGCCCCACAGGATCTGGCCCCTCTCGTCCACCACGCCGATCCGATCGCCGTCGCCGTCGAAGGCGATGCCGAGGTCCGCTTGCTCCGCGCGAACCCGCGCGCGCAGCTCGACGAGGTTCGCCTCCACCGTGGGATCGGGATGGTGATGGGGGAAGCGGCCGTCAGGCTCGAGGTACATGCCGATCACCTCGACCCCGAGCCGCTCGTAGAGGGGTACGGCCACGGTCCCACCCATGCCATTGCCGGCGTCCACCACGACCCGCAGTCTCCGCCCGCCCATGGAGATGCGGCCGGCGACGTCGTCGAGGTAGCGGGAGAGGAGTTCGACCTCGCGGACCTCTCCCTGACCGACGGGAAAATCGCCCGCCTCCGCGAGATGCCGAAGGTCGCGGATCTCGTGACCGAAGAGCGCGGCGGTTCCGACCCCGAGCTTGAAGCCGTTGTACTCCGGGGGATTGTGGGACGCGGTGATGGCCACCATGCCGCCGACGTCCTGCAGGACGTGGGCGCCGTAGTAGACCAGCGGCGTGGGAACCTGGCCGACGTCGATCACGTCCACCCCGCAGGCGCAGAGCGCCCGCGAAAAGACGCGGCGGAATCGGTCGGAGCTCAGGCGGCAGTCGCGGCCGAGGACCACCGCGCCGCCGCCGCTGCGGCGCACGCGCAGGGCCAGGGCGCGGGCGATGCGGTCGACCACCTCGTCGGTGAGCTCGTCGTCCACCAGGCCGCGGATGTCGTATTCGCGAAAGACGTGGGCGGGCAGCATGGCCCCGGCAATCTAGGCTGCCCGCCCCGGGGGATCAACGTGGGGCGCCGCACCCGCAGGGCGGCGACGCCGACATTCCGACTCGCCCGCGCCGCCGGTACGACGAAGGCGAGGAGGACGGCAAAAGACGAGGCCCGGCGCGCCGCCCGTCTCGAGGCGAGAGACGACGCGCCGGACCCGTCCGGCGTGACGTGATCTTTGGACTCAGGGGAATTGCTCGACGCCGAAGCGGCCGATGGCGCGGGCCAGCCGAAGCGAGGCCACCTGCACGTTGAGCTCCTCGGTGACCGCCTGCACCTCGGCGGCGAATCGCGCGTTGAGGGCGTCGATCACGTCGAGGTAGGTGGCCACGCCCGCGTCGTACTGGGCGCGGACGAGGTCGGCGTTCTCCTGGGCGAGCTGCACCTGGGCGCGAGCCTTGGCGAGGTTGGCGCGCGCGCTCTCCAGATCCCGCAGGGCGGTCTTGACGTCGCGGATCACCTGGCGAGCGAGGTTCTCGCGCGCCGCTTCCGCCTGGCGCCGCCGCGAACGCGCGTCGTCGAGGTCGGCGTACCGACGAAAGCCGTCGAAGACGTTCAGGCTCGCCACGAGCTGGATGTTCCAGAACTCGTTCGTGCCGGTGAAGCCGGTCACGTTGGACCAGACGTACTGTCCCTGGGCCGAGAGCACCGGGGCGAACTGCCACCAAGCCGACTTGACCAGGCGGTCGGCGATCTTTTCCTGGTCGCGTGCCGCCTGCAGATCCTTGCGGCTCTCCAGGCCGATCCGCACGAGCTCGTCCTCCGCTCCTTCCGGCGCCTCGGGGGGTTCGGGCATGACCACGTCGAAGGGCTCCTCGATCCCGGTGAGCTGGACGAGGGCGTACTTGGTGGAGACGAAGGCGTTCTTGGCGTTGACGAGATCCTGCTCCGCCTGGGATCGCGCCACCGCGGCGCGCAGCCAGCCGACCTTGGGCACCTCGCCCACCTCGTAGCGCGCGCGCGCCACTCGCTCCTGCTCGTGCTGCGCCTGCACCTGCCGGTAGGCCACCTCGATGAGGCGGCGGCTGGCCACCGCGCCGTAGTAGGCCTGGGCGATGGCGAGCATCAGCTCGTTGCGCGCGAAGGTGATCTGCTTCTGCGTGGCCTGCACGCCCAGCTCGGCGGCGGAGATGCCGAAATAGGCGGGCATGACGAGCAGCGGCATCGTGACCTGGCCCACCGCGCTGAGCTGGTCCTGCTTCTGCACCTCGAGCTCGAGGACCTCCGCGGGAACCATGCGCCCGTCGGGCGTGGTGATGAAGCCCGCGGCGAAGTTGGGGAACTGAATGAGCGCCGAGTGCGAGTTGCGCGTGTAGGTGAACGCAGCGGTCACCTGCGGCAAGAGGTTGGACCACGCCCGTCGCACGGCGTTGTTCGCCTGCTCCAGCTGCTCGCGCAGCTGCACGAGGTCGAGGTTGCCGTCGGGCCGCTGGGCTCGCGCGAGCACCTCCTGCAGGGTGAGGACGGGAGCACCGTAGTCCGGGATCTCGCCCTCGGGCGTGTCGGCGAGGGTCATCGGCGGGGAGATCGCCTCCACCGAGCGATCCTCGGCCTGCCCCGAAGAGGTCAGAGGAAAGAGTGCCAGGGCCAGTGCGAGAATGCGTGGGCTTCTCATGATGCGTCCATCCGGGAAGCGTCGGGCGCTCACGCAGCGAGCTCCTCGGCGGAGGCCGGTGCCTCGCGGCCGAGCTTGCGCCGCAGCCACGCGGTGAACTGGTCGACCAGCGAGTAGACGACCGGCACCACGCCGAGCGTGAGGAAGGTGGAGCTGATCAGACCGCCGATGATCGCCACGGCCATGCCGTTGCGCAGCTCGGCGCCGTCGCCGCTGGCGATCGCCGGCGGGATCATGCCGCCGATCATGGCGAAGGTGGTCATGAGGATCGGGCGCAGCCGTAGCGGGCCGGCCTTCTCGAGCGCCTCGCGGGTCGAGAGGCCCTGCGCCTTGAGCTGGTTGGCGAACTCCACCAGGAGGATGCCGTTCTTGGTCACCAGGCCCATCAGCATGATCAGGCCGATCATCGCGAAGATGGAGAAGTACTCGCCGGTGACGAGGAGCGCGACGAAGGCGCCGATGACCGCGAAGGGCAGGGCCATCATGATGGTGAAGGGATGCACCAGGCTCTCGAACTGCGCCGCGAGAACCATGTAGACGAGCACGATGCCGAGGACGAGGGCGACCACGAAGTTGACCATGGCCTCGCCCATCTCGCCGCCCGCGCCGTCGAAGCCCGTGATGATGCTCGGCGGGAGCTCGCGCTGCGCGAATTCCTGGAGGAAGGCCATCCCCTCGCCGAGGGAAACGCCCTGCCTCAGGTTGGCGTAGATGGTGATCTGGCGCAAAAGCGACTGGCGGTCGATCTGCGTGGGACCGGCCCTCTCCTCGACGCGGGCGACGTTGCGCAGCTCCACGAGTTCGCCGTTGCCCGCGCGGACGGGCAGTTTGCCGATGCTCGCGGCGTCGGCGAGGACGTGCTCCGGCAGGCGAATGCGCACCTCGTAGGTCTCGCCGCCCTCGCGGTAGTCGCTGATCTTGTCGCCGCCGAGGTATGCGCGCAGGGTCTGCCCGAGGCTGGCGGCGGGGATGCCCAGCGCCGCGGCGCGGTCGCGGTCGAGGACCACGGCGAGCTCCGGCTTGCCCGGGCGGTAGCTCGTGTCGATGTCCACGAATCCGCCGTGCTCGCGCATCGCAGCGAGCACCTTCTCCGAGCTGGCGATCACCTCCTCCCAGCTCGGGCCGCGGAGGTTGAACTGGATCTCCTGGGCGGCGCCGCCGCCGACCGCCTGGAAGTCGGTGACGCTGACGATCACGCCCTCGGGGACGACGAGCCGCTCGCGGATGAAATCCTTGAAATCCTGCTGGCGGAAGGTGCGCTGCGAGATCGGCACCAGGTTGATGACCAGCTCGCCCTTGTGAACCTGCTCCTGCACGCCGCCGCCCGCCGAGGCATAGACCGAGGCCACGCCGGGCAGGGTGTCCACCTGCGAGGCAAGGTTCTCGACCACGGACCAGGTGGAATCCAGGTCCGAGCCCACCGGCAACTCCACGGAGATGCGGAAGGAGGCCTGGTCCATGCTGGGGATGAACGTCGTCTTGAGCAGCGAGCCGACCGCGAGGGTGGCCACGAGCAGCCCCACCGCGCCCGCCACCACGACGCCGCGGTGATCGAGCATCCAGCGCAGCATGCGGCGGTAAAGGTTCTCCACCTGGAGGAACACGCGCTCGATCGCCTGCGAAACCTTGCCGGGCTTCTCCTCCTTGAGCACGCGGGCCGACATCATCGGCGTCAGGGAGAGCGAAACGGCGAAGGAGATGAGAACCGCCACCGCCACGGTGATGCCGAACTGGAAGAAGAAGCGACCGATGATCCCCTCCATGATCGCCACGGGCACGAAGACGGCGACCAGCGAGAGGGTGATGGCGAAGACGGCGAGGGCGATCTCGCGCGTGCCGTCGTAGGCGGCGCGCATCGGCGACTTCCCCTCCTCCAGGTGGCGCACGATGTTTTCGATGACCACGATGGCGTCGTCGATGAGCAAGCCGATCGACAGGCTCAGCGCCAGCATGGTCACGTTGTTGAAGGTGAAGTCGAGCGCCTTCATGAAGGCGAAGGTGCCGATCACCGAGGTGGGGAGCGCCACCGCCGCCACGAGGGTGGAGCGAACGTTGCGCAAGAAGAGGAGGACGATGAGAACTGCGAGGATACCGCCGACGAGCAGGTCCTCTTCGACCGCCGCGATCGAGGCGCGGATGAAGCGCGAGCCGTCGTAGACCACCTCGAGCTTGACGCCCTCCGGGAGCTGGCTCTGGATGCGCCCGAGCGATCCGATCACCGCCTCGGCGACCGCGGTCGTGTTCGCGCCCGATTGCTTTTGCACCACGAGCGAGACGGCGCTCTGGCCGCGGAAGCTGGCGATGGAGCGCGCTTCCTCCGGGCCGTCGATGACGTTGGCCACGTCCCGGACGCGAACCGGCGAAGGGGTTGGAGCGGGGATGACGATGTCTCGAATTTCGTCGACCGACTGCGCCTGGGAGGCGAGCTTGACCGTCCGCTCGCGGCCCGGCTCCTTGGTCCGACCGCCGGGGATGTCGATGTTCTGCGCCGCCAGGGCGGTGACCACCTCGCTGACCGAGAGGCCGTAGCTGCGCAGCCGTTCCGGATCGACCTCCACGCGGATCTCGCGCTTCCGACCGCCCTGGACCTGCACCTGGCCCACGCCGTTCTGCTGCTGGAGCAAGGGCTTGACCACGTCCTCGGCGATCCGCGTGAGCTCCTCGATGGGAACGGGGCCCGAGAGCGCCAGATAGGCGATGGGGACGGCGTTGATGTCGAACTTGTCGATGATCGGCGACTCGATGTCGTCGGGCAGGTTGGCGATCTGCGACTGGACCTTGTCGCGGACCTCCTGCGCGGCAACGTCGGGATTCTTGTCCAGATCGAACTGGGCGATGATCTGGGTCACCGAGTCCACGCTGATGGAGCGCAGCTGGTCGAGGCCCGAGATGGTGTTGAGCGCCTCCTCGAGTGGCTCGGCGACGTTCCGCTCCATGCTCTCGGGATCGGCGCCCGGATGGATCACGGTGACCACGACCACCGGGAAATCGACGTTGGGCATCGAGTCGACGCCGATCCGCGGGTAGGAGTAGATCCCGAACACCACCAGCGAAAGCAGAAGCATGGTGGTGAAGACGGGGCGCTTGATGAAGACCTGAATCGGATTCATCGCGTTTCGTTCCCGAGGAGGCTCAGCGCAGCGGCCGGACCTTCATCCCTTCCTTGAACGAGGTTCCCGCGTCGGCCACGACCAGCTCGTCTCCCTTCAGACCTTCCAGCACGCGGACCGTGCCCGGGCTGAGGATCTCGGCGCGGACGTCGCGACGAACGAGGACGCCGTCCTCCACCAGCCAGACGAAGGGCGCCTCGGTGGTGCCGCGCAACGCCTGCCGCGGCAAGAAGAGTCCGGAGAGCGTCGACTGGGAAAAGGTGACCTCGACCATGGCGTGAGCGCGGATCTGCGAGCTCTTCTCCCCCACGAGATCGGCTCGCACCTCCACGGTGCGGCCCGCCGGGTCCACGGTCTCGCCGACCACCCGGACCTTCGCGGCGAAGGGTTGGCCCGAAGGATTGATCACGCCCCTCACCTCGCTTCCCGGCTGCACCGCGTCGACCACGGTCTCGGGCACGGGGAGGACGACCTCCAGGTCGTCGGTATCCACCAGCTTGAAGACGGGGACGCCGACGGCGACGAACTCGCCCACGCTGACCTGACGCGCCGTGACCAGCCCGTCGAAGGGGGCGCGAACGGCGTGGTCGTAGAGCATCTGGGCCGCGGCCTTCTCCGCGGCGCGCGCCTGCTCCAGCGCCGCCTCCGCCTGCTGGTAGCCGGTCTCGGCCGCGTCGAGCTGCGCCTGGGCGACGCCCCCGCTCTGGTGCAGCGCCCGCGCGCGCTCGAGACCCTGCTTGGCGTTCTCGAAGGCGGCCTCGGCCATGGCCCGGGCGGCGCGCGCTTGCTCGAGGGCGATGGCGGCGTTGGTGGGGTCCAGCCGCGCCATCACCTGGCCCTTCTTCACGCGATCGCCCACGTCCACCAGAAACTCCCGGATGTTCCCGTTGGCCCGGGCGCTCACCGAGGCCTCGCGGCGGGGAACGATCCGACCGGTGACGCGAACCAGGCCCTCGTCGAGGCGTTCCGAGGGCGTGACCACGCGAACGCCCAGCGCCACCTCCCCGGTTTCCTCGGGGAGGCTGACCTTGCTGGACGCGCTGGTGCAGGCGGCGAGACCGAGCAGGGGGAGGAGAATTGCTGTCCGGCGCATATGAACCATCCGTCGAGCCGTCCGAATGACCATTCGGCAATGTCGAACGGGCGTTATAGTCACTTCGCGGAAGGAGTCAATAGCGAAAGGTGTGGCTTTGCGCTCGTCGAACCGACAGTCGCCGAGAACATTTCGCCCCGTGGACGATTCCACGGGGCGAAGATTCATCGCATCTCCAGGACCTTCATCCCGGGCTCCGCAGCCCCCGCAAGATCACGTCCAGGGCCTGGGTGAACTTCTCCTTGAGCCAGACGTCGTCCTCCCGGTGCAGCCACTCCAGGAAGTACGTGGCGCCCAGACCGTTGAGCATCATCGCCACGTCCTCCGGCGGGACTCCCCCGAGCTCGCCTGGCCGGGCGTGATCGCGGAGGAACTCGGCCAGAAGGTCCACGCGCTCGCGGTGCAGGTCGCAGTGGTCCCCGGCGGCCACCACGCCCATGTGCACGAGCCCGGCGATCTCCTTGCGCTTGCGGGCGAGTTCGAGCTGGCGCTCGAAGAGGAAGAGGAGCTTTTCGCGCAGGGGGATGTTGGCGGGGATCGGCTGGTCGAAGACGGATTGGATCTCGTGGAGGACCAGCTCCGCCAGCCCGGTGAGGATCTCCTCCTTGCTGGAGAAATAGCTGTACAGCGAGGCCGCGGTGTAGCCGGCCTCCCGGGCGATCTCCTGCATGGTGACCGCCTGGTAGCCGTTGCGCGCGAAGGCCCGGGCGGCCGCCTCCAGGATGTCCTGGCGGGTTCGCGCGATCTCCCTCGCCCTTCTCGGATGGACCGTCATGCGTGCCGAATCCCCGTTCAATCCATCGAATCCAGGTTTAACGACCGCCATGCCCCCTGTCAAACGGCGGGTTTCGGAATCCAACCTCAGACGAGTTCCTCTCGCCCCTTTCGCTCCAGGGCCTCGACCACGCGCCGGACCTCCTGGGCGCGATCGCGGTGGCAGACGAGGAGGGCGTCTTCCGTGTCGATCACCACCAGGTCCTCGCAGCCGACCAGGGCCACCGCCTTGCCGGGCCGGGCCCAGACCACGTTGCGGGAGGAATCGATCGCCAGGGCCTCGCCGCGCAGGGCGTTGCCGCTGGCATCGGCGGGGAAGAGTTCGGAAAGAGCGGCGACCGTCCCTAGGTCCGACCAGCCGAATTCGCAGGGGATCACCGCGATGGAGCGGCTCTTTTCCATCACCGCGTGGTCGATGGAGATCGAGGGCGAGCGGGGGAAATGCGCGCGCAGCGCCTCCGGGAATTCGGCCGTCCCCAAAGCAGGCCTAAGCGCCTCGAGGACGCGATGGACGTCCGGCGCGTGCGCGGCGAGCTCCTCCAGGATGCGGTCGGCACGAAAGACGAAGATGCCCGCGTTCCAGAGGTGAGCGCCGCCGGCGAGGTAGCGCTCGGCGGTGGGCAGATCGGGCTTTTCCACGAAGGCGCGGGCGCGGCGCGCCGGCGCGCGTCCCGGGATCGCCTCGCCCACCTCGATGTAGCCGAAGCCTGTCTCGGGACGGGTGGGCCGGATGCCCAGGGTGACCAGCGCGCCCTCGGCGGCGAGTCCGGCCGCGTGGCGGATGGCGGCGCGGAAAGCCCGCACGTCGGCGATGGCATGGTCGGAGGGCAGGACGACCAGGATCCCCTCCGGATCGCGTGCCTGCGCCAAGAGCGCCGCCAGGCCGATCGCCGGGGCCGTGCCGCGGGCGGCGGGCTCGACCAGGATGCCCTCGCGGTGCTCGGGGAGGAGTTTGCCGAGGACCTCGGCGTGGGCCTCGCCGCAGATCACCGTCACGTCGGCCGGATCGCAGAGGCCCTCGAGGCGGGCGACCGTCTCCACCACCAGGGGGCGGCCTGTGAGGGAAAGGAACTGCTTGGGCCGGCTTTTGCGGGAAAGCGGCCAGAAGCGGGTGCCGCTGCCGCCGGCGAGGACCAGGGCGAAGAGCCGCGGGCTCATGTGCCGACGCATACCACGACGGGGGTGCCTTCCCAACCAGGGGTTCAGATCCGAATCTGGCCCCAGGGGAAGGGGCCCTCCGGCCGTGGCGCTTCCCCGGTGGCGAGTTCGAGGACGCGCCGGAGGATGCGCGCGGTGGCGCCCCAGATCACCTCGCCCTGACAGACGAAGGCCTCCAGGGGACGACCATCCGGGCGATTCGCCACGCGGTAGACGCCAGGCGCTGCCAGCTCACCGAGCGGCAGGGTGAAGACGCGGGCGATCTCGCCGGGGTCGGGTCGAAGCGCGCCCGGATCGACGAGGAGGCGTCCGACGAAGGGGCGAATGTGAAAGCCACTGGGGGTGAGGCAGGGCTCGATGGCCCCGAGCACGCGGACCCGCTCTGGCTCGAGATTCACCTCCTCGCGGGCCTCGCGCAGCGCGCAGCTCAGGTCGTCCTCGCCCTCGTCGCGGCTCCCTCCCGGGAAGGCGATCTGGCCGGCGTGATGCGGCAGTCGCTCGCTGCGCTGGACGAAGACGAAATCGACGTCGCTTCCCCGGGGGTGCAGCGGCACGAGGACGCAGGCGGGCCGCAGTCCCGGGGGAATGCCCTCGCCCCGGTCGGGCGTCCGGGCGAGGGCCTCGCACAGGGAATCGAAGAGCCGATCCGGATTCAACCCAGGTGCTCCAGCACGCCCGCGCCGAGGAGTACCAAGAGGAAGAGCCCCAGCGCGATCCGATACCCCACGAAAACCATCACCGACCGCCGTTTCAAGAAGGCGATCAGGCCCGCGATGGCCGCGTAGCCCACCACGAAGGAAGCCAGCGTCCCGGCGAAGAGAGGCGCCAGGCCCTCGTCCCCGAGGCCGGCCGAAAGGAGTTCGTAGCCTTCCTTCACCCCCGCCGCGGTCACCGCCGGCACGGAGAGGAGGAAGGAAAAGCGTGCGGCCTCGGCCCGGTCGAGGCCGCGAAAGAGCGCCGCGGCGATGGTCGAACCCGAGCGGGAGACACCGGGGATCAGGGCCAGCGCCTGGGCCATGCCCACGAACATGGCGTCTGCGAAGCCGACCTCCCTCTTCGTGGGGCCGAAGAGGGTCAGGCGCCGATCCGCCCAGGCCATGGCCACGCCCACGAGGATCAGCGAGGCGGAGATGACGTAGAGGCTTCGCAGGCCGGTGCGGATCTCCTCCTGAAAGAGCAGGCCGAAGACCACGATCGGCACCGTGGCCGCGGCGATGTAGATCCCCAGCCGAGAGCGCTCGTCCTCCAGGGGCCGCCCGGACCTCAGGCCCTGCAGCACGCCCGCGGCGATCTCCCAGAGGTCCTTGCGGAAATAGCCCAGCACCGCCAGCACGGTGCCGAGCTGGATCACCGCGGAAAAGGACGCGCCCGGATCGGCCCAGCCCAGCAGCTTGGGAACGATCTTGAGGTGGGCGGTGGAGGAGATCGGCAGAAACTCCGTGAGCCCCTGCACGATCCCCAGGACGATCGCTTCCAGCAAAGACAAGGGCTACCTCAACCCCACCGCCTCGCGCAGGGCCTGGACCTTGTCGGTCGCCTCCCAGGGGAAGTCGACGTCCTCGCGGCCGAAGTGTCCATAAGCGGCCGTCTTCTCGTAGATGGGCCGCAGAAGCTGCAACGACTCGATGATCCCCTGCGGCGAGAGCGCGAAGACCTCACGGATGGCGCGCTCGATCTTCTCGTCGTCGACCTTGGCCGTGCCGAAGGTCTCCACGTGCACGCTGACCGGCTCGCGGACGCCGATGGCGTAGGCCACCTGCACCTCGCAGCGATCGGCCAGGCCCGCCGCCACCACGTTCTTGGCCACGTACCGCATCATGTAGGCGGCGGAGCGATCGACCTTGGTCGGGTCCTTGCCGGAGAAGGCGCCGCCCCCGTGGCGACCCATGCCGCCGTAGGTGTCGACGATGATCTTGCGGCCGGTCAGCCCCGCGTCGGCCTTGGGACCGCCCTCCACGAAGCTACCGGTCGGGTTGATCCAGAACTTCGTCTCCTCGTCGAGCATCTCCGCCGGCAGCACGTGGCGGATCACCGCCTCCTCGATCTCCTTCTCCAGCTTCCCGCGGTCGATCGGGTCGTGCTGGGCCGAGACGACCACGGAGGTGAAGCGGTAGGGCCGGCCGTCGCGGTACTCGATCGCCACCTGCGCCTTGCCGTCGGGACGCAGCCAGGGCAGCTCCTTGCTACGGCGCGCTTCGGCGAGTCGTCGGGTCAGACGGTGCGCCCAGTGGATGGGGGCGGGCATCAGGGTTTCGGTCTCGCGGCAGGCGTAGCCGAACATCATCCCCTGGTCGCCGGCGCCGCCGTTCTGCACGCCCTGGGCGATCTCCGGCGCCTGCCGCTCGATCGCCACCAGCACGCCGCAGTTGGCGCCGTCCAGCCCGTACTCGGCGCGGTCGTAGCCGATGTCGAGGATGGTGCGGCGGACGATCCCCGCCACGTCGACCTGGGCGTCGGAGCTCACCTCGCCCGCGACGACCACGAAGCCCGTCTTGACCAGGGTCTCCACCGCCACCCGGGGCGGCTGGCTGGCCTTGCGCAGGTGCTCGTCCAGGATCGCGTCCGAGATCCGGTCGCAGACCTTGTCCGGATGGCCCTCCGTCACCGACTCGGAAGCAAAGACGTAGTTCCTCGGCATTCCGATCTCCAGCCCCGGCGGGGCGAAAGAGCCGGAACATTAGACCCCCCTCCCACGGGGGGTCAACATCCGGCATAGCGAAGGTTCATCCGTTATAGCGGAGAACTCCCTTCGACGCTCGGAGATCAGTCGGAGAAAAAGCGGCGCCCCTCCCGGGCCATGTCCACGAGGAGCTGCGCCGGGCGGAAGCGGTGGCCGATCCGCTCCTCGTAGATCCGAAGGCGGCGCACCACCTCCTGGGGACCGAGGGCATCCATCCACCGGAAGGGACCGCCGCGGAAGGGCGGGAACCCCAGGCCGAAGACCGCGCCGACGTCGCCGTCGCGCGGCTCCTGGAGGATGCCCTCCTGCAGGCAGAGCGCGGCCTCGTTGCACATCTGCAGGTAGAGCCGCTCCTGGATCTCCTCCCGGGAGAAGCGCTTGCGGGTGCGGCTGCCGAGGAGGTCGTAGATGCTCTCGTCCACCTCCTTCCGCTTGCCGCCGTAGCGGTAAAAGCCCTTCTTGTTCTTGCGGCCCTTGCGGCCATCGGCCACCACGCGCTCGAAGGCGTCGGGGGGAAGCATGCGCTCGCCGAAGGCCTCGACCATGGTGCGGGTCACGCTCGCGCCCACGTCGATGCCCACCTCGTCGAGCAGGGTGAAGGGCCCCACGGGGAAGCCCCAGTCCCGCATGGCCTCGTCGATCTGGGCGATGTCCCCGCCCTCGGCCAGTAGCCACGCCGCCTCCATCATGTAGGGCGCGAGGATGCGGGAGGTGTAAAAGCCCGGGCCGTCGTTGACCACGATCACCGTCTTGCCCTGGGCCTTGCCCAAAGCCACCGCCGTGGCCACCGCCGAGTCCCCGGTCTTCTTGCCGCGGATCACCTCGAGAAGCGGCATCTTCTCCACGGGCGAGAAGTAGTGCATGCCCACCACGTTCTCGGGGCGCCGGGAGGCCTCGGCGAGCCGGGTGATGGGGATGGTGGAGGTATTGGAGGCGAGGATGCAGTCCTCGCGGATCACCTCCTCGATCTCGCGGATCACCCGGTGCTTGAGCTCGAGATCCTCGAAGACCGCCTCGATCACCAGGTCCACGTTGGAAAATCCGTCGTAGCGGGTGGTCCCGGTGATGCGGGCCATCACCTCCTCGCGCTCGACGGGGGTGATGCGCTTGCGGCGGACGCGATCGTCGAGGACGCGGCGCACGTAGGCGAAGCCGCGCCCGAGCCCCTCGGCGTCCTTTTCCTTGAAGCGGACGGGGATGCCGGCGATGGCCGAGGTGACGTAGGCGATCCCGCCGCCCATCAGCCCCGCGCCCAGCATGGCCACCGAGCGGACCTCCTTCGGTCGCACGTTGGAGTCGGCGACGCCCGTCGCCTTCTTGAGCGCGGTCTGGGCGAAGAAGAGGCGGACGAGGTTGCGGGAGACGTCGGTCACCGCCAGCTCGCCGAAGAGTTCCGCCTCCCGCGCCAGGCCCCGCTCGTAGCCCTGCTCGATCCCCGTCTCCACCGCCTCGATGGCGGCGGGGATGGCGGGGTAATGGCCGCGCGACTTCTCCAGCGCCTGCTTCCGGGCCTGGGAGAAGAGGATGCGGCGGCCGATGGGATTGCGCTCCAGCGCCAGCTCGCGCAGCTCCGCCGCCGTGGGCGGCCGGAACCCCTCCCCGCGCCCGGGACGCGGCGGCCGGCCCTCGCCGAGCGCCCGCGCCCGCTCGCGCGCCACCTGCAGCAAGAGCGGCTCGGGGACCGCCTCGTCCACCAGGCCCATCCGCAAGGCGCGGCGCGCATCCACCTGGCGGCCGGTGAGGATGAGGTCGAGCGCGCGGGCGATGCCGATCAGGCGGGGCAGCCGCTGCGTGCCGCCCGCGCCCGGAATCAGCCCGAGCTGCGTCTCGGGCAAGCCGAGCTTCGTGTGCCGCGCGAGCGAGGCGAGGCGGTAGTGACAGGCCAGTGCGAGTTCCAGGCCGCCGCCGAGGGCCGCGCCGTCGATCGCCACCACCACCGGCTTTTCGCTGGCGGCGATCTCGTCGAACATGTCCTGGGCGGTGCGGGAGAGCGCTTCCGCCTCCTTGGCGTCCTGGACCCGCTGGATCATCTCCAGCTTGGCGCCGGCCACGAAATTCCCCTTCTTGCCCGACGAGATCAGGATGGAGCGGACCGCCGGGTCGGCCTTCAGCCGGGCCCAGAGGCGCCGCATCTCCGCGCCGAGCTCCTCGGAGATCGTGTTGACCGGCTCGGAGGGATCGTCGAGGACGACGTGCGCCACGCCGTCGCTGGCCACGTCCACTCGCAGCAGCCGGAACTCGGGCTCCTTCACGGCGACCTCCATCACGCGCGCTCCAGCACCACGGCCGCGGCGAGGCCGCCGGCCGCGCAGAGGGTGACCAGACCGAACTGACCGCCGCGGCGGCGCAGCTCGTTGAGCGTGCTCAGCACCATCCGTCCGCCGGTGGCGGCGAAGGGATGGCCGAGAGCGATCGAGCCGCCGTTGACGTTGAGCCGGTCCTCGTCCACCACACCGACCGGCTCGTCACGGCCGAGCCTCTCCTGGGCGAATCTGCGCGAATCCCAGGCCTGCAGGATGGAGAGGACCACCGCGGCGAAGGCCTCGTGGATGTCCACGACGTCCATGTCCGAGAGCTTCAAACCCGCGCGGTCGAGCGCCTTCGGCGCGGCGTAGGCGGGGCCGATGAGCATCTGCTCCTTGGGGTCGACCGCCGCGTAGGCGTAGGCGCGGATGTAGCCGAGCGGCTCGTAGCCGAGCGCGCGCGCCTTCTCCTCGCTCATCAGAAGCAGCGCCGAGGCGCCGTCGGTCAGCCCGGAAGAGTTGGCCGCGGTGATGGTGCCGTAGACCCGATCGAAGACCGGGGGAAGCGTGGCCATCTTGTCCAACGAGGTCTCGCGCCGGATGAAGTCGTCCACCCTGGCCACGTTTTCGTAGGAAGGCGGCACCGGCAGGTTCATCACCTCGTCGTCGTAGCGGCCCTCGTCCCAGGCCTTCGCCGCTCGCTGGTGGGAGCGCAGGGCGAAGCGGTCCTGGGATTCACGACCGATGCCGTTTTCCCGGGCCATCTTCTCCGCGCTCTCGCCCATGGTCAGCCCGGTGGTCCTCTCCTTGAGCGAGGGCGCGACGGGGATGAGGTCCTTGAGGGAGACGTCGGCGAAGGAGCGCAGCCGCGTCGGCAAGTCCTTGGCTTTCGAGGCGCGAACCAGGGCGTCGGCCAGCCGCGGCGAGACGCTGAAGGGGATGTTGGAGAGGCTCTCCGCGCCGCCCGCGATGCCGACGTCGGCGTGGCCGAGCGCGATCTGGTCGGCCACGTCGGTCATGGCCTGGATCGAAGTGGCGCAGGCGCGGCTGACCGAGTAGGCGTCCACGCTGCGCGGCAGTGCGGTGGAGAGCGCCACCTCCCGTGCGATGTTGGGCGCCGTCAGCGAGGGGATCACCTGCCCGAAGACCAGCAGGTCCACCTCGTCTCGAGGAACCTCGGTGCGCGCGAGGAGCTCCGAGACCACCGCCACGCCCAGGTCCAGGGCCGACATCTTCGCCAGGATCCCGTTCGACCGCGCGAAGGGCGTGCGAAGCCCGGCCACGATCGCCACCCGCCGTCCCGTCTGCTCCATGCCGCCTCCTCGGGAGCCGTGCGACCGAGCGACCCCCTACGATGCCCAAGGTTATAGGGCGGGAGGCACCCAGGGGCAATGAAAACTGAATGGTCATTCATCGGACAGACGGGGCGGCAGGCGCCCCGTCGCGGTCGTGCCGCCGCAGCAGGTTGGCGACTGCAACCGGCTCCTAGGGATAGCGAGCCGGGTCGAGGGGCGGCGGCTCGGTCGGACGAGCCGTGAGGTCGTCCTTTTCGGCCACCTCGTCGGCGCCGAGCTCCGGCCACCGCTCGATGCGGTCGGGCAGGATGTCGGCGGGGACGTCGGGCGCCTCCTCGATCGGCTCGGGCAGGCCGCCGGTGAAATCGCCGCCGAAGGGGCTGGCGCCGTTGCCGGCGTCGCCGATGGCCGCCTGGTCCATGTCGGCGTCGAAGCCGATGAGCTCGCGGGTGATCTCGTCGTCCGGACCGACCGGAAACGTGGTATCGGATTTCTTCACTCCCCTACCCTGGCCACGGCCGCGTCGGGCGACAACCCGTCGGGGTCGCGGCACGAGGGATGAAGTAGCCTCGGGGGCATGAGCGACTACCGCCTCTTCGAGATCCCGGTCGTATCCGAACTCCTCCGCGGAAATCCCCTCGGTGATCCCCACGAGCGGATCCTGCGGGTGATCGCGCCCACGGAGCCGAAAGAACCGCTGCCCGTGGTCTGGGTTCTCCCGGCCTACGCCGGAACCGCCGCGGCCCTGGTGGAGGACGATCCGTGGAGCGAAAACCTCCTGCAGCGGATTCGACGCCTCTCGGCAAGCGGCGTCCTCGGCGACGCCATCTTCGCCATCCCCGACTGCTTCACCCTCCTCGGCGGCAGCCAGTACCTCGACAGCCCCGCGCTCGGCCCCTACCAGAGCCATCTCTGGGAAGAGCTGCGGCCGGCGATCGAGGCGCGCTTTGCCACCACGGGTCGTCACGGCGTGGTGGGCCGCTCCTCGGGCGGCTACGGCGCCTGGGTGCAGGCCATTCGCCGGCCCGAGTGGGTGCGGGCGATCGCCTGCCATGCGGCGGACATGGGTTTCGAATGGGTCTACCTCCCCTCCTTCCCCGCGCTCGCGCGCGCCCTCGCCCGCCACGGAAGCGTGGAGGCACTGGTCGCCGCCTTCCGCGCCTCGATCCGCAAGCGCAGCGGCGAGTGGTTCGAGCCCATCTCGGTCCTCTGCATGGCCGCCTGCTACTCGCCCGCCGAGGACGCGCCTCTGGGCATCGAGCTCCCCTTCGATCCGCAGACCCTCGAGCTGCGCGAAGAGGTCTGGCAGCGCTGGCTGGCGCACGATCCGCTGCACATGGTGGAGGACGAGCGCGCGCAACAGGCGCTGCGCGGGCTCGACCTGGTCTTTCTCGACTGCGGGAGCCGCGACGAGTACCACCTCCAGTACGGCTTGCGTCGGCTTTCCCGGAGGCTGCGCGAGCTCGGCATCCCGCACGAGGTCGAGGAATTCGACGACGGGCATCGCTCGACGAGCTACCGCTTCGACGTCTCGCTACCTCGGGTGGTGCAGGCGCTCCGGCAGAATTCCCCGGCTTGAAGACGGCCGCCGCGATGCGCGAGGCATGGAGCACCCCCTTGCTTTGGCCGAGCCGGCAGCGGTGAAGGATCCAGGGCGCCGACGCCGCAGCCCGCGGTCGCATGTCCCATCGCCGGGGGAGGGAATATGCTCGGAGGGATGGAACCTCATGCCCTGCCGCACCCCGTCCCTCCGGAACGGCGCATCTACTGCAACCGCACCCTCAACCTGCGCTCCATCCGGGCCATCGGCTACGACATGGACTACACGCTCGTCCACTACCGGGTGAAGGAGTGGGAAGAGCGCGCCTTCGATCAGATCCGCCGGCGGCTGCTTCTGCGCGGTTGGCCCGTCGAGGATCTGCAATTCGACGAGCGCATGGTGATCCGCGGCCTGGTGGTCGACACCGAGCTCGGAAACATGGTGAAGGCCAACCGCTTCGGCTTCGTCGTGCGCGCCTGTCACGGCACGCGATTTCTCGACCACCGCGAGCAGCGCGAGATCTACAGCCGCACCATCGTCGACCTCTCGCAGCCGCGCTGGTATTTCCTCAACACGTTGTTTTCTCTTTCCGAGGGGTCGATGTTTCTGCAGCTCGTCGACCTTCTCGATCAGGGAAAGCTCCCCGGGGCGATGGGATACCAGGACCTCTTTCGCGCGGTCCGGCAGTCGCTGGACGAGGCGCACATGGAGGGCGAGCTCAAGGACGAGATCGTCTCCAACCCCGATCGCTTCGCGGTCAAGGATCCCGAGGTACCGCTGGCGCTCCTCGACCAGCACCACGCCGGCAAGAAGCTCCTGCTCATCACCAACTCGGACTGGGGCTACGCCGCGCCGATCATGTCCTGGGCCTTCGACTCGCACCTGCCGGGAAGGATGACCTGGCGCGACCTCTTCGACGTGGTGATCGTCTCCGCGCGCAAGCCGGAGTTCTTCACCTCGCAGGCGCGCCTCTTCGAGGTGGTCACCGAGGAGGGCCTGCTCCGCCCCGCGACGGGAGGGTTGAAGAAGGGCACGGCCTACTTCGGCGGAAGCGCCCGCATGGTCGAGCGGCACCTGGGGCTTACGGGCGACGAGATCCTCTACGTCGGCGACCACATGTACGGGGACGTGCACGTCTCCAAGGACGTGCTGCGCTGGCGAACGGCGCTGATCCTGCGGGAGCTGGAGGACGAGGTCCGGGCGATCGAGGAATTCCGCGCGCGGCGCGCCGAGCTCGAGCGGCTCATGGAGGAAAAGACGCTGCTCGAGGACCGGATGGACCGGATCCGCCTGGAGATCCTGCGCAAGCGAAACGGCTACGGCCCCGTCTCCGAGACGCCGATCGAGGAGCTCGAGGAGAGGGCGCAAGAGCTCTCCCAGGCGCTCTTGGAACTCGATGCCCAGATCGCGCCGCTGGCGCAGGCATCGGCGCAGCTCGGCAACGAAAACTGGGGACCGCTCATGCGCGCGGGCAGTGACAAGAGTTTGCTGGCCCGCCAGATGGAGAGCTCGGCCGACGTCTACACCTCGCGGGTGGCCAATTTCCTCGCTGCCACCCCCTTCGTCTACGCGCGCGCCGCGCGGGGCAGTCTCCCCCACGACCCTTGAAGACGAAGGGGCCTCCCGCCCGTGCGAGAGGCCCCGTGGGGAAGCCAAGCCGCCTTCGGCTCCCGTCGATCAGAAGGCCAGACCGAGGCCGAATCGCAATCCGCTCATCCCCTCCGTCTCGCCCACGATGTTCCAGATGGGGAAGGAGTGGCCGTAGGCCACCTCGGCGAAGAGGATGGAGAGCGGGAAAAAGCGCAGACCGGCGCCCAGCTCGACGCCCACGGTGGCAAAGAAGCTGCTGTCGAGCGCATCCCGGAGCCGCGGGTCGATGGCGCCTGCGACGGAGCTGGGGATGCGCGACTCGTCGAGCTTGGCCCAGCCCAGGTGAAGGACCGGCCCTGCCACCGCGGCGAGCTCGAAGCGCCACCGGGCGAACCGGAACCGTGGCTGCATGAGGCGGAGGTCGACGCCGCGCAGGGTGACGGCCGCGTCCTGCCCGCCGACGCGAAGCGCGGTCCCCTTCCCCGCCTGGTAGTAGGCGGCGCCAAAGGTGACGAAGCCGAAATACCGCCCGGTGTTGGTGAGGTCGAGGCGGATGCCGGCGGCCTGCTCGACGCCGGCCGACTCGAACTCGTCGTTCGCGCCCTCGGCCCTGAAGCGGCCGCCGTTGTACTGCGAGAACGTCGCTCCGAGATTCAGGGTGAAGCCGCGGTCGTAGATGGACTCGTGGCCGTTCCACCAGCTCGCGAAAGCGCCCGGAGCGGCGTCCGAATCGGACGGGGAAGACGCCCCCGAGGCCACGTCGGCTTCCGGTGCGGCAGCGACCCCGCCCGTCGTCGGGCCGGTCGGTTTCTCGGGGGAGGTGGAATTCGCCTCCGCCGGGATCGGGGCGGCCGTCTCCGCCTCGGGAGGCTCCGGAGCCGGATCCTGGGAAAGGACGAGCGCGGTCGCCGTCAACAGGTACGCGAGGGTCATGACTCTCTCTCCTGGGAAGGAACCTTCCAGCCGGCCCTATCCCGTATTGCGCATTCCTACTGCGAGGCCGTTGACTGTCAACATCACGACCGGATCCGTGAACTCCCCCTCGCGCTTTCGTCGGAGGAGATCGACCTGCACGAAGGAGAGGGGGTCCACGTAGGGATTGCGCAGCTCGATGGAGCGCTGCAGCGGCGGGTTGCCGTCGAGGAGCCGCCGGATTCCGAGGAGGCGCTGGATGGCGCGCACGGTGCGGGCGTGCTCCGCCTCGATCCGGGGCCAGATCGCCCGCCGTGTCTCCGGCGGCGCCAGCTCCGCGTAGTAGCGGGCGATGCGCAGGTCGGTCTTGGCCAGGACCATTTCCACGTTGGAGACCACGGCGCGGAAGAAGGGCCACCTCTGCGCCATCTCCTGCAAGAGGCCCCATCCGCCCTTGCGCCGGCCGAAGGCCTCGAAGGCGGTGCCCACCCCGTACCAGCCGGGCAGGATGCACCGGTTCTGGGTCCAGGCGAAGACCCAGGGGATGGCGCGGAGGGATTCCACCCCGCCTGCAGCGCGCCGCGCCGGTCGCGAGCCGATGGGGAGGGCGGAGATCTCCTCGATGGGCGTGGCCGCGCGAAAGAAGGTCTCGAAGAGGGGCTCCTCCCAGACGAGCGCACGGTAGGCGGCGCAGCCGACGTCGGCGATCTCCTCGAAGGCCGCCTCGTAGCGCGCCTCCTCCTCCTCGGAAGGGCGCTGCTGGACGTCGAGGCTGTGGAGGAGAGCCCCGCCGATGATCAGCTGGAGGGTCCGCATGGCCAGCTCGGGGCGGCTGTACTTGTGATCGAGCGCCTCTCCCTGCTCGGTGGCCTCGTAAAAGCCCGCGATGCTCCCGCGGGGCAGCGAGAGGATCGCCTGCTGGGCGGGGCCTCCTCCCCTCGCCACGGTCTCGCCCCGGCCATGGAAGAAGCGGATCGGAACGCCGGTCCGGCGCGAGAGCGCCACCAGGCGGATCTGGATCCGCCTCAGCTCCGCGCTGGCGGCGAGCAAACCCGCCTCCTTGCTCGAATCGCTGTAGCCGACCATGACTTCCTGGTGGCCGCGGGCGCGGACGTGCTCGCGATACACCGGATCGGCCAGGACCTCCTCGAGGATCTCGGGGCCCGCGGCGAGGTCCTTTCGCGTCTTGAAGAGCGGCACCACGTCCACGGCCACGCAGCCCCGGCGTGCATCCCAGAGGCCCGCCGCGCGGGCGCAGTGAAGGGCGGCCAGGATGTCGCGCGCCGAGGAGGCCATGGAGAGGATCAGGGTCTGGCAGGGATAGGCTCCCTCGCGCGCCAGATTCCCCACCCGCCGCAGGGCGGAAAGGAGCCGCTCGCCCCCCTTCCGTCCTCGGCCCCCTCCCCTCGATCCAGGCCGAGGCCTCCCGCGCGTCGCTGGCCACCGCGCGCAGTTCGAGCTCCGCCACGTCCAGGCCGAAGCAGCGGACCAGAGTCAGCGCGCGCGAGACGCGGCGCGCGCCGCGAAGCGCCCCCTCCTCCCCGCCCAAGGAGCGGTACAGCAGCTCGAGGTCGTCGAGAAGCTCGTTGCAGTCGCCATAAGGAGGGAAGCCGGCCGCGAAGAAGGGCTGGGGCGCCAACCCCGTGGGCGGGAGGGGAACGAGGCCGGCCTCGGCCGCGCCGACGCGCCGCGCCTCCACCAGGGCGAGGCTCGCGCGCAATCTCGCCTCCACGTAGCGAAGTTTCTCCCACCAGGGCTCCGCCTCCTCGCCAGGCGCCCGCTTTAGGCCGGGAATCGCCTCGCGGTCGCGGCGCAGCGATTCGAGAAGCTCCGCGGAAGGCGGCAGCCGCCGCGAGGACTGGGAGAGCTCGCGGCCCAGCCGCTCCACCTCCTCGAGCAAGAGGCGCAGGGCGCGGCTGCGATGCACGCGGATCGTATCCTCGACGATCTCCGGGGTGACGCTCGGGTTTCCATCCATGTCGCCCCCGGCCCACGAGTGGATCCGTACCGGGCTCACGGCCTCGCCGAGGGGCTCGCCGTAGACCCGCTCGAAGGCGTCGGCGATGGCGTCCGAAAGCTCGGTCACGACCTCCCAGAGCACGTTCTCCACGTACCAGAGGATGTTCTCGACCTCGCTGGCGACGGTGGGGCGGCGCGTGCGTACCTCGCTGGTCTGCCAGAGGATCCCGACCTGCTCGCGGATCGTCGCCAGGCTGCGCGCCGCCTCCAGAGGCGTCATGCTGCAGCGGTCGCGCTGCTCGAGCTCCTGGGCGATGCGGTAGATCTTCTCGAGGACCGTCCGCCGGGTGGCCTGGGTGGGGTGGGCGGTGAAGGTGAGGACCACGCGCAGCGAGCGCAGCGCTTCGCGCATCCGCTCGGCGCTCACCCCCGCCTCGCGCGCCTGGTGGAGAACGGCCTCGATCGAACCCGGTTGCGGCGGAGAATCGGGGTCCTGGGCATGCGCCCGGGCGCGCCGGATCCGGTGGTGCTGCTCCGCCAGGTTGACGAGCTGGAAATAGGCGGCGAAGGCGCGGGTGACGACCTCGGCGTCGTGGAGTGTGAGCGAGCGGACGATGGCTCGGAGGCGGTCCTCGATCGGCTGGCGCTCGGCCTTCGGCCCGCGGCGCCGCGCGATGGAGAGCTTGCGGATCTCCTCCTCGAGATAGAAGAGCCGCTCGCCCTCGTGCGCCACCAGAACCTCGCCCAGGACCTCCCCGAGAAAGCGGACGTCCTTCCTCAGGGGACGATCCACCTTCCGCTTGCGCGCCATGGGCTTTGAGGCTACCAACCGGCGGGGAAAGGCCCAGGGCCCCCTCCCCCTTTCAGTCGCCCCCTGTGGAACCGCGCCCCGGGCGGTTCCGAGGTGAGCCGTGGACAGCCTTCGCGAAAATGCTCCCGCGAGCGCTCCGCCGCGCCGTGCGCGCGCGCCCGGCCAGAGGCTCCGCTCGATCCTCGAGCCTTTCGGCGTGGACGCGCGCTCGGCCTTCCCGCTGGGGGAGCACACCTGCGTGGAGCGCGACTGCATGCGGCGCGCGCTCCGGGGGGAGCTCGTCTGTCCGGTGCACTACGGCCTGGCCACGCCCGAGGAGATGCCGGACTACCTCGCCGACGCCGCGGCTCGTGGACGGCGGGTGGTGCGCACGGTGCTGACCGCGGCCGGGCTGGCCCTGCTCGGCGCGGCCCTCGGCATCTTCGTCGACGATCCTCGCTTCGGTTGGGTGGGCGGCGGAGCCGCCGGCCTGGTCCTCACCGCGGGGGTCTGCCGCGAGCTGCAATTCCACCGCCTCGCCGCGGCCTTCGGCCTCTTCGGCTTTTTGCTCGCCACCATCCTCGCCGTGGCGGGGACGCTGGTGGCCACCATCGCCGCCCTGCCCTGGATCCTCGGACGTCTGATCTAGATCTCGATCTCCAGGCCGATCTCGATCACCCGCTCGGCCGGAAGCCGAAAGAAGGAAGGCGCCGTGGCGGCGTTGCGCGAGAGGAAGAGAAAGAGCCGCTTCCGCCACGCGGCCAGGTCGGAGGTCCCGGTGGAGACCACCACCTGGCGACCGAGGAAGTAGTGCACCCCCGCGGGGTCGACGGGAAGACCGGCCTGCCGCACCAGCTCCACGTCCCGGGGAACGTCGGGGGTCTCCATGTAACCGTAATAGGCGATCGCCCGGTACATCCCCGCGTCCAGCTTCTGCACGTCCACCCGCTCCGAATTCGGAACCGCCGGGCGCTCCACCGAGACGGCGGTGAAGAAGACGACGCTCTCGTGGAGCACGCCGATGCTGCGGAAGTGGTGCACGAAGGCCGGAGGCAAGCCGGTGGGGTTGGAGGAGAGAAAGACCGCCGTGCCCGGAATTCGAACGGGCTTCCGTTCGCGCAGCTCCTCGAGGAAGACGTCCAGGGGCGGGCTGCGCCGCGCCACCTCCGCCCCCAGGACGCGCCTTCCCTCCTCCCAGCTTCGCATCACGAGAACCAGCCCCGTCGCCACCAGCGCCGGCACCCAGCCGCCGTGGACGAGCTTGACCAGGTTCGCCGAGAGAAAGCCGAGGTCGAAGACGAGGAAGAGACCGACGAGCGGCAGCGCGAACGCCGCGGACCATGCGAAACTCCGCCGCGCCACCAGGTAATAGAGGAGGCTGGTGATCACCATGTTTCCCGTCACCGCCAGGCCATAGGCCGCCGCGAGCCCGTCCGAGTCGCGGAAGACGAGGACCGCGCCGACGCAGGCGACGGCGAGGAGCCGGTTGATGGTCGGCACGAAGATCCGGCCGCGGATCACGCGGGAGGTGTGGACGATGCGCACGCGGGGGAGGAAGCCCAGCTGCACCGCCTGCCGAGTGATGGAGAAGGCTCCGCTCACCACCGCCTGCGACGCGACGACGGCGGCCGTGGTGGCGAGCACCACCATGGGGTAAAGGAGCGGCGCCGGGACCAGCGCGAAGAAGGGATGGCTCGCACCGGGATCGCGCAGGAGGATCGCCGCCTGGCCTGCGTAGTTGAGCAAGAGCGCCGGCAGGACGACGAGGCCCCAGGCCCACCGGATGGGTGAGCGGCCGAAATGCCCCAGGTCGGCGTAGATCGCCTCCGCGCCGGTGACGCAGAGCACCACCGCGCCCAGGGCGACGAAACCGTCGAAGCCGTTGCGCTCGAAGAAGATCAGAGCGTGCGCGGGGTTCGCCGCCTCCAGGACGGCCGGCTCGAGCAGGACGCCGCGCAGGCCGAGCAAGAAGAGGCTGGCGAACCAGCCCTGCATCACCCAGCCGTAGGCCATGGCGAGCCTCCCGGTCCCCCACCGCTGCACCGCGAAGAAGAGGAGGAGGATGGCCACGGTCAGAGGGAGGACCACGGGCCGAAAGGTCGAGGTCGCCACCTCCAGCCCTTCGACCGCGGAGAGGACCGAGATCGCCGGCGTGATGATCCCGTCGCCGTACAGCAGCGACGCCCCGACCAGTGCGAGGAGGGTGACCGCGCCCGCGCGCCGGGCTCCAAGGAGGGAGAGAAGCGCGAAGATCCCGCCTTCGCCGCGATTGTCCGCCCGCAGGACGAAGACGAGGTACTTCAGCGAGACGACGACGATCAGAGACCAGAAGATCAGCGAGAGGATTCCGAGGACGTTCTCTCGGTCGGGGGGCAAGGGATGCACCCCGAAAAAGGCCTCGCGGATGGCGTAGAGGGGACTCGTCCCGATATCCCCGAAGACCACCCCCAGCGCCGCCAGAAGCAGGCGACCCCGACCGGCTTGCGCCCCCACGCCGCCAAGCTGGACCCGAAAGGCCGCGGCAGCAACCGATGCGGGCCGCCGCGCCTTTTCGCTTCCGCCGCTACTGCCGGGGCAAGAGCCCCGCGGCCTGGTCGAGCTCGAGACGCGACTGCTCCAGCGCCTTGCGCGCCCGCTCGTAGAAGCGGACGAGCTCCTGCTTCTGGTAGCCGAGCGCCTGAGCCTCCAGGGGATCGCCGCGCCGCTCGGCGAGCTCGATGCGGGCGAGGGCGGCGTCGTGATCTCGATTCAGTCGTTCGATGGCGCGCTGCCGCTCCTTTTCGAAGCGTCGCTCGGCCTCGGCCCGCGCCGCCTCGTAGGCCGCCTTGACGGCCTCCGCCAGACCGGAGACCGCGCCCGGTTGCCGCGCCCCACGCGGTCCGTCGAGGTCGGCCAAGAGCTCGTCGCGGACGCTGGCCTTCCCGCCCGGGCGCATCTCCACCGCAACCTCGAAGAGCGCCTGGTCCAGGTAGCGCGCCGCCTGCCTCGAGGGCACCCGCGCGCCCATCGCCAGGTCCTCCGGCTCGGGGAAGGCCACCACGAAGGAGAAGGCGAAGCCGATGGCGCCGGCGCGGAGCCTGTCGGAGGAGATCCAGGTCGCCCGGCCCTCCTCGCCGTCTCGGATCCAGGCGAAGAGCGCCTCCACGAGGGGGTGGCCGGTGGCAAAGTAGTCGTTTTCCTCCTCCACCACCGCGGTATCCCGCCAGAAGCTGCCGAGCAGCGTCCGCTCCTCGGTGAGGTCGAATCCCGGAAGCGCGTCCACCGCCATGGTGCCGCCGAGGCGGAAGGCGCACTGGAAGGCCTCGACCTGCTCCTCGGTATCCACCTCGATGCCCACGCGGCGCGCCAGCGCGATCACTGTCTCCTCCAGGCGCTCGTCGAGCTCCCGGGCGATGGCCCAGAGCGTGGACTCGAGGTCGTCGTCCTCCTCCAGGTCCTCGATGCCGAGGCGCCGCGCAGCGCGACGGACCAGGGCCTGGACCGCGTCCTTGTCGAAGGAGCGGGCGTCGAGGAGGGGGTCGTAGGCGCGGCGGATCTCCTCGCGGGCGGCGGCGATGCCGCGGGCGAGCTTCTCCTGGTAGCGGTCGAAGGCGGAGAGGTCCCGCATCGCCGCCAGCCGGACCAGATCCGCCTCCACCTGCTCGAGGATGGGGTCGAGGCCGCCGACGGTCTCGTCGAAGACGCGCACCGCCTCTGCCATCAGGTCGAAGACGCGCGCCGCCAGCGTCCCCTCCTCCCGGAAGCAGTGCACCCGCACCTCGTGGAGCTGGCCGATGCGGTCGAGCCGCCCGATGCGCTGCTCGATCGCCGCCGGGCTCCAGGAGAGGTCGAAGTGGACGAGGTGATGGCAGAACTGGAAGTTGCGGCCCTCTCCGCCCACCTCGGTGGAGAGCAGGACCTGGGGCCCCTCGGGGTCGCGAAAGCGCGCCACCTGCCGATCGCGCTCCACCTGGTTGAGGCTCTCGTCGTAGACGCAGGCATCCCAGCCGTGCCGCGCCAAAAGCTCGCGCAGGTAGGCCTGGGTGGAGCGGAACTCGGTGAAGACCAGGACCTTGGCGCCCGGCTCCTCGCGCTCGATCCGTTCGAGCGCCTGCAGAAAGGCCTGCGACTTGGCGTGCGTCGAGCATCCCTCCAGGGCAGAGGCCCGGCGGGAAAGCGCCTCGAGGCCGAACTCGGCCAGCGCCTCCGCGGCGGCTCGCGGCGAGGAGTCGATGGCCTTGAGAAGATACGCGAGCCTCTCCCCTTCGGCCTGGATCTCCCCGGAGGCGAGCGCATCCCAGAAGCGCTCGCGGAATTCCATCTCCTTGGCCGTCGGCTTCACCTCGTGGCGCACCAGTTTGCGCGAGGCCATGCCGCCGACCACCGCTCGCCGATTGCGGATGAGTCGCGACGAGAGGGAGTAGGCCTCCGCCATGTGGCGGACGAAGGCCTCCTTCGCGTCCTCCTGCCCGCGGGCGATCGCCTCCGCCTGCTCGGCGAGGAAGTCGTCGTGCGGGAGCATCCTGGCGATGGCGCGCGCCGCAGCTCCCGCCGAACGCGACGTTTTCGCCGCCAGCAGCTTGCGCAGCTTTTCCGAGAGATCGCCCTGTCGTTCGAGCCGGCGTTCGAATTCCTCGTAGGTCTCGGGAATCACCGGATCGACGAGGGAGAGGAGCAAGTAGTACTCGTTGGGATCGAGCTGCAGCGGCGTGGCGGTGAGAAGGAGCAGACCGTGCGTGTTGTCCGCCGCCGCGGCCGCCGCGTCGAAGGCGGCGTCGTCGACCAGGTGGTGCGCCTCGTCGATGATCACCAGATCCCAGCCGGCGGTCGGATCGCCCACCGCGTCTCGGTGGGCCTTGTGCTTGGCCAGAAGCTCCAGCGAGGTGACCACCTTGTCGTAGCGCCACCACGCCGGCTTGGCGGAAACGAGCGCCTCCTGCTCCAGCCGCTCCTCGTCGAGATAGGTAAACAAGGAGTGAAACTTGTTGTACAGCTCCGCCAGCCACTGGACGGTGAGGTGGGAGGGGGCGATGACCAGGACGCGGCGGGCCATGCCCGTCTGCGCCATGGCGGCGTAGATCATCCCCGCCTCGATGGTCTTGCCCAGGCCCACCTCGTCGGCCAGGACGAAGCGGGGGCTCGGGGCGGTCAGCACTCGCTGCACCACCGCGAGCTGGTGCGGCTTGGGCATCACCCGGCTGCCGAAAAGCGCGCCGAGCGCATCCGCCCGCCGCTCCATGTCCAGCCGGACGGCGCTGCGGCGCAGGGCGTGGAGCTCCGGCGAGGCGCCCGTCCCTGCCGAGAGCATCCCCAGCGCGCCGCCGGCCGGAGGCACGGGGACGATCTCCAGCTCGGAGATCTCCTTTTTGGCGCCGTCGATCTCGTAGCGATACAGGGTGTCGGGCCCGCCTTCGATCACCCGGACGACGTGCGCGCGCGACCCGTCCAGGAGCTGGACCTCCTCGCCCGGGCCATAGGTATAGCGCGCCAGCGCCGGGTCCTTGGCGGAAACCAGGAAGGAAGAGCCCGGTCGACCGGGGAAGCGGACCTCGAGGAAGCGGCCGCCCTCGCGGACGCCCAATACCTCGCCGATCCCCCAGGACGGCTGGGCCCGATGCACGATCTTCATCCCGACGGCCAGCATGGCGACTCGTTAACAACCCACCGCGCCCGGGGTCAACGGGCGCGGAAATGCTCGTCCAGGCGGCGCGCCACCTCTTCGGCGTGGGTGACGTGCAGGTAGTGGTCGGCGCCTTCCACCGTCTCCACGCGGTGACCCGCGCCCTCGATCCGCACGACGTCCTCCTCGCTCACGAAAGGCGAGTCGCCGCCGCGGATGAAGTGCACGGGCACTCCGTTTCCCAATGCCGACCACAGGTCCGCGCTGCTCGTGCGGGCGTGCAGAGCCGCGAGCGCCTCGCGGTCCACGCGCCAGCGCAGCGCGTCGCCCTCGCGGACGAGGTTGGTCAACAGCCATTCCGCGCGGTCGGAAGAAAGTCTTCGCGCGGAGAAATAAGCCCGCATCTCGTCGCGGCTTTTCGCCTCGGCCGGAGCGCCGCGGTAGATCTCCAGAACGCGTCCCGACTCCACCTTCGAGGGGTCGATCGGCCCCGGCGCGACGTCGAGGGCGACGACCTCCTTCACGTCGGAGGGCGAGAGGAGGATCGCCGCCAGCCCTACCCGGCCGCCGAGCGAATGCCCCACGATGCGCAGGGGGCCCTGGATACCCTCGGCGCGCGCGGTGGCGATCACGTCGCCCGCGAGGGTGAAGAGGTCGGCGCCGGCCGGCAACGCCGGCGAGCGCCCGTGTCCCGTCAGATCCGGCAGGACGAAAAAGAGCGAGGGATCCCGCTCCGACCAAAGCTGCGCCAGGCGCCGCAGATTCGAGCCCGAACCCATGAACCCGTGGAGGAGGACGACCCCTCGTCCTCCCTCGCCGAGCTTGCGCGAAAACAACACCGCTGGTTCCTTCCTTTCCCGGCCGAACACGGCTAAGACTCCCCGGCGGCCCGTCGGCCGTCGAGGTTGGAGGAGATTTCGATGAGCGCGAAAGTCGGCAATCGCACGAAGAAGAACATCGACAGCCGCTCCAAGGAGAAGCGCCGGGCGCTTCGTCGTCAGCGGCAGCGCCGCAAGATCGGGCTGCGCCGCGGCCTGCGCAATCGCTAGGTGACGCGGACGACGCGGCTGACGAAGGCCGCATCCATCTCCGGATCGAGCTTCCGCACCCATTCCAGCCCGGCGGCGAGTTCGGGCGGAAGGGGACGGCGCTCGACCCGGTATCGCGTCGCCGGCAAGACCGATTCGACGAAGGGCAGGGCGGGGACGTAGACGAAAGCTCCGCCCGGCCGCAACCCCCTCAGGATGGCCGCGTAGCCCTCCCCATGCCGGTGCGCCGCTTCTTTTCCGCGGAAGTGGTGGTGAAGGAAGTGGAGGGAGAAGGCCTGGTGGGAGATCACCGTCCCCCACCGCCCCTCGCCGTAGTCGAACTCCAGCCAGTCGCCGGCGAAGACGAACTCGCCCGTCGCCTCCCGGTCGAGACCCCAGGTCTCGATCCCCTGCGCGCGTAGGTAGCGGACCAGGCCGGCGCCCTTTCCGCATCCCACGTCCAGCACCGGCGCTTTCACCCCCTCGATCTCCAGTCCGAGGACCGAGAGCTGCAACTCGGGGGAGTATTCCGCACTGGGCACCTGCGGAGGAATGCCGCCGAGTGTCTCGTTCAGCCAGGCGTTGATCCGGGCGGCATGGTCGACGAGCGCCTCCTCGGGCGGCACGCTTTCCAGGGCGCGCAGCGTGCGGGCGAAGACCACGATCAGGGCGTTCCGCTCGAAATCGGAGAGCCAGACGAAGGGGTTGCGGGCCCGCAGCCAGGCCTCGAAGGCCCGCGCCAGCTCGACAGTGGTGCGCGTGAAGCGCACGCGGTCGGCGACGAGAGCCCCGAGCGCGGCCGCGTCCGGCGGAGCCTTCTGCTCCGCCGGCGGTACCACGGCCGAAAGGAGGTAGTCGTGCAGGGCCGCGACGTCGATGGCGCTCACCTCTTCTCTGGCGCCGGGATGGCCTTCTCCTCGACCTGCGAGAGGATGAACTGCATCCACATCGCCGTCTCGCGGACGCGGTCGGTGCGCCCCTTACCCTGACCGTGTCCGGCACGATCCTCCACGTAGAGGAGGATGGGCGCGTCGCCCGCCTGCGCCGCCTGCAGCGCGGCGACGAATTTGACCGTGTGGTTCCAGTGCACGCGCGTATCGGACTTGGCCGTGACACCGAAGAAAGCGGGGTAGCGCACGCCGGGAAGGACCTGGTGGTAGGGCGAGTAGCCGTAGAGGTAGCCGACCTGATCCGGATTCTCCGAGGAACCGTACTCGTCCACCCAAAGCTCCCCGATGAGGAAGCGCTGGAAGCGAATCATGTCGTAGAGGCCGACCCGTCCCACCGCGACCCGGAAGAGTTCGGGCGCCTGGGTCATCATCGCGCCCATGAGCAGCCCGCCGTTCGAGCCGCCGGTGATGGCCAGGCGGTCGGGCCGCGTCCATCCCTCGCGGATCAGGTGACGCATGGCGTACTCGAAGTCGCGGAAGACCTGGTGCTTGTTTCCGAGCTTGCCGGCCTCGTGCCACGCTTCCCCGAACTCCGAGCCACCCCGCAGGTTGGCGATGGCGTAGACCCCGCCGCGCTCCAGCCAGTACAGTGCCGTGGTGCTGAAGCTCGGAGTGAGCGAGACGTTGAAGCCGCCGTAGCCCGTCAGCAGGGTCGGGTTCTTGCCGTCGCGCTCCACCCCCTTGCGGTAGAGCAAGAACATCGGCACCCAGGTGCCGTCGTAGCTCGGGTAGTCGATCTGCTCGACCACGATGTCGCGCGCACCGGGGGCCTCGATCGCCATCAGGGTCCGCACCTCCGACTTCCCGCGTCGGATCTCCATCACCCGCGCCGGCTCGGTGAAGGAGGTGTAGCCGACGAGGAAGCGATCGCCCTTCATCCGACCCTCGAGGGCGAAGATCGCGCCGATACCCGGCATGGGGATCTCGCGCGCGCCGCCCTTCTTCAGATCGTGGATGGCGAGCGTCGAGACCGCCTTCTCCAGCCGGACGAGGGCGAGTTCGTCGCCGACCACCCGCATGGCCTGGATCGGCCACTCGCCCTCCGGGACCACCGTCCTCCAGTTCTCCGGCTCCGGTCGCGCGGGATCGACCTCCACCACGCGGTAGCGCGGCGCCTGGTAGTTGGTCAGAACCAGGAACTTGCCATCGCGAAGGACCGGCATCTCGAAGAGCGCGCCGAGCTCGGCGCCGTTCAAGAGCCGTCTCGGCTTCTCTGCGCCCGGCTCGAGGATCCAGACGTCCGAAGCCGACCAGCCGCGACTGACCAGGATGATCAGGGTCTTGTCGTCCTCGGCCCGCTTCACGTAGGGCCAGTCGGTCTTCTCCAGGTCACCCTCGCCGAAGACGAGGCGGTCCTGGGCGGGATCGTCGCCGATGCGATGGAAGTAGACCCACCGGTTGTAGCGGTCGCCCTCCGGATACCGCGTGTAGAAAAAGCCGCTCTCGTCGGGGAGCCACGCCACCGAGGCCGCGCGGGTGTTGGGGATGGTCTCGCCGATGGTCCGGCCCTTCTCCACGTCGAGGACGTGGAGGACGGAGAGCTCCGTCCCGTCCTTCGAGAGCCCGTAGACCACGCGCTTGCCCGAGGGCGAGGGATGGAACCAGTCCAGGGCGGTCTTTCCCTCGGGGTCGAGCGCGCCGGGGTCCACGAGCTTGCGCTCCTTGCCCTTGTAGAAGACGTAGAGACTCGGCTGCTCCTCGTCGCCCTGGCGTTTGACGTAGAAGATGCGGTCCCCGGCGAGCCGGAGCCGGCCGAGGCTACCGATGCGGGAAAGCTCGTCGAGGCGCTTCTCGATCGCGGCGCGATCGACACCCGAGCCGCGGAGATACGCCTCCGTTCGCTCGTGCTGCTCCGCGATCCAGGGATCGGCGCCCTCCTCCGTCTCGA
This sequence comes from Pseudomonadota bacterium, assembly GCA_003242475.1. Taxonomy (GTDB): domain Bacteria; phylum Myxococcota; class Myxococcia; order Myxococcales; family Vulgatibacteraceae; genus ZC4RG40. The sequence continues at coordinate 60,830 of QGUN01000003.1, forward strand.
AGTGCCGGAAAGGATCGGCGATCCGGTAACCGTGAATCGTCTCCACCTCCGCGCCGGCGAGGGCGGGCGCGAGCAGAGAGATGGCGACCGGCAATCCCAGCTTCTTCATCGTCTTCTCCTCGGTCTGGCGGCGCCGCGCGCGGGCGCCTCGACTTCCGTCTCCCGCTCCAGCGCGCGGGCGACGAGTGCATCCAGGTGCGAGCGCGGCCGCTTGCGCAGGGGCGGAGCTCCGAAGTGGCGCGCCCGGAGGTCCGCCACGGTATCCTCGAGCGTCTCGATCGGGTCGCGGGGTTCCCAGCCGAGCTCCGCCCGGGCACGAGAGGAGTCGCAGTACCAGAAAAGCCGCGACATTTCGATGCTCTGCCGCATCTCGGGCCCGAACCAGGGAGCGGCGAGCCGCGCTGCCTGGGCCGGAACCCGGAGCGCCGGGGCGCGCATTCCCGCGATCCGTGCCAGCCTGCGGAAGAAATCCTCCAGCGTCCAGTTGGCCGCCGTCAGCAGGTAGCGGCGCGAGGGCCGTCCCTTTTCCATGGCGAGGATGGCGCCCGCCGCCGCGTCGCGCGCGTCGACGAAACTGATCCCGCCCGGCGGGACGAAGGGGACCTCCCTGCGCAGAAAGCGCAGAACGTCACCCGTGGAGGACTGGCGGTGATCGCCCGGGCCGAGGAGGAGCGAGGGATTGATCACCACCACCTCGGGCCCGCCCTCCGCCGCCATCTGCAGCGCCAGCTTCTCCTGGAAGATCTTGGATAGGTAGTAGGGGAAACGGCGCACCCTTTCCATCGGGTAGGGCGCCGACTCGTCGAAAACCTCCTCCTTCGCCGAGACCGCGATCGTGCCCGAGGTGGAGACGAGGAGGATTCGCTTCACGCCCGCCACCCGCGCGCGCTCGAAAAGGAGGCGGGTGCCCTCCACGTGGACCCGATACATCTCCTTCGCCGCGCGTGCGTCCCGAGAGACGAGCCCCGCTGCGTGGTAGACGCGCCCGACCCCGCGCAGGGCCTGGTCGAGGACCTCGGCGTCGAGCAGCGAGCCCTCGACGATCTCCACGCCCGCCTCCTCGAGTTCCCGCGTCGCCGCCCGGGTGAGGACCCGCAAAGGCCGATGCCCGCGCAGCAAGGAGACGAGGTGCGCGCCGAGAAAACCCGTGGCTCCGGTGACGAGGGTGAGCTCGCTCACGCCTTCTTCTCCCCCGGCGCCGCTGCCCGCGGCGCCTCGGTCTCCTCCTCCGGCGCCTCCTCCCGCCGAGGCGCCCGCTCGCGCGACCCGAGCCCCGGCAGGTCCGGTAGCGGGCTTCCATCCCGCAGGGCGCGGACGATCCGCTCCACCAGCCGGGCCACCGCCCGGTGCTGCTCGCTGCGCGGCAGACCCTTCACATGGGCCTCCAGGGTCTCGAAGGGGAGGAAGGGGCCGATGTGGACCGCGAGCTCCCGCGACTTCGGCACCAGCTGCCCCTTGGGCAGCGCCTCGAAGGTGCCGCCGAGGTACATGGGCAAGATGCCCACGCGGTTGGTGAGGGCCAGATAACCGAGCGAGCCCTTGAACTCCTTGATCTCGCCGTCGGTGGAGCGCGTGCCCTCGGGAAAGATGAGCAGGTTGTGTCCCTTTCGAAGCGAGCGGGAGGCCAGCTCCAGCGACTCGCGCAGCGAGCCGTGGCGCTCCATGGGGATGAGCTGGGTGAAGTTCTCGAAGTACGTCCGGCGCCAGCGGTCCTTGAAGAAGTAGTCGCGCGCCGCGAGGGTCACCAGGTTCCTTCCCTGCTCGCCGAGGGCGTGCTTGACCAGACCCATGTCCAGGTGGCTGGCGTGGTTGGCCGCCACCACGAAATTCGTGTGCTGCGGAACGTGGGCCCGCCCGTAGACGCGAGTGGAAAAGAAGCTCTCGTACAGGCCGAGCTGCCCGCCCCGTAGCACCATCCGCCCCGCGCGAACGAGAAAGTCCGGAAGCTCGAGAGCCTCCTCCTCGCCTTCCTCGCGCCCCCCGGGCCGGGAGAAGAAATCGTCCAGCAGGCTCGTGCCCTCCTCGCGCGCCAGCGCCAGCGCCGAGGAGAGCATGGGGACCCGGTCCGCCACCGGTTGCACCAGGTCGAAGATGGAATCCAGCAGGGACGAGAGACGACGCGCAGGAGAGGCCGCGCGGTCGCCATCCGAGGCGCGCCGCTGTCTCGATTTTCCACCCGCGCTTCTTCGCTGCCGCGTCACGAAACGCGAGACATCCGCCACCGTCTCCAGTGCGAGCAGCTCCTCGTGCGAGGGAAGCTCCACACCCGCCTGCTCCAGCGCCGCACCGAGCTCGGTGAAGGTGAGCGAATCGAATCCGAGGTCCTGCTCCAGCCTCGCCTCGGGAACGACCTTTTCCAGCGGCTGCTCGCAGACGCGGGCGATGAGGTCGTAGAGCCACGCCTCCGCCCCCGCGGCATGCGCGCGGCGCGGCCCGCGTCCCTCCTGCTCCAGCCTCTCGAGGATCCGCACCACCTCGTGCCGACGCACCTTTCGCGTGGCGGTTCGGGGCAGCGGTCCCTCGAAGAAGTGCAGCACCTTCACCCGCTTCCAGACCGGCAAACGGAGGCTTGTGTCGCGGAAATGGTTCTCGATCTCGCGGCGCACCTCCTCGGGATCGCGCTCCAGAACCTTCTTGGGGACCACGAGGCAGGCCACTCGCTCACCGCCGCCCTCCGCCGGCAGCCCGACGATGGAGAGCTCCTCGATGTATGGATTTTTCTCGTAGAGAGTCTCGAGCTCGTCGGGATAGACCTTCTTGCCGGCGGCATCGACGATCACGTCCTTCTTTCGCCCGACGATGACGAGATTTCCCTCCTCGTCGAATTTTCCGAGGTCGCCGGTGAAAAGCCATCCGTCGCGGAGCACCTCGGCGGTGGCCTCGGGATCGTTCCAGTAGCCGGCCATGACGTTGGGCCCACGGGCGACGATCTCGCCCACGCCCTCCGCATCCGGCGCGTGGATCCGCACGTCCACGCCACCGACCGGCTTGCCCACGTTGCCGGCGCGGCGATGGCCGGGCCGCTGCACCGTGAGGACCGGCGCCGCCTCGGTCAGCCCGTAGCCCTCCAGGATCTCGAAGCCCATTCCGAGGTAGGCGTCGTAGAGGTCGGGCGGCATGGCCGAGCCCCCGCTGATGAGGTAGCGCAGTCGGCCGCCGAGCTTGCGGTGGACGGGGAGGAAGGCCGCCCGGCCGAGAAGATGCGAGCCGGTGGCCTCGTGCGCGCGGCGCCCGCCCTCGCGCAGGAGCCGAAAGGCCTCCTTGAGGCCCAGCTCCTCGGAGCGCTCCTCGATCTGCCTGAGGAGCAGCTTCCAGACCGCGGGCACGCCCACCATGGCGGTGATCCGACCGGTGCCCAAGACGCGGAGGATGGACTCGCCCGTGCGCTCTTCGAGGTAGGCGATCTCCGCGCCCACCGCCAGCGGCAAAAGGAGCCCCGCGGTGAACTCGAAGGTGTGGTGCATGGGCAAGACCGAGAGCAAACCGTCGCGCTCGCCGAGGTCGAAGATCTCCGAGAGCCGCGAGACCAGCGAGGTGAAGTTGCGCCCGGTGAGCATCACCCCCTTGGGTCTTCCCGTGGTCCCGGAGGTGAAGATGATCGAAGCCAGCTCCGCCGGCTCGCGCGGCGCCAGGATGCCCTCGTCGTCCACGCGAACCGCGCCCAGGAAGAGATCCTCCAGGCGGATCGGCGTCGCCGGCGCCTCGCCCACCTGAAGCAACCGGCGGTAGGCCGAAGCCGAGGCCACGATCGCCTTCGCCTCGCAGGCGCGGACGACGTTTCGCACCTCGTCGGCGCTCGCCTCCACGTCCAAAGGCACCGCCGTTGCGCCCGCCTTGAGGATGCCGAAGTAGGCCATCGCCCACTCCGGGCGGTTCTCGGAGAGGAGGAGCACGCGGTCGCCGGCCTGGACCCCGCAAGCCGCGAGATAGAGCGAGGCGCGAACCGCGCGATCCCGGAGCTGCCCGTAGGTGAAGCGCGCCGAGGATCCATCGCGGCGGTAATGGCGCATCGCCACCTTGCCGGGATGCCGCCGGGCCCGGGCTTCCAGCAGGCTCCACAGGTCGCGGTAGACGGGCACGCCCTTCTTGCGCCCGCCCGTGCGGAACTCGTCCTCCAGGCTCGGATAGACCCAGCGCTCCAGGCCCGGCATGTGGACGTCGAGCCAGTAATGCAGCCAGTCGAATCCCGCCGGAGCCCAGGGGATCTTCGCCGCGTCCTCCGGCTCCATGCGCGCATACAGCTGCGAGATGTTGCGCGTGGAGAAGACGTAGGAGTTGTCCCAGATGAAGGGGATGAAGATCTCGAAGAGCTCGGCGGCGATCTCCGCCTGGCGCGAAGTATCCTCGAGCTTCTCCTGGATCCGCTCGAGCGCCGCGGAGATGCGCGGCGCTCCCCAGCGAGGCTTGAGCTCTTCGAGGAATTCCGCCGCCAGCCGGCCGAGGCGCGCCACCTGGGGAGCGGAGAGGTTGCGGAAGGCCTCGAGCGAGACGGTCTGCGGTTCGAGGCGAGCCAGAAACTCGTTGCGCAGCTTCTCGCCCTCCTTCGCCTTCTTCCGGTAGTAGCGCCTTCGGTACAGGCCGGTGAGTTCGAGCGCGCGGTCCACCGTCAGCGGGTTCTGGTCCGAGGTGCCGAGCTGGTAGACCTTGCGCGCCTTCCCCTCGAGGAGCGCGCCGGCGACCGCGATGAGCCCCGCCGCGATCAGGTCCACCGGCACCACGTCCAGCACGAGCCCCTTTCGCGCCGCAAAGCTGCGGTGCCCGCGCATGGCCAGGAAGGTGAGCGGCGCGGTGGTGGTGAAGCCCTCGTTCCAGCCCGGAAATGGAAAGGCGAGGGCGCTCTCCACGATCGCCGGTCGGACGATGGCGAATTCGAGGCCCGTCTCGCGGGAGACGAGGTCGATGACCTGGTCGCCGAGGCTCTTGGTGTAGCAGTAGGTGTTGGGCCAGCCCCAGTGGCGCGAGCGCTCCATGCCGGCGCGGACCAGCGCGTCGGTCAGCCACATCCGGCGCTCGCGCATGGTGCCGGTGCGCAGGGCCTTGTCGTCGAATTCGTCGCGCCCTTCCTCGCGCAGCCGGCGCGCGGCGCGCGCGCGAAACTCGGAGAGGAGCGCGCGGTCGTTGGCCTCCTCCTTGATGCGCGCGATCGCGGCGCGGCAGTCCTCGATCTCGGCGAAGGCGTCGAAGACCTGGTCGGGCCGCTCGTCTCGACTGGGGAAGTAGCCCGCGATCTCCTCGTCCTCGAGGACGTGGCCGGGATTGTTTCCCGCGACGAAGCAGGTGGAGACGTGGACGAGCTTCGCCCCCAGGCGCAGGGCGGTGCGGGCCGCATTGAGCGCCCCGAGGGCGTTGGCGTTCAGCCCCGCCTCCAGCGTGGGGCTGAAGTCGACCAGCCCCGCGCAGTTGACGACCACGTCCACCTTCCCCTCGAGGCGCTCGAGCACGTCCGGCGAAAACCCGCACCACTCCTTGGAGACGTCGCCGGCCACCGGCTCGCATTTCCGAGCGACGAAATCGTCGAACTCGGGGCCCAACTGCGCGCGCAGCGGATCGAAAGGAGGGGAGACGACCACCTTGCCGAAGAAGCGCTCCTCCGCGCTCGTGGAGACGCCGGGCCGGGCCAGAACGTAGACCTTCTCGATCCCCGGGAAGCGGGCGAGGAGCATCGAGAGCGCCACCTTCCCCACGAAGCCGGTCGCTCCCGTGAGGAGGATGCGCCTGCCCTCGAGCGCGCGGCTGATCGAGAGGTCCGGAACCACGGCGAGGGTCTGGCTCATCGGCTCACTCCACGTCTGCCAGGACGACCGGTGCGTTGTGCACCATGGTGATCTGTGCGCTTCGGCCCATCTCGGCGCGAGCCATGGCGATCGCCTCCGCGAGCGTATCGGCTCGTTCCCAGCCGAGGATCCGCGGCACATGCTCGTTTTCCGCGCCGACCACGATCACCTTGCCCACGTGCTGCCGGCCGTTCTCGCCCCAGTACCACATGTAAAGCGGGTGAACACCGTGGTAGGCGTGCCCGCGCCGATACATCTCGATGTAGGCGGGGTTCTTCGCGAATTCCTCCTCGTACTTGTGCTGGTGCACCGTGGCGTCCCGCGTCTCGGTGAGCACGCGGTAGAAGAACTCCACGTACGAGGGGTGGTGCTCCGTGTCGAAGTCGTCGGTGCAGGGGTGGGCGAGGATGAGGACTCCGCCCTTCTTCACCAGCGGCCGTCCCCGATACAGGTTGAAGAGATAACCCAGCCCCATCACCTGCACGAGCAGCGGGTTGAGCGCCTTGGAGTTGACGTTGTACGGGGAGATGAAGGGGATGCCGTGGATGAGGATGTCCGCCTGCCCCTGCACCTTCACGGCGTACTGCTCGTAACTCTTCTCCAGGATCTTGTCGTGCACCGCCTCCGTCTTTCCTGCGTAGACGGCGATGAGCTCGTAGGGCGCGGGAACGCGCATGAAGACCTCGCGCCGAAGCGCCCGCGGCGTGCGCGAGAGCGTCCACTTGAGCGCCTGGAATTTGAGCCGGTCGGTCTCGGTGAAGTCGTCTTCGTTCTTGGCGAGGAATTCCATCCCCGCCCCGTACATGCGGTTGTTGATCGCCGTCTCGATCTTGAAGACGTTGACGTGCTGTTCGACGATCTTGCCGATGCGGTCGATCGAGCGATGGAGCTCCGAGGGTCCTTTCGGATCCATGTAGGACCACGACTCGCGGATGGCGTGCGGATTGTGGTTTGCCTTCAGCCCCTCGTAGTCCGTCAGTCCCACGCCGATGCTCTTGTGCCCTCCGTTCATCGGAACGAAGTTGACGTTGGCGTAGATGAGGAGGTCGGACTCGGCCGCGCGGCGGTTGATCCGCACCGGCTCGCCGTGGCGCGTTCGACCGAGCTCGACCATCATCGAGGGGTCCTCGGCGTCGTGGTGGTAGAGGCGGTCCGGCCAGAACTCCCGGAAGACCTTCGGTCCCACCATCCGCTCCACCTCGGCCGCCGTCATCTTCCGGTGCAGCGCGATGGCGATGATGATGTGGACGTCGTCCACTCCGTGGTCGGCGAGCATCTCCAGGAGGATCTCCAGCATCGTCTGGCGGAGATCCGGCCGCGCCATCTGCGGCAGGGGCACCGAGAGATCGTCGATGGCGATGGTGACCTTCATCCCCGGGCGGAGCTGCGCCGGTAGCGGATCGCATTCGAGCGGATGATGAAGCGCCCACCGGATCGCCGCGCGCGGGTTGGGCAGCCCCGCCATCGGCTGGCGCGGGTAGATCACGCGCGTACCGACGGGCAGATCCTCGAGCAGGAAATCCTCACCGAAGTGGATGATGCGCGGCGCGCTTCCGGTGTCGATGGTGACGACCTCGGGCGCCTCCAGTTCCTTCGCCAGCCTCATCGAAGCTCCACCACCGGCCAGTCGTGGGCGCGGGCCATGGCCCGCAGCCGGAAATCGGGATTGACCGCCACCGGCCGGCCGACGACCGCCAGCAACGGAAAGTCTGCGTACGAATCGCAAAAGCCCCAGCAGGTCGAGAGGTCGAGGCCGTTCTTGGCGCAGTAATCTCGGACCGCGGCCGCCTTGGTTCCCCCCGCGAGCAGGGGCTTCTTGATCCGACCGGTGGCCACGTTGTCGACGAACTCCAGCTCGTTGGCGATCACGTCGTCCATTCCGAAATGGCGCGCCAACGGGAGGATGGTCAGGTCGATCGCGCCCGTGACCAGCACCTGCCGCGCACCCGTGCGACGGCAGCGCTCCACCATCTCCTCCGCTCCCGGAAAGATCGCCGGTTTGAGCACCTCCTCGAAAAGCTCCTCGGAGAGCGCGATCAGGCGGTCGCGGGAGATGCCCTGGTACTGGCGGTAGAAGAGCTCGTTGAAGAGCCGCCTCGAGACCTGGTCCGCCGCCCAGAAGAGCGGGATGCCGGCCACCACCGCCGAAAGCCGGAGCGCCGACTCCAAGAGCCGGCCCCGGTTGGCGGCGTAGTAGGCGAAGGCGTGCACCACGTTCGTGCGGACGAGCGTTCCGTCCACGTCGTAGAAGGCGGCGCTCTTCGCCGCCTCCTTTCGGCTCACCGCCTCTGGCGCGAAAACCTGCATCCGCTTTCCCTCTCGTCCACCCTTAGAGCCGGCCGCGCCTGGCCTGTCAATGCGAGCTCGAGGGCGGTCCCGCCCCACCGGACCGCAGCAGCCCGACCACGACCTGAAATTTGCTGCGTTCTTGGGCATTTGCCGCTCCAGAGCGCCGAGCGCCAATTCTGGCTGTCGGCAAGGAATTCGACCTTTGGTAAAGATTCCGGACGGAATGCGGGAAGCGGGGAAGGAGAGGAGGAGGAGGGAACGGAGGCGAGCCATCGCCCTCGCCTGCCACGAGCGCCTCGCCGCCGAGGGCCTGGCCGCGGCCACTCTCGACGACCTCGCCCGGGATGCGGGGCTCTCCAAGCAGAACCTGCTCTTCTACTTCGCCGACAAGGCCGACCTCTGGAACGAGGCGGTGGTCGCCGCGGCCGAAGTCCTCTTCCCCGTTCTGAATCGCCTGGTCGAGGGCGAGGCGGGCATGCGCGCCATCCGCGCCCTGCGACGTGCCCTCGACGAGGTGGAGCGCGTCTTGCCGGCTCCCCTGGCCATCTGGCTCGACGGCCCTCACCTGCCGGGCGCCACCGCGGAGCAGCGCAGCCGGGCCGTGCTGCCCCAGACCCGCTTTCTGGAAGGCCTCGCCCGCGCCCTCGCCGTCCCCCGCACGCCCGGCCTCGCGCACCAGCGCCTCGCGCGCTTCGCCCTGCAGAGCCTGCTTTCTCCACGCCGCGAGGCGCGCGCCCACGCCCGCTCCGGCCTCGTCCCCCCCATCTCCCTCGCCGCCGAGCTCGACTGGATCGAGGCCCAGCTCGTCGCGCTCGCATCGGGTCTGCGCGTCTTGCGCGAAGATCGCCCTTGACCGGGCCGTTCAGTTCGGCAGAATGCCCGCCGTCTCCGACTTTGCGCCCAGGTAGCTCAGTCGGTAGAGCAGGGGACTGAAAATCCCCGTGTCGGTGGTTCGATTCCGCCCCTGGGCACCAGCGCCCCCTGGATCACCTCCAGGGGGCTTCGTCGTTGGGGGAGTCGAGAGCGCAACCGACGCCCGATCCCGCGCAAGGGCGCGAAGCACGATGGCCCCCTTGCCTCGGTGCGGCGGCACGACCGCAAGTCTCCTTTCCAAACTCGATGGACGTTGGTTAATGACTCCTCCTGCACCTTCCATCGAAGGAACGACGGCCATGTCCGCAAACGACGCGCGCCGCCTCGAGCTCTTGGTCGACGCCGGATTCCCCCATCCCGAGGCCACGCTGGCCCGGCTCCGCGAGGAGGTGGGCGAGCTCCCGCTCGCGACACCCAACCCGCAGGAAGCGGGGGAAGTGCGAGAGGCGCTCAAGGCCCGGCTGGAGAAGCTACCCGAGGGCCAGGCCCGACTGGCCCGGCTCGTCCCAGAACTCATCGGCGACCGGAGCGGCGACCTGGCCACCGCCCTCTGGCTGGCGCGGGCGCAGTTCGGCGAGGCGCTGGATCTGGCCGGCTTCTGCCTGGCCGTCCTGGACGCCTATCTGGCCTCCGGCCGGGAGGACGAAGGCCTGGCGCTGGCTCGCTTTCTCCTCGACGGTCGGTTCGACTGGCAGAAGGTCTACGACACGGGGACCGTCCCCCACGAATTCCTCCGGCCGCGGGACCCCAATCCCCTGGTCTGGCAGCTGCTGGACGAGCTGGAACCGCACGCGCCGCTTCGCGTGATCGAGCTGGGCTGCGGGATCGGCAACGACGGAATCGCCCTGCTCGATTCGCCGGTGGTCGAGCGCTATCTCGGCATCGACCTCGTCCCCCAGGCCATCGAGGCCTTCCGGCGCCGCGTCGAGCAGGTTCGGCCGCGCGTCCAGCCGGAGTTCGTCTGCGGAGACTTCGCCGAGGTCCTGGCGGATCCCCGGGTCCGCGGCGCTCGCTACAACTGCGTCTACGCCTATTCCAGCCTCCACTACTTCGCCTCGCGGGAGCTTCGGCGCATCTTCGCGCTGATCCGACAGCTTCTCCTCGCGGGCGGGAAAGTCGGCTTTTTCGCCTTCGGTTTCAAAGGGACGGGCTCGATCTGGGACGGCCAGGGGGTGCCCCTCTACCGACCCGACGTCTGGATCAACCCCGACGGCCAGTCGCGCTGGTTCCCCTCCAAGGCGGCTCTGGCGCGCGAGCTCGACGCGGCCGGCTTCGAGATCCGCGTCCACCAGCTACACGACCACTGGGGATACAGCGAGCGGGGGAAGCGCGACACCTTCCACTACGTGATCTGCTCCCCCCGCGCCGCTCCCCCCTGCGGCGAGGGCTGAATCCACGGCCACAGGCTCTGGCGCTTTCCGCCGATCAGTGGCCCTCGCCGGAGCCCTCGCATTCGGCCATGCATTCCGCATAGCGCGCCTTGCAGTCCTCCTCGGTATTGGTGTGGTCGTGGCCGAACTCGTGGCACTCCTGGCCGAGCTCGGTGGGGGAGTGGTGGCATTTCTTGCCGATCTCGTCGCAGGTCGGGCGCTCGATCAAACCCGCCCCGCCTCCGCCGGTCTCCGAATCCCCGCAGCCCCAGAGCAATCCCAGCGCCACGAATCCGATCCGTAGCCCTCTCATCGCTACCCTCCCTGGCAAAAAGGGGAGCTACCTTGGGAATCGGTCGCCGGGCTTGCACCTCCACGGATGGGCATCACCATCGGGAGCCGGCCGCAGCCTCGGATCCGTCGCCGCAGCGCGCTGCTGACCTCGACAGGCACCCATGCCACGAGGCGGATGCCGAAGACGCCGATGGCCGCGAGGTCCTGGAGCGCCTCGCCTCCTCGCCTTCCGCCTGGCCGGGCGTCGACCGACCCAGAGCCGAGGCGGCGTCAGCTTTCGCCGAGGAGCTCCTCGATCTTTCGGACGACCTCCTCCGAGAGGGGGTCCACCTTCGGCTCGAACCGCGCCACGGGAACGCCCCGCTTGTCGACGAGGAATTTGGTGAAGTTCCACTTCACCTCGCCGGCGATCGGAGGGCGGGTCTTTTGCGTGAGCGTCGCGTAGACGGGTGCGATCTTCGGCCCGCGAGCGTGGACCTTGGCCATCATGGGAAAGGTCACGCCGTATTCGTTCTCACAGAAGGCCCGGATCTCCTCGGCACTGCCAGGCTCCTGGCCGCCGAAGTCGTTGGAGGGGATGCCGATCACCACCAACCCGCGCGAACCGTACGTTTCGTACAGCTTTTGCAGCCCGGCGTACTGCGGGGTGTAGCCGCATTTCGAGGCCACGTTCACGATGAGCAGGACCTTGCCCCGCAGCGCGGCCAGGGGAAAGGGCTTTCCCTCCAGCGTCTCGAGGACGTGATCGAGAACCACCTCCCCTTCGCCGGACGGCCCCGCCGACGTTTCGCCGCCCGGCGGCGTCGGCGGGCCGGGCGACGACGACTCCGCAGTCGACCACTTCTCACGGATGGACGTCTCTGCCGAAAAGGAAGATGGCGATTCCACGCCGGAGGCCTTGCAGGCAAAAAACAAAGACATCGCGGCGAGCGCGATTCGACGCATGCGCCGTCCTCCCTTCACGGCTGCCATGGCGGCGCGACCAAGCGCCGCCTGCCGTCCTTCGCCATGAGCACCTTCCCCTCCCCCTCGAAAAAGAGCCGATCCCAGCGCTGACAGGTCACCTCCTTGTGCGCCTGGTCCAGCGCCTCGCAGTAGTTGGTGAAGAAGCAGCGTCGGATCTCGCTGCCCCGTCCGAGCCGGATCTTGAGGAACCAGTCGGGGTCGCAGAGGGTCTGTCGTGCCGCCGCCACCGCATCGGCCTGGCCCGAGGCGAGGATCTCCTCCGCCTGGTCGAAGGTGGAGATGCCGCCCGCGGCGATCACCGGCGTGGTGAAGCCCGCTTCCCGCAACGCCGCGCGGATCGCCGCCGCCAGCGGTACGTTGCGGGAAAATGGGCCGCGCTCGTCCATGCCCACCGTCGGCATGCATTCGTGGCCGCTCCGCCCGGTGTAGGGATAGGCCGCCTGCCCCACCTTCGGCTGCTTGGCATCCTCGAATTTCCCGCCCTTGGAGACGCTCAGAAAATCGAAACCCGCCTCGGCAAAGCGGAGGCCGAAGTAGATGGCGTCGTCCAGGGTGCTGCCGCCCGCGATCACCTCGTCGCCGAGGAAGCGACAGCCCACGGCGATCTCGTTTCCCACCCGTTCGCGAACCGCCTGGTAGACCTCGAGCGGGAGCCGGATCCGATTTTCACGTCGGCCACCGTAGCCGTCGTCGCGGTCGTTCAGAGCCGAGAGAAAGGACGCCATGGTGTAGGCGTGGGCGTAATGCAGCTCCACGCCGTCGAAACCCGCCTCGCACGCCCGCCAGGCCGCGTCGGCGAAGAGTCCCGGCAGGATCTTCGGCAGATCACGGATATGGGGCAAATGCACGTCGGTGACGCGCTCGCGGTAGCCAAAACGGTAGCTCTCCAGGTCCCGCGCGGAAAGCACGCGCTCGATGGTCGCCTCGTCGGCGCCGACGAGGGCCTCGCGGATCTCGGCCTCCGGGGCATCCTCCCATCGCGCCTCGCCGAGGACCTCGGCCAGGCGCCGCCGCAACGCACCGTCGACGCTCAGATAGCGGCGGAAGAATTTCTCCTTTTCGGGCCGCCGCCGGATGGCGAGGAAATCGATGAGCTGGATGAAGAGACGCGTCTTTCCGCCGCTGGCTTCGCGCACCGCCTCCACGATGCGCCGCAGACCCTCGATGTAGCGGTCGTGCCCGATGCGAAGCAGCGGCCCGGAGGGGATGTCGCGGATCCCCGTCGCCTCCACCACCAGAACGCCGGGCTGGCCCATGGCGAAGCGCCGGTACCACTCCACCACGGCCTCGGTGACGAAGCCATCCTCGGTGGCGCGCCAGGGAACCATCGCCGGCACCCAGGTCCGCCACCGCGCCTGCACCGGGCCGTAGCGGATCGGCGAGAACCACAGCGAGGCCTCGGCCTCCTCGCGCGTCGGCCACCGGCGCACCGGCAGCAGGCGGGCGAGCCTCCGCTCCTCGATCTCCTGTTTGCGTTCCACGAGGATGCATCATAGCCGGGGCCGAGGGTCGAGGTCCGCCCGGTCCGCCGTGTGGCCGCCCGTTCGCTTTTCGCCGCAAAGCGTTTGCCTTCCGCCGATCGCGGCCGCGGCTGCTAGAGTTTTGGTCATGTCGCGCTGGCCGCGCATCATCGTCCACGCCGACATGGACGCCTTCTTTGCGTCCATCGAGCAGCTCGACCATCCCGAGCTTCGCGGCCGGCCCGTCCTCGTGGCCCACGACGGCCCGCGATCGGTGGTGACGACCGCCTCCTACGAAGCCCGCCCGTACGGCGTGGGCTCCGCCATGGCCCTTTCGGTCGCGCGGCGGCGCTGCCCACACGCGGTGGTCGTCCCCCCGCGCTTCGAGCGCTACCGCGAGGTCTCTCGAAAGGTGATGGAGGCGCTGGCCTCCTTCGCCACCGCCATCGAGCCGCTCTCCCTCGACGAAGCCTTCCTCGACGCCACCGCGCTTCGCGGCCGCTTCACCACCCCTGGCGAACTCGGCCGGCGAATCAAGGAAGCCGTGCGCGAGGCCACCGGCGGGCTGACCGTCTCCGTGGGGATCTCCTGCGCCAAGTTCGTGGCCAAGGTGGCCAGCGATCACCGCAAGCCCGACGGCCTGACCGTGGTCCCGGCGGACCGGATGGCCGCCTTCCTCGCGCCCCTCCCCGTCCGCAAGCTCTGGGGCGTGGGGCCGAAGACGGCGCCCCGCCTCGAAGGTCTCGGCCTGCGTACCATCGGCGACGTGGCCTGCGCCGACGCGGCCTTGCTGCGCTCCGCGCTCGGCTCCTGGGCCGAGTCGCTGCAACTGCTCGCGCGGGGAATCGATCCGCGCCCGGTTCGCCCGCGCGAGAGGCGAAAAAGCCTGAGCGCCGAGGAGACCCTGGACGCGGACGTCGAGGGCGAGGCCGCGATCCGCCCCCACCTGGTGGAATCGGCGCATCGGGTGGCGGCGCGGCTGGAGCGCGCCCGGCTTCTGGCCACGGGGATCCGGGTCAAGCTCAAGACCGCCGACTTTCGGGTGCTCTCCCGCCAGGCGCGCCTGGCGCACCCCACGGACGACCGGGAGCTTCTCGCCGCGGCGGCATCCGAGCTCCTCGGCGCCTTCCCCCTCGACACGCCCGTCCGGTTGATCGGCGTCGGCGTCCACGGCCTGGTCGGTCGGGAGGGCCCGCGGCAGCTCGAGCTCTTCGAGGACCTCCATCGGACCGGCGCCCGATCGCCGGGACCGGCGAGCGGCATCGGATGAATCGGGCCGCCCTCGTCTTCGCCGTGGCCATGGCGATCGGGCCCGGCGCCATGCTCGCCCAGGCCCGCGGCCTCCTCGAGATCTGCACCGACGAGGAAGGCGCCGCGGAGGTTTTGCAGCGGCTCGACGGCTGGATGAGCACCGTCCGCATCGGCTCGCGTCCCGCCCGGCGCTGCGACGAGCCGGCACCGCACTACCTGGGCCGCTTCGAACGCTCTGCCTCCGGCACCGACTTCGTGCTCCGAAATTCCCAAGGCGGCATCCTTCGGCATCCGATCCCGTGGATCGGTCCGACCGCCACGCCGCTTTCCGAGATCGACGCGCTGCAGCGGCTTCCGCAGTTCTCCCTCCTCCTCGAATCCCTCCTCGCCGAGGATCGGCTGGGCCTGGCCGCGCCTCCACCCGCCCCTCCCGAGCCGCCGCGCGCGCCGCCTCGCCGCACGGGGCCGCGGAGCCGGCCTCCGCGTCCGCCGCCCCCTCCCGAACCGCCTCCGGAGCCGGCGACCGCGGAGGAACCTACGCCTCCCCCTCCCGTCATCGACCTTCGCCCGGATCCGGAGGAAGAGGAGGTGGAAGCGCCCGTGGAAACCCCGCCGCCCATGCCGGACGAGATGCAGTCCCGCCCTCTCCTCGAGGACTTCCGCGAGCCGCCGCTTCCCTGGGGCTGGGGAGGCGAGGCCTTCGCTTCGGTGCGCGGCCGCTCGCCCGATTTTCTCGGACCCGAGGTCGGGCTCGGACTCGTCCACGGCCCCCTTTCCCTGCGGCTCGGCGTCCAGATCCCGACCCGATGGTATTTGGGCCATGCGCCGATCGGCGTCGGCTCCTTCTGGCTCGCGCCCGGGATCGCCCAGGATCTCGCCATCGGAGGGGCTGCGCTCCGCCTCGGTCTCGGCGTGACGGTGGAGGCCGTCATGGTTCGCAGGCTGGGTCTGCCCTGGGCGGAAAGCCAGGTCTACCTGGACGCCGGCCCCTCGCTCGCGGCCGAGTTGCGCTGGCCCCTCTTCGGCGGGAGGATCGGCATCGGAGCCGAGGTCGGAGGCATGCCCACCGCCCGGAACCTGCGCCTCCCCGAGGGAGACGAGGCGCGACTGGGCCCGGTCTGGGGACGCTTTTCCATCGGCTACGGCTTCGGCGAGTGATCGGGCGGCGGCCCTGCGAACATCCTTTGCCGTGGAGCACGCCCTCTACCCCGGGAGGGCCGAGATGACCTTGCTTTCACGCTGTAAGGCGGGCGATGCGGATGCCTGGGAACAGCTCTTTCGCGAACGCGCCGACCAGGTCTACCGCTGGGCGGTTCTGCTGGGGCTCGGTCCCGCGGACGCCGAGGATGCGGCGCAAGAGGTCTTCGCCGTGGCCGTCCGCCGCATCGAATCCTGCCATTCGGACGCGGCGCTCGGCTCGTGGCTGTACCAGATCACCCGCCGGGTGGTCGCCAACTACCGACGCACCGGCTGGCTCAAGCGCGCCCTCTTGGGCAAGGACCAGCTGGAGCCGGCATTCGGCAAGACCGATCACCCCCAGACGCCGCGAGAGATCGCGGTTCGGTCGGTCTTGCAGAAGCTACCGCGGGCGCAGGCGGAGGTCATGGTCCTGATGGAGATCGAGGGCTTCACCCGGGAGGAGGTGGCGGACATCCTCGGCATCCCGCCGGGCACCGTCGCCAGCCGGTTGCGCCTGGCGAAGCAGGCCTTCCGGAAGCACTGGGAAGAACTGGAGCGGACAGCGGGGGAGATGTCGCTTTCGTGGGGGCAGAGATGAACGAGATGCGGCACGACCACGACTGGGAAGCGCTGGAGCCGGGCCTGCAGGAGATCCTCGGTTCGCTCCGGAACGCCGCGCCGCCGCCGGACGCGCGAGAGCGGATCGTCCAGGGAGCGATGAGGCGGGTCGGGCGGCGCTCCCTCTTCGGACACGGTTTCGAGCTCGCGCTCGCGGCGTCGGCGGCGGCCGTGGCCATCGGCGTCGGCCTGCATCTCTGGGGGCGGGGGGGACCGGACCAGACGATTCCGTCCGGCGGCAGCCTTCACGTCGCCGGCGATCTTCCGACCTCCTTCAAGGTCTACGCCCACGAGGTCCATCTCTCGCCCGAGTCGCAGGTGGAGGTCGTCGCCGCGGAGGCCGGTCGGATCGAACTCGCCGTGAAGGCGGGACGCGCCACCTTCGCCGTGGAAAAACTGCGCGAAGGCGAGGTCTTCCGGGTCCGCACCGCACACGTCCTGGTCGAGGTCGTCGGAACCCGGTTTGCCGTGCAGTCGGAATCCCACTGCAGCATGGTAACCGTGGAGGAGGGCCTCGTTCGGGTCAGTGATACCGCCGGCGCGGTCGTCTACCTCCGGCCCAACCAGCAGCGGCGATTCTGCCCCGATGCCCGAAACGACGCCCTCTTGCGCCAGGCCCTGGTGCTGATCTCGGAGGGCGGGGCCCTGGACGAGGCGATCGGACTCCTGGAGAAGTACCTCTCCTCCAACCCCTCCAGCGCGCTCGAGGAAGAGGCGCTTTACCACCTCTGCCTGGCGCACGCTCGGCTCGGCCACGAGGAGAAGGCGCGCGAGCTGGCGAGGGAGTTCCGCCACAAATTCCCCGAGAGCGCCCGGCTCGAGCGCCTCGAGCGGGGCCTCGCCCACCTGCGCGAAGGCCCGGCGAGATAACCCATCCGGGGGAAACCCTTGGCCGGCGTGCCCGCCGCCCCACCTTGTTCCACGAGGAATCAAGGGGTAGGAGGGCGGCGATGCGAAAACTGGTCATCACGCGACACGGCGGTCCCGAGGTCCTGCAGGTCCAGGAGGCCGCCGAACCCGTTCCGGGGCCGGGGGAGATCCGCATCCGCGTCCGCGCCGCCGGACTGAATTTCGCCGACGTCCTCGCTCGCGTCGGCCTCTACCCCGACGCTCCACCGCCACCGGTCACGGTCGGCTACGAGGTGGCCGGGGTCGTCGACGCCCTGGGACCCGGCGCTCGCGGCTTTCGCGAGGGCGATCGCGTGGTCGCCCTCACCCGCTTCGGTGGCCAGGCCGAAGCCGTTGCGGTGCCCGTGGAGCAGGCGATCCGCCTTCCAGAGGACAAGGATTTCGTGGAAGGCGCGGCGCTGCCCGTCAACTACCTGACCGCATACCTCATGCTGGAACGGCTTGCGGCGATCCGGCCCGGCGACCGCGTTCTCATCCACGGCGTGGCCGGGGGCGTGGGGCTGGCCGCCCTCCAGATCGCCCGAGCGCTCGGCGCCGAGACCTTCGGCACGGCCAGCCCGAGCAAGCACGCGCGCCTGCGCGAGATGGGCCTCGACCACCCCATCGACTACCGCAACCGCGACTTCGAGGCCGAGGTCCGCCGTCTCACCGGAGGCCGAGGCGTGGACGTGATTCTCGACCCCATCTCCGGCGCCGCCACCCGCAAGAATTACCGCCTGCTCGCCCCCATGGGCCGGCTCTTCCTCTTCGGCGTCTCCTCCTTCAACCGGGGAACCCGAAAGAGAAGCCTCGTGGATACCCTTCGCTCCCTGCTGCAGACGCCCCTCTTTCACCCCATTCAGCTGATGAATGCCAACAAGGGCGTCTTCGGCGTCAACATCGGCCGGCTCTGGGACGAGCGGCAGCGCCTTCGCGCCATCTTCGAGGAGCTTTGCACCCGCTGGGAGGAGGGGAGGATCCGGCCGGTCATCGATACCACCTTTCCGCTGGAACGCGCGGGCGCGGCGCACGAGCGGCTGCAGAGCCGACAGAACTTCGGAAAGGTGGTTCTGACCATCGACTGAAGGCGATCCAGAAAAGACGGCTTTCGACGTCGACGCCGGCCCGTCGTCGGCCGCTCAGGCCCCGCCCCAGAGCCTCCGCATGACCCGGGCGAAGTCCGCGACCGTCTCCTCTGTCTTCGGGTGTCGGCCGTCCTCGACGATCCGTCGGCCGCGGGCCCAGACGTCGCGGATCGCCGTTCGCTCCCCGGAGAAGACGAGGTTCGGAACCCAGGTCTCGGCTTCCGCCCCACAGATGGAGGGGTCGTCGAGGTCGACCGCGACCAGGTCGGCGTCGGCTCCCGGCGCGATACGGCCCTTTTCGGAGAGCCCCAGCGAGCGCGCTCCCCCCTCGGTCGCGGATCGGAGGAGCCGATCCGCAAGCGCCGAGGCGCCTCCCCCCGCGGGGTGGAGCACGGCACGCTGCAGGCGATCGAGGCGGAGGTGGTACTCCAGACAGCGGGCGTCCTGCAGCGGCGCGATCTCCACCTGCGAATCCGTGCCGAATGCGATCGAAGCGCCGGCCTGCTGGAGCTCGAGGGCCGGGACGATTCCGTCGCCGAGGTTGCGCTCGGTGGTGGGGCAGGCGCAGACGTTCGCCTCCGCCCGGCCGAGCGCCTCGATCTCGCGCTCGTTCAGGTGAATGGCGTGGACGGCGGTGAAACGCGCGTCGAGGATGCCCTCGCGTTCGAGGAGCTCCACCGGACGCAGACCGTGCTCTGCCAAACATTCCTCGATCTCGCGCGGCTGTTCGGAGACGTGCATGTGCAGGGGCAGGCCCTTTTCGCGGGCGTAATCCGCCATCTCGCGGATCCACGGGAGCGGAAGCGCCCGCACGCTGTGCGGTGCCAGGCCCACCCGCACGCCCCGCGACGCCAGCCGCTCCACCGCGGAGAGGGTCTCTTCCGCATCGCGGTCGACGAAGCGGATCTGCCGTGGCGTCGGCGGCTGGCCCGCCCCCGCCCGCGCGTAGCCCACGCGCAGCAGAACGAGGTCGATCCCCACCGCCTCCGCGGCGGCGCAGACCCGCAGGGCCAGCTCGTCGGGATCGGCGTAGCGGCCGCCGTCGGCCGGATGGTGCAGGTAGTGAAACTCTCCCACCGCCGTGATGCCCGCGAGAGCCATCTCCAGAAAGGCCATCCGGGAGACGGCCTCGACCTCCTCGGGACCGAGCTCGAGCGCGGCGCGGTACATCTGCTCGCGCCAGCTCCAGAAGTCGTCGCTCTCCCGTCCGGGTTGCCTCGATTCGGTTCGCCCCCGAATCGCGCGCTGGAAGGCGTGGCTGTGGGCGTTGACCAGACCGGGGATCAGGAGCCTTCGGCGAAGCTCCACCACCGGCCCCCCCGCCGGCGGGGCACCGACGTGAACGATCCTGCCCCCCTCGATGGCCACCGCCACTCCGGTCTGGAGGCGGCCTTCCGACCAGATCGCTTCCGGCTGGAGAACGAGCACCCGAGGCCTCCTCGCCCCGTCAGAGTCGGGGCGGCGGCCCCCTTATACCCGCGTCCTCGGGCGGAGCAAGGCGCCCTCCTCAATTCGAGGCGGCGTCTCCCTGCGTGTCGGCGCGGGCCAGCCGAGGAGCCGCCCTCGGTGCGAGAAGGCGCTGATGGTGCCGCTTCATCGCCTCCGCGTGCGCACTCAGGTTCTC
Source organism: Pseudomonadota bacterium (assembly GCA_003242475.1). Lineage (GTDB taxonomy): Bacteria > Myxococcota > Myxococcia > Myxococcales > Vulgatibacteraceae > ZC4RG40. Next base: position 80,501 of record QGUN01000003.1, read on the forward strand.
GCAGGCGATCGCGCTGACCTGGCGATGGCGCGCCCCCAGCTCCTGCCAGAGACGAACCGTTCCCAGGGCGTGGTACAGCCGCGCCTCCACCCGTTCCAGCTCGGCCATTCGCTGCTCGTGTTCGCGCTCGAGCCGCCTTCGCTGCTCCTCGAGCTCGTCGCGATGGCTGCCGCACCCGAGCAGGGCGAGGCCCGCCACTGCACCCAGCACCGCTCGCCGCCTCAAGTGGCCCCCCCGCTCGCCCTTGCCCCGGAAGCGAACATGCGGTCCAGAGGATGATCCCTTTGGAGGCGCCCGACCACCCCCCGGCCGGGAGGGCGTTGCCCACCTTCGCCGCAACCTCCCGGAGCGCGCGATTCGGCCGGCGAACCGCTAGCTGCGCGGAACCGCCTTGAGGACCGCCTTGCCGTTCTGGATCACCACCTGGAAGTCGATGCTGCGCGCCTTGTAGCGCTCCATCAGCACCGGAACCTGCTTCCGGATCGACGCCGCCACCTGCTCGAAGCTGGGGTGGCTCGCGCCCGGCTCACAGCGCTCCCGCGCGGCGATCCAGGCGTCGTAGAGGCGGCGAAGCCGCGTTTCGTCCGGTCCGGAAGAAGTCTGGGCGCCCGGGGCGCCAGCGAATTTGGGCCCGACGGCGGGAGGGGCCGCCGCTTTCGCTTCGGCGCGACGACGCAGCCGCGCCAGATCGCGGATGTAGGTGCCCTCCTCCATCTCGCGGACGGTACGCGCCCACATCCGGCGATAGCTGGAGAGCCGGTGGTAGAGCGTCTCCACGCGGAACCGGAAGACGCCGCGCGCCTGGGGAGAGGTACGCAGGCCCTCGATCCGCCGCGCCAGCCTCTCTTCCTCCTCCACGGGAGGCCGGCGCAGGATCCGCGCGAAGTACTGCTCGTACTGGATCCGGAGCGACTCGAGCGCCTGTTCGCAGGCCTGGATCTCCGCCTCCATCCGGACCTATCCCTCGGGAAGACGACGCCCGAGTCTAGACCGGATCAGCGCTTCCGGGCCAGGGCGATCCGCGCCGCGGCGCGCTGCACGCGGGCCCGCTCGATCCGAAAGGCCTCCTCCTCCTCGCGGAGGGTCTTGAGGCGCTCCTGGGCCTCGTTCAGCGCGCGCATCGCCCGCTCCACGTCGATCTCCTCTACCCGTTCGGCGCTCTCGGCGAGAACGGTGACGCGGTCGTCGTGGACCTCCACGAAGCCGCCACCGACGAAGTAGCGATGCTCGCGCCCTCCGGCCCAGTAGACGAGCTCGCCCGGCTCCATCACCGTGAGGAAGGGAGTGTGGCCAGGCAGCACGCCGAAGCTGCCCTCCGCGCCCGGAGCGCGAACCTGGTCCACCTCCAGCGAGACGAGGCGGCGCTCCGGGGTCACGATGTCGAGGTGGATGGCCATCGACGCACCTCAGCGAGCCATCTGCTCGGCCCTCTCGAGGACGTCCTCGATGGTGCCGCACATGAGGAAGGCCTGCTCCGGAATGTCGTCGTGCTTGCCCTCGAGGATCTCCTTGAAGCCCCGGACCGTGTCCTCCACCTTCACGTACTTGCCGGGAACGCCGGTGAACTGCTCGGCCACGTGGAAGGGCTGCGAGAGGAAGCGCTGGATCTTGCGCGCCCGGGCCACCGTGAGCTTGTCCTCGTCGGAGAGCTCGTCCATGCCCAGGATCGCGATGATGTCCTGCAGCTCCTTGTAGCGCTGCAGCGTCCGCTGCACGCCGCGCGCCACCTGGTAGTGCTCCCAGCCCACCACCGCCGGGTCGAGAATGCGGGAGGTGGAGTCGAGCGGGTCCACGGCGGGGTAGATGCCGAGCTCGGCGATCGAGCGGGAAAGAACCGTGGTCGCGTCCAGGTGGGCGAAGGTGGTCGCCGGCGCCGGGTCGGTCAGGTCGTCGGCGGGGACGTAGATCGCCTGCACCGAGGTGATGGAGCCCTTGGTCGTCGAGGTGATCCGCTCCTGCAGCGCGCCCATCTCCGTGGCGAGGGTGGGCTGATAACCCACCGCGGAGGGGATGCGGCCCAGAAGCGCCGATACCTCGGAGCCGGCCTGGGTGAACCGGAAGATGTTGTCGATGAAGAGGAGAACGTCGCGTCCCTCGACGTCGCGGAAGTACTCCGCCATGGTGAGCGCGGTCAGCGCCACGCGGGCACGCGCACCGGGCGGCTCGTTCATCTGGCCGTAGACGAGAACCGCCTGGCTCTTCTCGGGATCGTCGAGCCGGATGACCCCGCTCTCGATCATCTCGTTGTACAGGTCGTTGCCCTCGCGGGTACGCTCACCGACGCCGCCGAAGACCGAGAAGCCGCCGCGCTCCATGGCCACGTTGCGAATGAGCTCGAGCAGGGTAACGGTCTTGCCCACGCCGGCGCCGCCGAAGAGACCGATCTTTCCACCGCGGGTATAGGGGCAGAGCAGGTCGATGACCTTGATGCCGGTCTCGAACATCTGCGCCCGCACGTCCATCTCCACGAAGGGAGGCGGGTCGCGGTGGATGGGCCAGCGCTCCGTCGCCACGACCGCTCCGCGCTCGTCGATCGGCTCGCCGACCACGTTGAAGATGCGCCCCAGCGTCGCCCGCCCCACGGGCACCGAGATCGGCGCACCCGTGTTCTTCACCTCCTGTCCACGCACGAGCCCTTCGGTCGAGTCCATGGCGATGCACCGGGCGATGTTTTCGCCCAGGTGCTGCGCCACCTCGACCACGAGGTTGTCGGGCTTGTCGCTGATGCTCGGATTGGTGACCGTCAGCGCGGTGTAGATCGGCGGCAGGGCTCCCGGGGGAAACTCCACGTCGACCACGGGGCCGATGACCTGGCTGATCCTGCCGGACGGAAGCGGGCTCGAAACTGGGGTTGCCATCGTCTTCTCACCAAAGCTGGCAGGCATTACGCCTGCCGCAGATCTCTTCGCCTGATCGTCACTTCAGCGCTTCGGCGCCCGTGACGATCTCCACCAACTCCTTCGTGATGTACGCCTGGCGCGCGCGGTTGTACTGCAGCGTGTACTTGGCGATGAGCTCCTCGGTGTTCTTGGTGGCGTTCTCCATGGCCACCATCCGCGCCGCGTGCTCCGAGGCGACCGACTCGAGTAGCGCCCGCCACACCTGCATCTCCAGGTGTCGGGGCAGAAGCTCCGCGAGGACCTCCCGCGCGCTCGGCTCGAAGACGTAATCCGCGCCGACCGCCCCGCCATCCGCGCGCTCCGGTTGAATGGGCAAGAGCTGGACGAGGGTCGGGCGCTGTACGATCGCCGAGACGAACTGGTTGTAGAGGAGGAAGACCGCGTCGAGCTGGTCTTCCTCGTAGGCCGTGCGAAGCTCGCGCGCGATCGCCTGCGCCTTCTCGAAGGTGAGCGGCTCGAAGACGCCCGGGTAGTCCTTGCGCGTCTCGATCTTCCGCGCGCGGAAGAAGTCGCGGCCCTTCCGACCGATGGTCGAGATCTGGATCTTCTCGTAGGTGCGCGCGTTCTCCCACAGGAAGCGCTCGGCGAGCCGGGTGATGTTCGAGTTGAAGGCGCCTGCCAGGCCGCGGTCGGAGGTCATCACCACCAGCTCCACGCGGCGCACCGGCCGGACCCGCAAGAGCGGATGGTCGAGCTCCTCCGTACGCGCCACCACCTGACCGAGGACCTCCTCGATCTTCTCCGCGTAGGGCCGCGCGGAGAGGATCGCGTCCTGCGCCCGGCGGAGCTTGGCGGCGGAGACCATCCGCATCGCGCGGGTGATCTGCTGCATGTTCTTGATGGAGGCGATCCGCCTCCGGATGTCGCGCAGCGACGGCACGTCAGCTCACTCCTTGACCTGGAAGACGTCGCGGAAGGAGGCGAGCGCCCGGTCGAGCTTCTCGCGGATCTCGGCGGTGAGCTCCTTCTTCTCCAGGATGAGCTTCGGGATCTCCGGGTGCTGCGTGTCGATGTACTCCAGCAGCTCCTTCATGTAGCGCTGGACCTCGCTCACCGGGAGGTTGCGAATCCAGCCGACGCCGTTCTCGTCGCGGCTGGTGGCGGCGTAGAGCTGGATGACCTGCCTTTCCACCGGCATCGGCTCGCCCTGGCCCTGCTTGAGGACCTCCATGAGGCGTTCGCCGCGCGCGAGGGCCTCCTGGGTGGCCTTGTCCAGGTCGGAGCCGAACTGCGCGAAGGCCGCCAGCTCCCGGTACTGCGCCAGCTCGAGACGGAGCGTACCGGCCACCTGCTTCATCGCCTTGATCTGGGCCGAGCCACCCACGCGGGAGACCGACAGACCCACGTTGATCGCGGGCCGGATGCCGGCGTGGAAGAGGTCCGTCTCCAGGTAGATCTGACCGTCCGTGATCGAGATCACGTTGGTCGGGATGTAGGCCGAGACGTCGCCCGCCTGCGTTTCGATGATCGGAAGCGCGGTCAGCGAGCCACCGCCCAGCTCGTCGGAGAGCTTCGCCGCGCGCTCGAGCAGGCGGCTGTGCAGGTAGAAGACGTCACCCGGATAGGCCTCGCGCCCCGGCGGACGGCGGAGGAGCAGCGAGAGCTGGCGGTATGCGACGGCCTGCTTGGAGAGATCGTCGTAGACGATCAGCGCGTGCATGCCATTGTCGCGGAAGTACTCGCCCATCGCCGCGCCGGTATAGGGGGCGAGGAACTGCAGCGGCGCCGGGTCCGAGGCGTTTGCCGCCACCACGGTGGTGTATTCCATGGCGCCGCCAGCCCGCAGCCGCTCCACCACCTGCGCGACCGTCGACTGCTTCTGGCCGATGGCCACGTAGATGCAGTAGACGCCCAGCCCCTTCTGGTTGAGGATGGTATCGACCGCGATGGTGGTCTTGCCCGTCTGACGATCGCCGATGATCAGCTCGCGCTGCCCGCGGCCGATCGGGATCATCGCGTCGATCGCCTTGATGCCCGTCTGCAGCGGCTCCTTGACCGACTTGCGGGCGATGACGCCGGGCGCCTTGACCTCGATCTTGCGGTAGGTATCGGATTCGATCGGCCCTCGGCCATCGATCGGCTCACCCAGGCCGTTGACGACGCGGCCGAGCAGCGCCTTGCCCACGGGCACTTCGGCGATGCGCCCGGTCCGCTTGACCTGGTCGCCCTCGCGAATGCCCTCGTAGGGCCCCATCACGGCGATACCGACGTTGTCTTCCTCGAGGTTGAGGACCAGGCCGCGGACGCCGTTGGGGAACTCGACCAGCTCACCGGCCATCGCCTCCGTCAACCCGTGCACGCGGGCGATGCCGTCGCCGACCTGGAGCACGGTGCCGACCTCGGCGACCTCGACCTTCTTTCCGAATTCCCGAATCTCGTCCTTGAGAATGCGGCTGATCTCGTCCGCCCGGATTTCCATGGGCCTGTATCTCCCGAGCGCGCCCCGAGGGCGCGCAATCCTGATTGTCGCCGCCTAGCCGCGGCGCAGAAGCTCGTCCCGGAGAGCCCCGAGCTGCGTTCGCAGGCTCCCGTCGAAAACCTTGCTACCCACCTTCGCCACGAGCCCCCCGAGAATCGAGGGATCGACCCGGGTCGAAAGCTCGACTTCCCTGCGCGTCGCCCGAACCAGGGTCTCGCGGATTCGGGCCTCCTGATCCGCCGCCAGAGGCGCGGCGCTCACCACTTCCGCCTTCACCCGGCCGAGCCGCTCGTCGACGAGCTCGTCGAAGACGCGCGCGATGTCCTCGAGATGGCCCAGACGGTTGCGCGCGGCGAGGACCCGGAGAAAATTGGCCACCAGCGGGTGGGGCTTACCGGCCTCGATCAGCTTTTCGACGGCATCGGCCTTCCGCTTCCGGGAGACGGTGGGATCGGCGAAGAACTCCATCACCTCCGGCGCGTCGCGCAGCGAGCCCACGATGGCGGAGAGATCCGCGTGCGCGCGTTCGAAGTCGTCGCCGACCGACGCGAGCAGGGCGCGAGCGTAGCGCCTGGCGAGCGAGCCTTGGATCAAGGGAGGCCTCCTGGCGAATCCAGCGGTCGGGGGCTTCGGCGGGGCGAGGCCCGAAAATGGACGCGCCCCATAGCACGCGGCTTCGGGGCGGTCAAGCCCTGGACAAAGTAAGAGATCGATCGACCGAACGTATCAACGACGGGCCGGACGATCCGTCGAGGCCGCCGAAGGAGGTGCGGCCACCTCGGCCGGCCGGGGCTGCCCGAGGTTCTCCATTCGGCACGAGCCCTGGAAGATCACCCCCTTCTCGATGCGGAGAGCCGGGGTCTCCAGGTCGCCGCGGACCGTCGCCTCCTTCTCCAATTCGATCATGTGCTTGGCGTGGATGTTTCCGGTGACGGTCCCGCCCGAAACGATCACGTTGCCCGCGAAGATCTGCGCCTTGACGTCGGCGCCCTGTCCGATGACCAGGGTGTCGTTGGTGTGGATCTCCCCGGAGAAGGCACCCTCGATTCGGACCGTACCCTCGAAGCTCAGCTTTCCCTCGAAGCTGGATCCCCTTCCGAGAAGTGCGTTGATCTCGTTGGTGTTCATCTCTTCTCTGCGCGACATCTCGACCTCGCTTGGATGAGGGTACGCCGCCCGGAGGCCAGCTCTCACGAGCCGGACTGGGTCATGGCCTCCAGTAGGCGGTCGAGCTCCTCGTAGCTGAAATACTCGATCTCGATCTTGCCTCGACCCTTGCCGCGGTCGACGAGCCGGACTCGGGTGCCCAGTGCGCGCTGAAGCCGCTCCTCGATGGCGCGGACTTCCGCCCGGCTCCCGCTCTCCTCCTCGCGTGGCGGCACCGTCTCGCCCGCCTTCAGCCGCCGGACCAGGCTCTCCGTCTGCCGAACCGAGAGGCGGCGGGCGATCACCTCGGCGGCTGCCCTCTTGATCGCTTCATCCTCACCCAGGCCGAGCAGAGCGCGCGCATGGCCCATGTTGAGGGAGCCGTCGATCAGCCGCTCCTTGACCTCCTCCGGGAGGCGGAGGAGACGCAGGGAGTTGGCGATGGAGGAGCGCTCCTTCCCCACCCGTTCCGCGCATCCTTCCTGCGTCAGGCCGAATTCCTCGATCAAGCGACGATAGGCCTCGGCCTCCTCGATCGGGTTGAGGTCGGCGCGCTGGATGTTCTCGATCAGGGCGAGCTCGAAGGCCTGCCGCTCGGTGACCTCCTTGACGAGCGCCGGCAGAGTGCGCAGCCCCGCGCGCTGGGCCGCCCGCCAGCGGCGCTCGCCCGCGATGATCCGGTACTTCTCCCCGTCCTTCCGCACGAGGATGGGCTGGATCACGCCCTTCGAGCGAATCGACGCCGCGAGCTCCTCGATCTGCGCTTCGTCGAAATGACGGCGGGGCTGGTTGCGATCGGGAAGAATGTCCTCGATCGGGATCGAGGCCACCGCCTGGCCGGATGGGCGCGACGCGGCCGCCCCGGCCTGCGGAAGCAGGGCGGAGATGCCGCGTCCGAGCCGATTCTGCGCGCGATCCCGAGTGCCTCCTGTCCTCGATTCCATTGGGGCTCCTTCCCTCAGGCCGCGGCGCCCGAGCGGCGCTCTTCGTCGCGCGCCAGAAACTCCCGGGCCAGGCCCAGGTAGCCCTGGGCGCCCGCAGAGGCGATGTCGTAAAGGAGGATCGGCTTGCCGAAGCTCGGAGACTCCGAAAGCCGCACGTTGCGGGGAATGACGCTCTCGAAGACCTGCTTGCCGAAGTAGCCGCGGACCTCGCGCTCCACCTGCGCCGAGAGCGTGGTCCGCCGGTCGTACATGGTGAGGAGAATGCCCTCGATCTCGAGGCTGGGATTGAAGCTCTGCCGGACGAGCTCGATGGTGGAGAGCAAGGCCGAAAGGCCTTCCATGGCGTAATACTCGCACTGCAGCGGGATGAGCACCGCGTCGCTCGCCACCAGGGAGTTGAGCGTCAGCAGCCCCAGGCTCGGCGGGCAGTCGATCAGGACGTATTCGTAGTGGTCGATGTTCTGGAGCGCGCGGCGCAGGCGAAACTCCCGCTCCGGCGCGTTGACCAGCTCCACCTCGGCGCCGACGAGGTCCCGGCTGGCTGGGGCCAGGTCGAGGTAGGCGAATTCCGTCGGCCGGATGACCTCGTCGATGGTCCGCTCCCCCATCAGCACGTCGTAAACCGAGCGCTCCACCTCGTCCCGGTTCACGCCCAGGCCGGAGCCCGCGTTGCCTTGGGGATCGATGTCGATGAGCAGGGTCCGGTGTTCCGCCGAGGCGAGAGAGGCGGCCAGATTGACCGCCGTCGTCGTCTTGCCCACCCCGCCCTTTTGATTCGAGATGGAGAGGATCCGCGGCACGGATGTCGCTCCTTTTCCCAACGAAACCGATCGGCGAAATGGCGGCCTCTGTCGATTGGCTTGCTATCACCTGGGCTCCACCGCGGCAAGCAGGGAAACGCGGTAGGCAGTCATGCATGGCAACGTAGGGCCACGTTCCACGTGGAACGTGGGCCAGCCGCGGGCTCGACGTTCCACGTGGAACGCCGTCCGCAATCCCTCTTTCCCGTGACTGGCGGAGGGGCCGCCGAAAACTCCTAGCGACGAACCCTGGCACGCACTGTCGACGTTCGCCGAGGGATGGGGCGCCGAGCCGCTCGGTTCGGCTCCCGAGGCAAGGCGAGGCATCGATCCTCACCCACTTGGGCGCCGCCCTCCCCCCGGACCTTCGTTCGACGTCGTTTCCGGGCCGCTTCTCCGGTGAAGCCACCTGGCCGACTTCCCCCGACGCTCCCTTCTCCATCGAGGAGCTCTCCCGGCCCCTTTCCGGCTTCCGAAGAAGGTTGCGCCTGTCGAACGCCCGTCTCGTCTCTCGATTCCCCTTTCCCGGGCGAGCGCGGGCCTCCTCCCTTCTGCGGCGGTCCCCTTCTTCCCTTCCGGCCGGACTCTACCCCTCTCTCCCACCGCGCACGCCAGGACGCTCCGTTTTGGGCCGATGAGGCCCGAAGGACGACACACGAATGCCCCACGTCGGACCTCCGGGAACTGCCCGAGGCACGAGCACCGAGGCCATCCGGCCTCCTTCCCTGCCTCCAAAGCCCGAAGGGGCACCCGATTCCCCGCCCTTCGGTCTTGACGAAGGCCTCCTCGAGCCAACCGTTCCTGCCCGACGCCTCCAGGCTCGGACGGTCGGCCCTCGAGGCCTACGACCTGGCTCCCCTCCCCCATCCACCCTCTGGACCCGCGCTTCGCCCTCTTGCAATCCCTGCCCTTCTCCGTGACAGGTTGGAGAAAGCGAGCGCGTCCGCGCGCTCTCCACACCTCGGGCGCAACGCGCACCGCACCCGTCTCTTCAGCGCCTCGTCTGGCGCCGGCTGAACCGCGCCTACCGACCCACCTGCCCGCTTCCACTCCCGAACGCTACGGCACCCCGTCTTCGGGCGCCTCCTTCGGCTGCCCGACCAGCCGTTACGCTCCTCGTTTCGAGCCGTCGCCCCTCCCACCCCGTCTTCGCCGCTCGCTGCATCCGCGATGGCGTGCCGAACGAAGCGCCGAAGGTCGAACCGGCATTTCCTCGCACCTTCGCCCCCTCGGCTCGTGCAGGTTCCCTTGGTCCGCCTCCCGACACTCTCCTTCCACGTCCCGCTTCAATTCCGGCCGCTCCTTCCCCTGCCAGTGTCACTCGCCTTCGAGGGGCGCGAAGCCCTCGAAGCGCTCCAGGACTTCCTTCTCCGCGCTGGCCTCGGGCTCCCGGCCATGGTTCCGACCTTCGCCGTTGCCGATCTCGCGCACCCCTTCCGGACCTGGGCCCCGAGGTTCCCAGCCGCGACACCAGCGGCCCGGGTGTCGACCCATTCACCCCGCGAAGCCCGCCCCGACGCGTCTCGCGTTCCCTGTCC